>NZ_JBSFIH010000048.1:0-76406 GCF_053597455.1 Streptomyces sp. NPDC001393
CGGAAGCGGAACGAGGGCAAGGGCCACAAGCAGGCGCTGCTGGCCCTCGCGCGCCGACGCCTCAATGTCCTGTGGGCGATGATCCGTGACGGAGAATGCTTTCACGCTTCACCTCCCGTCACGGGAGCAGCTTGACAACACGATTGGGAAGTTCCTTCACCGTCGTCGGCTTGTCCGGATACGTTGCCACCGGCGGCCGGCCGGTGCCCTGATAGGGCGGGGTGAGAGGCCGCGCGTGTGCGGGGTGGGCTGTGATGCGGGAAGAGATCCCGACGGCGTAGACCAGGTTCCGTTCCTCCAGGCCCAGGCGGAAGGCGGTGGCGTCGCCGTATCCGGCATCCGCCACGACCAGTGGAACGTCCACGCCCCAACTGCGGGCCTCGTCGATCATGTCCAGGGCCAGCTGCCACTTCTCCACGTGAGCGGCCTCGGCCGGGATGCCGCACCGATCGCGGCGGGCGACCTTTGCCGGATCTGCCTCCGGCGAGGCGGGATCCCAGGAGGCGGGCAGGAACAGCCGCCAGTCGATCGCGGCCGAGGCATGGTCGTGGGCCAGATGCAATGAGACGCCCACCTGACAGTTGGTGACCTTTCCTGCAGTCCCGGTGTATTGCCGGGACACGCAGGGCGAGGCGTCCCCGTCCTTGAGGAAGCCGGTGTCGTCGACGATCAGCGCTTCCGGCTGGATCGCGTCGTGCATCTTCCACGCCAGGCGGGCCCGCACATGCGCCGGATTCCACGGGCTGGTCGTCACGAAGTGCGCCAGCGCCTGCCGGTTGCCGTCCTCGCCCAGCCTCGCCGCCATCGGCTCCACCGACTTGCGCCGTCCGTCCAGGAGCAGCCCACGCACGTATACCTGGCCCCAACGCCGCTGGTCAGCGCGGACAAACCCGTCGAACAACTCCGCCGTGAACGCCTCCAGGTCCTCCCGGACCTCAGCCATCTCCCCAGGTGTCACACCACCCCAACGACGCCCGCTGCCCAACAGACACGCCACTCACACCTGTAGCTGACCAAGCCCTACTAGGCACCAGAGGCGACAGCCGCCTCCACTCATGAAGCGCTCCTGACGGCCGAAACGTGCAGCCGATGACCAAAAAAACATTACGTTCAGTAGCGATCTGATTGCGTCTAGTTCAATCATGGACCATGACGGCCCCGCGGATCTCGCCTCCGGTATCCACTCCCATCCGGCGCCTGGCACCGCTACCGTGGGGCCATGGCCAGGGAAATCCGCATCGAGATCGATGACGAGCAGTACGCGCAGCTGGAGCGCGAGGCGCACGAGCGGCACGAGGATCCGACGGTGTACGCCGGACGCGTCCTGGCCCAGGAGCTCAACAAGGCACGTTTCCTCGAGGGCAGCGCCCTCTTCCTCGCCACGCCCGGAGTGCGCGAGGAATTCGCCAGCCGGTTCGGCCCGCAGCCCGGTACCGCCGCGTCCGCGGCGTAGGGCGGGCAGCGACCTAGTGGACCTCACGGTAGATGTTCCGTGGCTCCTGGAGATCGCCCGCACGCAGCTGGGCGATCCGGACGTCACGGATTGGGGAGCGCTGGAAGCAGCCCGTGCACGGCACGCCTTCCGCGTCCTGGATGAACCCGTGTACCCGCGGCCGCATCACCGGGCCGCCGCTCTCTTCCACTCGCTGGCCCGGGTCCCGGCCCTGGAGCACAGCAACGAGCTCTTCGGCGCGACGGTCGCGGCCGGCTACCTGCACGCGTCCGGCCTGCCCGTACGGTTCACTGCCAAGGAGGCCGCCGACCTTGCCGACCAGGTGTCGGCCGGGCAGGTAGATGTGCGCGCCCTGGCTGCGGCGCTCAAGGAGTGGACGGAACGCACCTGAACGGTGCTTGAGCAGCAAGAAGCGGCGCACTCATGCTCCCGGTGATCACCTTGTCCGACGGGCTGGCTTGAGTGGTCGCGTCCGAGTTAGCCTGATTTCGCCTGCGGGCGGCCCTGAGTCGACGTATCAGGAACCTGCAGGTGGGATCGAACGCAGCTCTGAGGTTCCCCCGAGATGCGGGACGAGGTGACAGAGGGTCAGATGGGTCTCACGAGAGGAGCCCTGACGATGCCTGCCCCGAGGAAGTACCCGCTGGAGTTGCGTGAACGTGCGGTGCGGATGTACCGGACCGCTGAGCCGAAGCCCGTGATCCGCCGCATGGCTGAGGAGCTCGGTGTGCACCACGAGGCCCTGCGCAACTGGATCCGCCAGGCCGAGGCCGACGCCGGCGAACGGAACGACATGCTCACCACCGAGGAGAAGGAAGAGCTGGCTCAGCTGCGGCGCGAGGTGCGGGAACTGCGCCGGGCCAACGAGGTCCTGCGGACGGCCTCGGCTTTTTTCGCGGCCCAGCTCGACCCGACCCGGCCCAGGTGACCGCGCTCGTCGACGAGCACCCGCACCTGGGGGTCGAGCCCGTACTCCGGGAACTGAACATCCCTTCCTCCACCTACTACCGCTGGCGCCAGGCCGAGAAGGAGCCGTGCGAGCGGCGCCGCCAGGACGCCGAGCTGACCGGGAAGATCCGGCAGGTCCACGCCGACTCCGGCGGGATCTACGGCTCACCCCGCGTGCACGCCGTCCTCAAGCGTGAAGGCGTACACGTCGGCCGCAAGCGTGTCGAACGGCTCATGCGCCAGGCCGGCCTGGCCGGGATCAGCCCCCGCCGGAACAAAGGTTTCACTCACCGGGACCCGGCCGCCAACCTTGCCCCTGACCTGGTGCAACGCGACTTCACTGCGGCCGGGCCGAACCGGTTGTGGGTCACCGACCTCACCATGGTCACGACGCTGGAGGGGCCGTTGTGGCTGTCCGCGATCCGGGATGCATTCTCCCGCCGGGTGGTGGCCTGGGAGACCTCCGCCCGTGCGGACGCGGACCTGGTCCTGACCTCGCTGGAGTATGCCCTGGCCAGCCGCGAAGTCGCGCCCGGTGAGCTTGTTCACCACGCGGACCACGGCACCCAATACACCTCTGTGAAGCTGACAACACGCCTGGTCAGGGCCGGGATCCAGGCGTCCATGGGCTCGGTCGGCGACTCGTTCGACAATGCCCTGGCGGAGAACCTGTGGATGGTGATCAAGACCGAGTGCATCCGCGGCCGGGTCTTCGCGACCAGGGCCGAAGCGAACCTCGCGCTCTTCGAGTACATCGACGGCTTCTACAACCCCCGCCGCATCCAGAAACGCCTCGGCTACCTCAGCCCGATCGAGTACGAGGAGAAGCACTACGCCAGCCGGGCAACAGCCGAACCAGTGAACCTGAAACCACGTCAATCCGCCCTGACCAGCTAGTCATCCGCTCCCGCGCAGCGGGGGAACCTCACTCTGAGTAATCGAGCAAGGAGCTGCACCCGCTCCACGGTGGCAGTACCCGCGCGCGTCGGACACGCGCTGCTTGAGACGCTGAACGTCGGCAGGTCTCAGCGACGACCGCTCTGAGGGTGGTCGAGCTGAGGCTGCTTTGCATCAGTTCGGCTTTCCCTTGGGAAAGGGAAGGCCGCCGGTGGAGACCGACCACATCGTTTTGATCATCGTCGCCGTGTTTGCGATAGCGGGGCTCTTGCTGATGTTCCTGCGTGCCTTCGTGCACGATCTCGACTCGTTCATGCGGGACCTGTTCAAGGTGATCGACACGTGGCACGAGCTCAGGGATAAGTGGAGCCACGCCCGCACGGAAGATCGTCCGGAGAAGACGCCTAACGACTGACGCGGCCGGCCACGTGGACGCGCGTCCTTGCCGCGGCCCTGCAGGACGGGACCGAGCGCAGCTGAGCATAGGCTCCGTCCGGTGGAGACGTTGCTGATCATCACGGCTGCCGCCTTGTGGGGCTACGGCACGGGCGTGCTCATACCCCGTCCCGCATACCGGCTGTCCGTGCCGTCCGAGGAACCCTGGCGGTCGGTGTGCCCGGCCGGCCATCCGCTCACCGGTTCCGGCGGCGGCTGGCTGGGGCGTGCTCGCTGCGCCGCCGGGGACACCTACGGGCCGAGCGCACTGTCCGCCGCCTCCGCTACGGCCGTGGTCTGCGCCCTGCTCGCGGCGGCCACCGGGGCCCGCCCCGAGCTGGTGGTCTGGCTGCTGCTCGCCCCGGCCGCCGTGCTGCTCGCTACCGTCGACTTCGCGGCGCACCGGCTGCCCGACGTGCTCACCCTGCCGCTCGCCGCGGCCGCGCTCGTCCTGCTCGGCGTCGCCGCGGTGCTGCCCGGCGCCAGCGGCAGCTGGACGTCCGCGCTGCTCGGCTCCCTCATCCTGGCCGCCTGCTACTTTGTGCTCTTCCTGATCAGCAAGGGCTTCGGGTTCGGCGACGTGAAACTCGCCCTTGTCCTGGGCGCTGTCCTGGGCTGGTACGGCTGGGCGATCGTCCTGGTCGGGACCTTCGCCGGGTACCTGTTCGGCGCGCTGTACGGTATCGGCCTGATGCTCGCGGGCCGGGCCGACCGTACGAGCAGGATCCCGTTCGGCCCGTTTCTGCTCGCCGGGACGCTGGCCGGCGTGTTCCTGGGCTCCCACGCCTCCTAAACCCCGGGCTCCTGGAGACAATGGGCCGCTGGATCGGGTGCTTTGTGCTGATGGTGCACAGGGCGGGCTTCGTGCTGACTAGCCTGGGATCGCGCCCTCGCGGCGGCTGCACGGCGAGAGGAAGTCGATGACCGATCAGACAACCAGGTCTCATGCCAAGGCGGATCCCAGCACCCTGACGTTGGAGTTCCGGCATGTCCACCGGCTTATCGATCCCTCCGCGGAGGGCGTGCAGACCTGGCAGATTTCTCTCCTCGCCGACGACGAGATGGTGGCCCGTGTGCGTGCGACGCGCGGCCTGTACTGGAAGGCCCACAACCTTCACGAGCGCATCGCCGACGAGCAGTCCTTCCCCGCGGTGGTGGCGGAACAACTCTTCGACGCCGACGGCCAGTTCACTCCGGAGTACGAGAACTTCGTTGACCTGCCGGGCAACGTCCTCGTGGTCGACGACCTCCACATTGCCGCGCCCTGGGATGACCCCTGGATCGTCGCCGGGCTGGCCTCCAGCATCATCGATCGGCTGACCGATAATCAGTACGCGGTGGTCCTCCCCCGTGTCTCCGGCGACACGGAGACGGCCCTCCTCACGGAGGCCGCCGTCCTGCTGAGCGCCGAACCGTTCTCCGACGAACTGCTGATCATCGACACGTCGCTCGCCGCCCCCGAAGAGGCCGCGCATCGTGTCCGCGCGCAGCTGCGCTCCCGCGCCCGCTACGGCGGAGCCGATCCCTTCAGCGAAGACTGGGACGAAGAAGACGACGAAGGGGAGGAGGTCCTCACCGCGCGCACGCGAGCGGTGCTGCACCTGGCCCTTCAGCAGCTGTCGGACCAGGCGTGGCAGGAAGTGTCCGCGCTAGGGGATGAGCCGGCCCAGCGGAGTGCCGGCGGGGTTTTCGGCTCGCTGCCGCGGGTGACCTGGAACCAAGACGGCACCTGGCGGCGGCAGATGGCCCGGGCCTTCGACGACCTGGCCGCCGACTGCTCGACCAACGCCGACGTCGAACCGCGCAGCACCGGCGAGGAGATGGCCCTGCACCTCGGCATCGCCCGCGCCCAGGACCTGACGCGCAACCGGCCGCGGCTCGTGCGGGACACCGTGGTCGGCCTGCCCGAAGACCGGGCGGACTTCGACTGGGACGCCTGCTCCGATCTCCTCTTCCAAGACCACGACGTGCTGATGCTGTTCGACAACTCCCTTGACGGCATCGAACAGCCTGACAACGAGATCCATCAGTCCCTGGGCATGGTCAATCTCGCCCCGCACGACTGGTTCGCCGCCTTCGACCCCGAACAGGCCCGCAACCCCGACCGTGGCTTCAGCCACCCCTGACCGCGGACCACGGCCGGATGTCCGGCTCACCTCACGCCGATGCGGCGCCGGACGCGTCCACAGGAGGCGGCAGGGTGCGCAGGCGTTCACGCAGATCGGCCACGTACTCGGCGGGGCGGGCGGCGAGCAGGCCCTCCAGTCGCTGCAGCCGAGTGCGGGCGGTGGCGCGCAGGCGGCTCGGTGGCACCCGGTCGAGGACGTCCAGGGCGCGCTGAGCGGCGTCGGACGGCTGGTCGGAGGCCTCGGCCTGGGCGAGGACAAGGGTGGCTGCGGCCCATCCAGGGGTGCCGGGTGTGCAGGCGGCCGCGGAGGCCTCGGCGCGGGCGCGGGCCTGGTCGGTGCGGCCCAGCGTGAGGTGAGCCTCGGCCTGGTGCAGGGCGAGTTCGGGTTCGTCGAAGCCGAAACGGCCCGGGGCCTGGCCGGCCGGGTCGGCTTCGAGTTCGGTCAAGGCCACGTCGAGGGCGGCGGCCGCCTCCCGGTCCAGGCCCTGCTGGGCGAGGGTGGGCAGCAGCGCCCAGGCGTGGAGCTGGGCACGGACCAGGCCGGCGGGGGCGGCGGCCGCGCCACGCTCGGCGTACGCCAGCGCGGCGGTCAGGTTGCCGGTGTGGCGGGCCACCATGCTCTGCGCCCCGTACGCCCACGCCGCCAGCGCCGTATCACCGCACCGGTTGGCGTACGACACGGCGGTACCCAGGTGGGTGCGCGCCCCGGCCGGATCGTCCAGGTGGAAGGCCAGGTTGCCCAGCAGCCCTGAGAGCCGGCCAACCTGGCGGTGCAGCTCGGTGCCCTCCGTGCCAGGAGAAAGCAACCTGGCCAGCAGGGTGCGGGCCGCGCGGACCTCCCTGAACAGCACCGGGACGGGGTGCTTGCTGTAGTTCAGGTGGTAGTGGTCGGCGGCAGCTTCGGCGAGTTCGTCGACCAGCGGGCTTCCCTCGGGTTCCGCCAGGAGCGCAAGCTGGAGGGACTCTCTGACCGAGGGAAGCCCCGCGTCGGTGGTCATCGGATCCGCCCCTTCCTGCCGGCCGGATACGGCACCGCCGGCGTCGTTGCGACCGTATCCGATCAGCTCCGCGGTCCACGCCGACAACTGCCGTACACGCGCAACCTGGTGCAGTCCCAGTTGCTCGGGTGTGGCCCGGTAGGCGCGGCACAGCATCACCGCGTAGTCCTGCCCAGGCCACTCTTTGGGGTTGTGTTCCCAGCGGCACAGCATCTGTTCCGATAATCCGGGCGGCAGCAGCCCGTCCGCGATGTACAGCTCACCGATCTGCGCGATGGTGTCGGCCCGGGACCAGCCCAACGCCATTCTCCACGCTTCCAGTTCGGTGACCTCCGCGAGTTCCTCGCGGATCGCCGCGGCGATGTGCTCGGTGGTGAAGCCGGTGCTCTGGCAGCGTCTGCGGATCAGCGCGGCTTCCCGCGAGATGGCGGCACGTCGCGAGCGGGTGATTGCGGCGGTCATGGGCGCCCCCGTCATACCAAGCCTGAGCTTTCACGCTATCCCAGGCGCCGCCGCCCCGGCAGGGCGGAAACGAGCATTGCGGCAAGCCGCAATCCCGGCCCTGAACAGGCGCAATGACCTTGCGGCGGGGTGCGGGCGACGCTGTGTGCATCCGGCCGGTTCGGGCCGGGACACCTCCGGATGAGGGGAGGGGCCGTCATGGGCTACGACCACTGATCGCCTCGCACTTGACGAGGCCCGTTGTCCGCATCCCGGCCGCCGGCATCGCCGGCGGCCGGGACCGCATCACCCCCTGCTGTGAAGGAGAACCCCGCGATGGCTGCAGGGCCGATGACATCCCCAGTGCGCTACGACCCGCTTCACGAGGCGACGCTCGCCGACCCGTATCCGCAACTCGCCGACCTGCGCGAGCAGACGCCGGTGGCCTGGCACGAGGTGATGGAGTGCTGGCTGATCACCCGGTACGAGGACTGCCTGCGCGTGCTGCGCGACCACGGCACGTTCGCGCGGGATCCGCGCCGCCTCGGCATCCCCGTACCGGACGCGCACCTCAGCGTGCAGGTCCTCGATCCGCCCCAGCAGGCGGGCGTGCGCAGCCTGTTCATGACCGCGCTGCACGCCCAGGACTTGGACGCCCTCCAGAACTCGGTCGGGCAGGTGATCCGCGAACGGCTTCACCCATGCGCCACGCAGCCGGAGGTGGAGGCGATGCGCGAGCTCGCGCAGCCTGTCGCCCTGGCCGCCATCGCCGACCTGCTCGGCGTCACGCCGCCGCCGCTGGCCGAGTGGGCGGCAATCTCCGACACGATCATGCGGAGCATGGACGCCGGCCTGAAACCCGAGCTGATCGAGCCCGGCCGCCGCGCCCGCGCACAGCTGAGCGACCTGGTGGCCTCCTGGTTCACCACGACCGGCCGGCCCACCGGGCTGCTGGGCCATGTCCGCGCTCACACCGCGGACGCCAGCCCGGAGCAGACGGCCTACGTGCGGCACACGGCCCGCGTGATGTTCCAGGGCGGCTACTCCACCCTCACCGCCGCGCTCGGCAACCTGCTGCACACCCTGGCTCACCATCCCGAGATCCGGCCCGCGCTGAGCGAGCGCCCCGGCCTGGTGCGTACGGCCGTCGACGAGTTGGTCCGCTTCGACGGCCCCGTGCAGGGCACCACCCGCCTGGCCACCGGCGACGTCGCGATCGGCGACGTACGCGTGCGCCGCGGCGAGAAGGTGACCGTGCTGTTCGCCGCGGCCAACCGCGACCCCGACATGTTCGCACTCCCCGATCGGCTGGTGCTGGACCGCACGCCCAACCGGCACCTCGGCTACGGCTGGGGCACCCACGCCTGCCTTGGCACCGTCATGGCGCAGTGCGTCCTGGCCGTGCTCGTCGACACCCTGCTCGACACCCAGACCTGGCCGTGCCCGGCCGGGGACGCACCACGCCGGCGCACGGCCACGATGCGCACCTTCGCCCGCCTGCCGCTCTCCCTCCAGCCCTGACCTCTGCTCTTCCTGCCCTCCCTGGAGCCTGCGTTGAGGATCATCATCGCCAACCACATCGACCCGTCCATCCGCAACCGCACCGACCTGTGGGCGTGGACGCAGCGTGCGCTGTGGGGCGCCCGCAACGGCGACCTCGTCGTCCTGTGCGCCCCGCCCGACCCGCACTTCCTGCGCTACGCGACCGCCCTGACCGGCACAGACCCCAGCCAGCTACACCTGGTGACGGTGCCGCCCGGCCAGTTCGGCCACCGGCTGCTCGACCCGCAGATGCTCACCCACCCCGCCCTGATCGACCAGGTGCGCTCCGTGCTCGCCGGGCACGGCGGCACCCGCGCGGTTCAGGAGGTGTGGGCGATGTGGCCGTCCGCGTCCGTCGCCCGCTTCGCCACGGCCCTCGGCCTGGCCGAGAAGCTGCCCGGTGCCGGCTTCCTCGCCCAGGGCGGCGGTGAACTCGTCAACAACAAGACGGTGTTCAGGATGCTCGCGGCGACGGCAGGCGCGCCCGTCGCGGCGGGTACCGTCGTCCGCGACCCGGGCGAGGCTGCCGCTGCGACGCAGCGGCTGTTGGAGAACGCCGGGGCGGTCGTGGTCAAGCAGGCCCACAACGGCGCCGGGGTAGGCAACGAGCTGCTCGTGGCCGACCCCTCTCTGGCCACCGGCCACGTCGGCGCCCGCCACCAACACCAGCTGGACGGCACGAACCTGACCGCGGGCATCGCCGCGTACTGGTCCGAGCGCTGGACGTGGGCGTCCGCCGACGGACGCTTCCCCGTCGTCCTCGAGGAGTTCATCCCCGACGCACGGACCGTGTACTGCGAGCAGCACCTCACCGACACCGGCATCCAGCCGACCGAGATGGGCGAGCTGCGCTACACGAGCCGGCGCCTGAGCCACGAGAGCGTCCCCCTGCGCGATCTCACCCCGGCCGTGCAGAAGCAGCTGCTCGACGGTTCGGCCCGCCTCGCCGCCACCTACCGGGACGTCGGCTACCGCGGCCGCCTCAGCACCGACGCCATCGTCACCCCCCAAGGTCAGGTGCTGTTCACCGAGGTCAACGCCCAGGTCACCGGGTCCTGGCACATCTACGAGGTGTTCGCACACCACATCGTGCACGCGAACGCCGCACCCGAGCGCACCGTCACCGAATCCCACGTCCCCGCCCACTGGACGATCCCGGACAGCGCCACCTTCCACCGCACGCTGACCGAGCTCGGCCTCGGCTACGACCCCGCCACCCGCACCGGAGTGATCGTGTCGATGCCCATCGTCGACCCGCCCGCCGGCAACGGCGCCCAGTTCACCTTCTCCACCATCTACGACACCCCGGCCGGCCACGACGCGATCTGGAACGCCCTGGACACCCGCTTCGCCGCGCCCTGCCGCGCGGCGGCCTGACGAAAGGCACACCCCGATGAGCACCACGACACCCGCGCGGCCCGCACCGGCGGCCCGCCTCACCCCCGTCTTCGACGCCGCCCGCCTCGCCCGCGAACTCACCCAGGTCACCGAACACGAGTGGGAGCGCCAGCGCACCCACTACGCCGCCGACCGCATCGGCCCGGACACGCCGACCGACTGGCGCGTCCTTCCGCTGCGCAGCCCCGGCGGCGACCCCACCCGCACCGACCCCGGCGGCCCCGGCCCCGACGACTACGCCGCCACCTGCTGGCTGCAGCAACTGCCCTACCTGCAACAGATCCTCGACAGCATCCCGGCCCCGCTGAACGCCGTACGGCTGCTCGCCCTCGGCCCCGCCGCCGCCTCCCAGCCCCACTGCGACCCCAAGTACGCCCTGGAGCGGGGCATGATGCGCCTGCACATCCCGATCGTCACCCATCCCGGCGCGGTCCTCGTCCTCGACGGCACCGAACACCGGTGGCAGCCCGGCACCTTCTGGTACGGCGACTTCTCCCGCGAGCACCTGGTGCGCAACACCGGGCCCGTCCGGCGCGTCCACGCGGTCATCGACACGCTGCTCACCCGCGAGCTCGCCGGACTCTTCCCCGAACCGTGGCAGGAGGAACTCGCCGCCGCCGACGTGCTGTTCAACCGGCAGCACACCCCCACGCGGCCGCCCGCCGCGCTGCCGACCTCCCTGACCCTGCCGTCCGGGTTCATGGACTTCGGCCACGACACCCCGCTGGAGGGCCCCAGCACGGCCGTCCGGCTCGCCGAGCGCGGCGACGGGCTCGTCCTTCAGGCCGGGGACCACCGCTACGCCCTCGTGCCCGTCGCCGACGGCGAGTACCGCTACGCCGGCTGGAGCGAGCAGCGCACCCTCCAGCTCCGCAGCGACCACGTCGTGCTGCACGCCCGACACGGCCGCGCCCTGACCAGCCAGCACATTCCCCTCCCGGCCGCCGACAGCCGGGCCGGCGCCTGAAGAAGCGAGGACGCACCCATGCTGAACAGCTACGACGACTTCACCCCACTGAGCGAGATCGTGGTGGGGTCCGCAGAGAACTACGTGGGGCACGACCGGGACCTCACCTTCGAGTTGTTCTTCCACGAGGCCCTCGGCGGCTACCGCTCCGACTGGGCCTACCCGCGCCTGGCCGCCCGCGGCAGCGGCGGGAAGGCAGAGACGTGGAAGATCAGCAAGCGGTACACCGAGGAACTCCACGAAGACGTCGAGCACCTCGCCGCCACGCTCACCTCGCTCGGCATCACCGTGCACCGGCCGCTGCCGCTGCCCGAAAACGCCTTACCGATCGCCGGGCTGGGCTGGCAGGCCGCCCCGACCCCCGCCCTGAACGTACGCGACAACACCCTCATCCTCGGCGACGAGATCATCGAAACGGCGCCCGCGATCCGCAGCCGCTACCTGGAAACCCGGCTGCTGACTCCCGTCTTCCGCCACTACGCCGACGCCGGCGCCCGCTGGTCGACGATGCCCCGGCCCACTCTCACCGACGCCAGCTTCGACCTCTCCTACGCCCGGGACGCCGCCACCACCCTCGGCGGACCGACCGAACCGATCACCAACCCGCAGCCCAGCCCGTACGACGTCGGCATCGAGATGATGCTGGACGGCGCCCAGGTCCTGCGCCTGGGCCAGGACCTCATCGTCAACATCGCGCAGGACAACCACCGGCTCGGCGCCGACTGGCTCCAGCGGCAGGTGACCGGCCGCTTCCGCCTCCACCGCGTGCACCGCATGGCCGACAACCACATCGACTCCATGCTCCTGGCCCTCAAGCCCGGGGTGTTCCTCGCCCGGCACGCCGGGCTGCGCGACATGCTCCCGGACGCCTTCCAGAGCTGGAAGTTCATCGTGCCGCCCGAGCCCGGCCCCGGCAGCTTCCCCACCTACGACGACACCGACCTGGTCCTCACCAGCCCCTACATCGACATCAACGTGCTGTCCCTGGACGAGCAGCGAGTGCTGGTCAACGCCGACTGCACCGGCCTGATCAAAACCCTGGAGGGCGAAGGCTTCACCGTGATCCCGGTCCGACACCGGCACCGCCGCCTGTTCGGCGGCGGATTCCACTGCTTCACCCTCGACATGCGCCGCGCGGGCGGACCGGAGGACTACCGGTGAGCATGCCGGTCCTGCTGCTGGAGGCGGCCGGCCCCGAGTCCGAGCACCTGGCCCGGGCCGCGGCCGCCTCCGGCCACCCCGTTCACGCCGTCACCAACGCCGCCACCCTCGCCACCTACTCCGGCGAGCTGCGCCAGCTCCTGGCGGGCCGCCTGGTCACCGACTTCGTCCGGCCCGACCAAGCCCTGCAGGACATCACCGGCTACGGGCGTCGGATCGGCGCGAAGGCCCTGCTCACCGTCAACGAGTACCTCACCGACCTGGCCGCCCGGGCGTGCGCGGCTCTCGGCCTGCCCGGCAACGATCCCGAACGTGCGGCCGCCGCACGCAACAAGGCCCTCATGGCGGCCACGTTCGAAGCCGGCCACGTCTCCACGCTCCGCACCACGATCGTCACGGACTCGCGAGAGCTGCGAGCCGCGGCCGGTGCGGTCGGCTTCCCTTGCGTCGTCAAACCGGCCGACGGCGCCGGATCAGCCGGCGTCACCGTGGTCACCAGCCCCGAAGCACTGGAGCCGGCCTGGGACGCCGCCCGCCAGGCGAAGGCGATGTACGGGATGCCGCGCGACGGTCGCGTCCTGGTCCAAGAACACGTCTGCGGCCGCGAGTTCAGCGTCGAATCCGTCACCCAGCACGAGGTCACCACCCATCTGTGCATCACCCGCAAGCACACCACCGGCGGCATCCACCGCGTCGAGCTGGGCCACGCGCTGCCCGCGCGCCTGCCCGCGGCCGCCGAAGGGGCCCTGCTCGAACAGGCCGACCGGGCGATCGCCGCGGTCGGCGTCCGCAACGGCGCCACCCACACCGAACTCGTCCTCGGCCCCGACGGCCGGTGCACCGTCCTGGAGATCGGCGCCCGCCTCGGCGCCGGACACATCGGCGTCCTGATCCAGCACGCGCTTGGCATCGACCCGTGGCGCACCCTGTGGGACATCGCCCTCGGCCACCCGGCCACCCCGGCCCCGGCACGCAGCGGGTACGCCACCGTGCGGTTCCTGACCACGTCCCGCGCGGGCCGGCTGGTCGCCGTCACGGGCCTGCCGAAAGTGACCACCACTATCCCCGCTGTACGCGTGCGGGCGGCTGCGGGTGCGGACGTGGGTCCGGCGACGTCCAACCGCGGCCGCCTCGGCCATGTCATCGTCACCGGCCGCGATCCTCACACGGTCGACGACCAGGCCGACCAGATCCTGCGCCAGATCACCGTCACCGTCGATCCGAGGAGCGGGACGTGAGCACGCCACCCGACAACCGTCCGGCCGACACGGCCGGCCACCAGATCACCAGCGCTTCGGAGTTCGACCGTCTCTTCGGCAGCGAAGGACAGCCCGGTGACAGTGCCTTCAGCGCGATCGCGCGCCTGGTCGACCCGGACCTCCCGACGGATCTGGACCTGTTCTCCTTCCTGTGTGCCGACCTGCTTCACCACATCACCCGACAGCTCGACCTGCACCCGGGGCAGCTCCTGGCCGACCTGGGCTGCGGCCGCGGCGGTCCCGGCCTGTGGCTCGCCGGTCACGCGCACGCGGCCCTGATCGGCATCGACTTCTCCCCGGTCGCCATCGCCCAGGCCCGTCACCGGGCCACGTCGCTCCCCGTCGAA
This sequence comes from Streptomyces sp. NPDC001393, assembly GCF_053597455.1. Lineage (NCBI taxonomy): Bacteria > Bacillati > Actinomycetota > Actinomycetes > Kitasatosporales > Streptomycetaceae > Streptomyces > Streptomyces sp. NPDC001393. The sequence goes on from NZ_JBSFIH010000048.1 coordinate 13,975, forward strand.
GCGGCCTTCGCCGTGGCCGACCTCGCCGGCCTTCCGCTGGCCGATCAATGCGTGGACAGGGCTGTGTCGTTGGACGCCCTGCAGTACGCGCCCGACCGCCTCGCCGCCGCCCGCCAGGCACTGCGCATCCTCAAGCCCGGCGGCCGCCTGGTGCTCACCGGCTGGCACCCGCACATTCCCGGCGACGAGCGCCTTCCAGCACGGCACCGGCACACCGACTGGAGCCGTGTGCTGCTCGCGGCGGGCTTCACCGACGTGCACTGCACCAGGGCGCCGGCGTGGGACGCCGCCTACCAGGGGATCTACCGCACCGCGCTGACGTTGCACGCCGTACCCGGCACGGCGCTCGCCGGACTGCAGGGCGAGGCCCGACGGCGGCTGCCCACCGCGCACCTGCTGCATCGCGTCGCTGTCACCGCTGTACGGAGCTGACCGGGGAAAGTCGTCTGTGCTCGCCGCCTGGCAGCGTCCTGGGCGCGGGCCTTGTTCTCCCTCTCGATCAGATCCGCCTCGCGCTCGGCGCGGGCTGCCTCGAGGGCGTTGTCGAGTTCCTCCGCGGTGGCGCCCAGCCGAATGGCGCTGCCGTACCAGGAAGCGAAGCTGCTCTGCACGTCGGCGGGCCGGACCAGCCGGACTCGACCGTGCCGTCAGCCGTCAGACGTTCGTGGCGAGAGCAGCAGCGCCGTAGCTTCGCAGCGCTTCCTGCTTCGTCACGGGCCGATACCGCATGCGGTCCGTCTTCTTCTGCGTCAGGTCAGCTGGGTCAGGACGGCAGCCATCGAGGAGTAGGTGTCGCGGACGCCTTCGTCCTTGTGGAGGCGATGCCGTTCCAGGCGGATGGCGCCCAGGTGGCGGGCTTCGTAGACGAGGGAGCGCCAGGTGGCCGCGGCGGAGGTGTCGCGGGGGCCGTAGGAGTCCCAGAACGCGGTGCGCTCGTCCTGCTTGGCGCTGGCCATGCGAATGGTCCAGTCAGCGGCCGGATCCCCGAAGAGCGTGCGGTCCAGGTCGAGGACCCCGGTGATCACCGGTTCGGGTGCCTTGGAGTCCAGCATGGTGTTGACGGTCCACAGGTCCCCGGTGAGCAGCCGCGGTTCGGTGATCTCGTCGAGGACACGGTGGTGTTCGCCGGCGAGGTCGGCGACCTTGCGTACGTCGGCGGCGTCCAGGCCGAGATGCCCCAGGTCGTCGGCGATGGCGTTGAGGGAGGCGATCACGGCTGCGCTCCATGTGGGATGTCCCGGCCCCGCGACCGGACCGAAGTACCGGCCGCGTACGGCGTGCACGCGTGCCGTGATTTCACCGAGCTGGGCGAAGAAGCCCGGCCACAGGTCGCGGGGATAGGCACCGAGACGCTCGGGGGCGGGCACACCGGTGAGGTGGCTCTGCAGGATCCAGTCCCGGCCGGTGATCTCCTGCGACCAGTCGGCGAACAGCACGCGCGGGACGAGGCCGGCGATGGGGGAGAGGTAGGGGACGGTGACGTACTCGTTGCGCATCAGCTCCCGCTCGGAGCTGAACTGCTGTCCCGGAGCGGGGGCGATGCGCAGGATGCTCGGTGTCTCCAGGTGGTCGACGGTGATCCGGTAGGTGGTGTTGTACATGCCGCCGCCGAGCTCCACGGCGGACGTGACGCGTGCGGCGTCCCCGAAGGCGCGCTGACCGATCGCCTGAATGTCCTCGGCGGTGACGGGCTGCTGGAAGGCGTGCGGATCGCGGGGGATGGGGCGGAAGTCCATGACGCTCCTTATATGCCATCGACCGACCGCGCCCGCCGCGGCTGATGGGCGTCGCCGCCCCTGGCGGGACACGCACGAACGGTACGACAGGAGCAGCCTACCCATCCCTGAAAGCGGATGCCGCACAACTTCAAGCCAAACCGCTTCCTTCGAAAAGCGCTTCCGCTTTTGGCGGGTGTAGTGTGGGTGACATGACGTCACTTCCCTTCCGTGGCAATGACCGTGGTGCCGACATCGGCACCCGGTACACGCTCGCGCAGCTCGCCCGCCGGGTGCACATCTCCGAGAGCTACGCACGCACCCTGCTCGCCAAAGGCGACCGGCTGCCAAGGGCGGACGGCACCGACACCGACGGAAAGCCGTGGTGGCGGCCGGACACCATAGACCGCTGGTGCCAGGACACCGGCCGGCCCCTGCCGGAGGACGCCGCCCCGCTGTACCGGCGTCCCCCGGCCACCCACCCGGCCCCCGTCACCTTCGCCGATGACGTGCTGCTGCCCGGCAGCAGGCGCACCGGTGAGCAAATCCCCGTGCACGTGACCCTCTACGAGACCGACCACGGACCCATCGTGTGGGTTCAGCGCTACAGCGGCCTCGAGTACGACATCAGCAAGCACAGGGCGGCCCGCGCGGCCGCGCACGTGCTGCCTCCCGCCCTGTGGCGCGACGCCGTCGTCCTGGTCCCGGACGCACTGCCGTTCCTCGACCGGGAAGAGCGGTCTGCTCCCGACGTCGACGCCTTCCGACTGGACCCACCCGAGGGCAGCCAGCCGGAGCAACTTCCCCGCTGGGTACCGAAGTTCATCAAACCCCGCGCCGAGGAACAGGAGCGGCCGCCCGCCGACCCGGCGACGGTCCCCGTACGGGACGCGGGGATTCCTGACGTTGACGTCGTCGCCCGCGCCGTGGGCCATGACCTGCCGCTGTGGTGGCGCGGGACCTGCACGCGCGACGCAGTGCGCCGCGCACGCACCATGGGGGAGGGCGCCGCCTTCACCGTGGCCGACAGCACCACCGCCTGGCCCGAGCACCGCGAGCGGATCCTCGCCGCATACGAGAACAAGATGCACGCGCAGTTCCCGCAGGCCTGGATCGCGCTCGCCGCGGACACCCTGAGCACCTTCGAGGAGGCCCGAACAAAGATCGCAAATGCCACAGGGCGCGGCGAGGGCTGGTACGCACCGGCCCGCCCAGTGGCACCGGAGTGGCCGCTGGCGATCGAGACGGCCGTGCGGACTGCTGCTGCGCGCGAGCTCCACCTTGGGTATGCGGCCGCGGAACTCCACGAAGTACGGGCGGCCGAAGCCGAACAGCCATGGGACTCTCCGTACGGCGAGGCCCTGTGGGAAGCGGCCCGCTCCTTGGCCGGGCACCTGGTGCGCTACTCGCCCGAGGACGTCTTCACCACCGTCAACCGCGAGCTGATCAGCACGGCGGGCCCGGTCGCCCAGGACTACCGGGCTCAGCTGACCCCGCTGCCCCAGCAGACCGTGACGGAGCTGCGGGCGAAGCCCACACGACGGCTGCTGCGCCTGCTGACCAACGAGACGCACCTGCCGACCCTCAAGCACTACGGCTTTCTCATGGATGCGGTCGAGAATCTGGCCCAGCTCTACACGGACCCGGCCGGACGCTGGGTCGCCGAGTTCAAGCCGAACGAGGCCGACCACCCGGACCTCGCCGTCGAATGGCCGACCGGCAAACCGCCCGCCGGCTGGGGCGAGCACACCGTCATCGCCGGCGACAAATCCAGCGACGGCGTCTTCGCTCTGACCCCCACCCCGGACGGCGGGCTGCGGATCGACCCGCTGCCGTCCTCCGGCGGCGCCACCGAGTACACCTGGGGCTACCCCGGCACCGGGCCCGGCCACTTGTACGACGCGCTCGCTGCCGCAGTCCTCGACAGCTGGGAAGACACCTCCCAGTGGCTCAACCGGCTTGCCGGCCGGCGCTCCCACAGCAGCGGCCTGTGGAAGGCGATCCAGGCCACCAAACAGCACGATCCCCTCCGCATTCCCTGGCCCAAGATCGTGCAATGGACCCGGGAGGACCAGAAGGCCGCAGCCGGACAGTAGCGGCCACACTGGAGGGCATGACGTCCTCCACTCCGCCGCTGCGGGAAGCTGCCCGCGCCATCGTCCTCGACGCCGACGACCGCGTCATGCTGCTGCGCGAGGAGGGCGGCTTCTGGGCGACGCCCGGCGGCTCACTGGAGGACGCGGAGGACTACGCCACGGCGACGCTCCGCGAGCTGAGCGAAGAACTCGGCATCGACGCCCCGCGGGTGCGGGGACGACGTGCCGGAGCGCGGTGATGAGCCGGGCGGCCTCGAGCAACCCCCGCTGGCGCGGGGACGACCGGTGCGGTCGGCCATGGCGTCCCCCTATGCAGGAGCAACCCCCGCTGGCGCGGGGACGACTCCGCGCCCGCGAGCGGCCCGGTCGACATGGTGATGGAGCAACCCCCGCTGGCGCGGGGACGACATCACCGGAGAGGTAGTCGGCACTGTGCAGCAGGAGCAACCCCCGCTGGCGCGGGGACGACTCCGCGCCCGCGAGCGGCCCGGCCGAGGCCGGGGAGCAACCCCCGCTGGCGCGGGGACGACCGGCTGGCGCCGGCGGCACGGTGAAGATCACGAGAGCAACCCCCGCTGGCGCGGGGACGACTCCGCTTCGTGCCCGGAATGGGAGACGACATCAGAGCAACCCCCGCTGGCGCGGGGACGACGCGTCGAAGGCCTTGATGTGGCCGTGCTTGACCGAGCAACCCCCGCTGGCGCGGGGACGACTTAACAGGCCCTTGCGCTCATTACCGGCCGGTGGAGCAACCCCCGCTGGCGCGGGGACGACGTCAGACCGGGTGCGTGATGCCGTCATGGTGGGGAGCAACCCCCGCAGGCGCGGGGACGACTTGGCCAGCATCGGGCCCGGGGCGACGTGGGAGGAGCAACATGAGTGTCGCGCGGAGAGCCACCATGACGAGCGAGCAACCCCCGCGGGCGCAGGGAGCAACCCCCGCGGGCGCGGGGACGACGGACTCCGATTTCGGCATGATGTCCGCTCCGCCGAGCAACCCCCGCGGGCGCGGGGACGACCAGCGGTGGGCGGCCGACGACTCCAAGCCGCGGGAGCAACCCCCGCGGGCGCGGGGACGACCCGAGGTCACCCGTGGGGGCGGTGCCCCACACCGAGCAACCCCCGCGGGCGCGGGGACGACATACCCGCGATGATGATCACAACACCGGTCGGAGAGCAACCCCCGCAGGGGCGGGCACGACCTCTTGAGCACGGCAAGCGCACGGCTCACCGTCGAGCAACCCCCGCAGGCGCAGGGACGACAAGGCGTCGGTCGCCATGCTGCCGCGCCACGACGAGCAACCCCCGCAGGCGCGGGGACGACGTGGTGAACGTGGCGGAGCACACCGTGTGCCAGGAGCAACCCCCGCAGGCGCGAGGACGACTCGTTGAGCTGCGGTGACGCTACCAAGAACTCCGTTCTTCATTCACCTGGCTTCAGCTTGGTTCTCTCCTTCACTGATTGATGTTCTTGCCACGTTTCGCCCGGTCGGAGCGGTGAGGAAGGGTTCCCGGCAGGTGGCAGAGCCACCTGCCGGTACCTGCTTACCAGGGTCGATGTCAGTGGCGGCGCCTATGGTGCTGGGATGTCGGATTGGGGGGTTTCGTGGATCACGAGACTTCGGTCGTTGAGCTTATGAAGGCGATGGGGTTGTCGCCGGACGCCGTCGAGCGGGTCTCGCGGCTGTGGGGCAAGTCGGCGGCGCGCAACGGTGGACAGACTCATCTGCTGTTGGGGCATCTGCTGGACACGGCTGCTGTGGCGGCTGTGATGTGGGACCGGTATGTGGCGGCCGCGTTCCGGCGGCGGCTGGACAAAATCAGCGGTGGCCGGGGCCGGTTGTGGTTCATGTGGGTGTGCGGCATCCACGACTGCGGGAAGGCTTGTCCGGCGTTCCAGGCCGTGGACGCTGTCGAGGCGGCGCCGGTTCTGGCGGCGGGGCTGACGTGGGGGCGGCTACCGACGGGCCGGGACAAGCGGTGGCGCCATGATGTGGCCGGCGCCGTGCTGTTGATGCCGCGGCTGGTCGCGGAGTGGGGTGGCCAGGAGGCCGCCGGGTGGGTGTGGCCGCTAGTCGCCGGACACCACGGCACGTTTCCGTCGGCGGCTGCGCTCAGCCCGCCGCGAGGGGCCCAGGGCCGCGGCGCCGCCTGGGAGGAGGCCCAGCGGGCGGTCGTGGATGTCTTCACGCGCGCGGTCGGTTTCGATGATCTGGCGGACCTGCGGCCGGTGGGCTCGCTGCGTAAGGCCGAGCAGCTGGCGCTGTCGGGCCTGATCGTGATGGCGGACTGGATCGCCAGCGACCACAGCCAGTTCCCTGGCCTGGCGGACGCCGATTTGATTTCTTTCGCCGGGGCGCGACGCCGTGCGCAGGCGGCCTGGGAGCGGCTGCGGCTGCATGGCGGGTGGCGGGAGCTGCCCCTGCCCAAGGATCCGCTGGCCCCGCTGGCTGACCGGCTGGGTGTTGAGCCGCGGGCGTCGCAGCGGGAGCTGGTGGAGCGGGCGTGGTCGATGCCGGCGCCGGGGCTTTTGGTGGCTGAGGCTCCGATGGGGGAGGGGAAGACGAAGGCGGCGCTCGCGGCCGCGGAGGTTTTGGCGGCGCGGTTCGGCCTCGATGGGGTGTTCGTGGCGATGCCGACGCAGGCGACGAGCGACCCGATGTACGAGCAGGTGCTGCAGTGGGTGCGCACCTTCGATGCGGAGCTGGAGTCACAGGTCGCGCTGCTGCACGGTCGGCGCCGGTTCAACGCTTGGTGGCGGGCGATCTGGGAGGGCAAGCCGCTTCCGGACGGCGATGGCTGCGGATGCGGGGGCGAGGGCCGTCTCGGCGTTGCTGGCATGGCCGATGACGATTTCGGCGCGATCGAGGAGGATGCCGATTTCGGCATGGCGTCGGCTCAGCCTGCGGCGGAGCGGGCCACCGGTCTTGTGGCGGATGGTCCGGCGTACTGGTTTCTGGGTGACAAGCGCGGCCTGCTGACCGCGTTCGCGGTCGGCACGGTCGATCACCTGTTGCATGCGGCGACCCGGACCCGGCATGTCATGCTCCGGTTCGCAGGGTTGGCCGGGAAGGTCGTCGTCGTGGACGAGGTGCATGCGGCCGACGTCTACATGCGGCAGTTCCTCGTTGAGGCGCTGCGCTGGCTGGGCCAGGCGGGCACCCCTGTGGTGCTGTTGTCCGCGACGCTGCCGCCCGCTCAGCGGCAGCTGTTCGTCGACGCCTACCTGTCCGGTGTGCTGGGCACGGCTGACGTGCATCAGAGCGTGCCGGAGCCGGCCGGGTACCCGTGTGTGACGGTTGCTTACGGCGTTGGCGGCCGGGCGGTTGCCGAGACGTCCCGTAAGGCGGTGCCGTCCTGGCGGGAGTCGGCAGCCGTGCGGCTGTCCTGGCTGCCCGACACGGACCCCGCCGGCGCGCGGGTCGCCGCGGCCGTACGTGAGGCTGTCGCCGACGGAGGTATCGCCCTGGTGGTGGTCAACCAGGTCGACCGGGCTCAGGGGATCTACCGCGAGCTGCAGGAGGGAGGCTTCGACGGCGTCCTGCACCTGCTGCACGCGCGGCTGTGCGCCGCCCACCGTGCAGATCGGACAGCGCAATGTCTGCATCTGATGGGGCCAGAGGCGGGCGGTGAGCGGCCGCCGCGCATGGTGGTGATCGCCACCCAGCTGGCCGAGCAGTCCTTCGACGTGGACGCCGACGTGCTGATCACAGACTTGGCGCCCGCAGACCTTCTCCTGCAGCGCATTGGCCGGCTGCACCGCCACAGCGGTACGTATCGTCCGGCGGCACACCGAGTGCCCCGCGTGCTGGTCACCGGCGTGGCGCCCGGAAGCGACGGCAGACCGCGGTTCCTGCGCGCTTCGGAGGGGATCTATGGCGAGTGGTCGTTGCTGCGGTCGGCGGCTCTGGTGTCGGAGGCCGCGGGCCCTCTTGCGGCCGCGGATGCGGGGGAGGAGGCGCCCTCGCAGTGGAGCATTCCCGCCGACGTGCCGACTCTGGTCGCGCGGGCCTACGGGGACAGCGAGATCTGCCCGGCGCACTGGAACGAGGGCGCCGCGTGGGCGCGGTGGCAGGCGGGGGAACGGGAGCGGGAGAAGACGGCCGAGGAGTTCCTGCTGTGCCGGCGGCGGGAGTGGGCCTTCCCGACCCTGGAGGGGTTGCACTACGCCGGCAGCCTGGCCGCATCGGAGGATCAGCTTGATGCCGTCGTCCGGGACGGGGATCCGTCCGTCGAAGTGATCATCGTGCGGCGGTCCGGTGGTGGCTACCGGGCTGTCGACGGAACTTGGCTCGGGGTGCATGGTGAGGTGGACGACGACGAGGTGACCGACCGCTTGATCGGCGGCACCGTCCGCCTTCCCCCACGTCTGACGGACGCTGCGCGGGCGGAGCTGAGCCCGCTCGCGGGGTGGGCGGGTCGGCCGTGGCTTCGATACCGCCTTGCGCTCGTGCTGGAGGACGACGGCGCACGGCAGTTGGGCGCGGACCGGGTGTCGTACGACGACGTGCTGGGCCTGGTCATCGAGCGAGGAGGGCGGTGAAGGGGCTGTGGAGCCGGGCCGGGGCCGCTTCTCCCCGCGCTGCGGGGACAGCTTCTCGTGCCTGTCGAAGTACCAAGCGGGAACACCCCCGTGCCGATCACAACCGTCTCGGGGAGGCTCCGGCTCCACAAGCCGTGCGCAGAGTACCCGCTCATTGACGAAATCGCCGTGGCCCGGCCGTTTCGGCCCTGACTTTCCTCGATCCGCTTGAAGTAGCAAGCGTTGCCTGACACGCTCTCAACGATCGGGTGAGCGCCAACTGCCGCCAGTGGTAGGGGATTTACGCCTGCCGGTCGGCGCGTCCGGGGGGATGCGGGAGGGTTCAGTTACATGGAGGGGGGAACCGCCATGAGCAGCGAGGGAGACCTCGTTCACGACCAATGGCTCCACGTCGTCGATCGTGACGGCGTTCAGCAGTGCGTCAGCCTGGGGGAGGCGTTGTCCGAGGCGCACACGATTCGGCGTCTGGAGCTGCCGGTGCACACGATGCTGCCGGTGGTGCTGCGGCAGATGCTGCTGCCGGTGATGATCGACGCGCTGGGAGCACCGCGGACCCGGCAGGAGTGGAGTGAGCGGTTCCATCGCGGTCGCTTCTCGAAGGACGAACAAGATCGTCTCGTGCACTACCTGGGCCCGCGCTACGGGGACCGGTTCCGCCTGTTCGACCCGGAACGCCCGTTCGCGCAGGTCGCCGGGCTTGAGGCGCTGAACGGGGAGACGAAGTCGGCCGCTCAGCTGGTGCCGTCGGTGGCGTCTGGGAACAACGTGCCCCTGTTCAGTGCGCTCAGCGAGGCCGATGAGCTGCTGCTGGCGCCGGGGGATGCGGCGCTGTGGCTGATGCACGTGCACTGCTGGGACACGGCGTCGATCAAGACCGGTGCGGTGGGGGATCCGCAGGCGAAGAACGGGAAGACGACCGGCAACCCGACCGGGCCGCTCGGTCAGTTCGGAATCGTCGTCCCCACTGGGGAGACGCTGTACGACACGTTGTTGCTGAACACGCCGATCCTGCCCGACGGGCTGGAGCCGGCAGACCGGCCGCAGTGGGCGTGGAGCGAGCGTCCGGTCGGCCTGGGCTGCATGTCGCCGGCCCAGCCCGCCTGGTCCGAGCGGTCGGCGACCGGTCTGCTGGACCTGCTGACCTTCCAGGCCCGCCGGATCCGGCTGATCGCCTGCGAGACGGAGCAGGGCAGGCGGGTGCACCGGGCGATCGTGTCGGCCGGAGACCGGCTGGCGCAGGTGCCCGAGTTCGAGCCGCACACGGCGTGGCAGCACACCGCCAAGCCGAAGAAGGGCCAGCTGCAGCGGCGGCCCCGTCGCCACACCTCGGGCCGCGCCGCCTGGCAGGGGCTGGGAACGCTCCTGGCGATGACCCTGCCTGTTCAGGGCGACGGCCCCTACACCTCGCTGCTGCTGCGGCAGGTCGGAGACCTGCAGGGTGGCAAAGTGTTGTCTGCGCGGTATCGGCTGGGTGTGGAGACGTCGGGTCTGGAGTACGGCACGCAGTCCGCCGTGGTGGAGAACGCCATCGGCGACGACCTGCCCCTGCCGGTGAAAGCCTTGCTCGCTCAGGACGACTGGCTGCGTGAAGCCCTGCTGGAGTGCGTGGCACAGGCGGACCAGGTCGCCCGTGCCCTGGACGGTCTCAACAACGATCTGCGGATCGCTGCTGGCGGCGATCCGCTGCCCCGCGACAAAGGCAGCCGGCCGTCCGCGCAGTTCCTGCACTGCCTTGATGCAACCATGCGCCGCCTGCTGGCCGGGCTGCGAACCGTCGACGAGGACGACGAAGAACTCCTGGAGCGCGCCCAGCTCGCGTGGGAGCAGTCCGTGCAGATCGCCGCCGACCGGGAGGCAGGCCTCCTGCTCGCGGCAGCCCCGCCGCGGGCCGTGGTGGGCCGCACGGTGAAGAACGGTGACAAGGAGTTTGTCTACCGCAGCGGCAAAGCCATCGGCGTCTTTCGGACCAGGCTCGCCGGCATCCTGACGCGGGCCGCCGAGGAACGCAGCGTCAAGCGCGAGGAGGAAGCCGCCGCATGACGACCAACGGCAGCACCCCCTGCACCCGCCCCCAGGAGGGCCGGACTCGGTCGTTCTTCTGGGAGGAGACCGTCCAGGAGTGGCAGTCGGCGCGCAAGGAAGGGCAGCGCCCGCGACTCTCCGAGTACGTCACGCGGAACCTGCGTGCCCTGCGTGAAGGCGTCAACCAGGAGCCCGGCACCAACCCGGCCTTGCGCTCCCTGCACCGCGTCCCCCTGCAGGACGACGGCTTGGACCACCTTCCGAACCGGTATATCGCAGAGCACCACACGCTCACCCTCTTCGGGCTGCACCAGCATGCCGCGTCCGAACCCGTCCACCAGCCAGATGTCGGTCTGGGTACCGCCTGCCTGCTGCTGCGCCGCAGCGAGGCGCTGACGCAGGCCGCCGTGGAACGTCGGCTGATCGCGGCCGCCACCGCCCAGGACCTGGACGAACTGGTGCAGCACCTTCAGCGGCTCGTGCCGCTCCTGCGGCACGCGGGCATCGGCCTGGACTACAGCCGCGTGCTGCGCGAGCTGACCGCGTGGGAGGGACCGGGCCGCAACCGGGTGCTGCGAGCCTGGGGCCTGCAGTACACCGATCCATGCACGCCGGGCACTGAGGGCAAAGAGGGTGCCGGCCAGGAGCGGGCGCCGTACTGGGTGACGTTCGTCCCCGGCAGCCCGCAGGCCGGAGCGGAACTGGCCGCGCTGCGCTCGGGCACCGGCCGCGAGCCGGGCACCATCGCCGCGATGTGGCCGTTCCACCGCACCCACATGGCATCCGAGTGGCGGAACAAGGGCTCCCTCACCCGGGACCTGGCGGCCGAGCACACTGCGCTCACCCTCTTCGCCCGCCACCAGCAAACCCACAACCGCCCGATGCATGTCGCCGGCGCCAGCCCGGGCACCGCCGCCGGTCTGCTGTTGAGGAAGGCTGCCGCGGGCAGCGAAGGAAAGGCCGCCACCGCGGCGCTCGAGCGGCGCTTCGGCGTTCTGCTCACCTCCGCCGACGCCGACGAGCTCGCCATGCACCTGCGCTCCCTCATCCCGCTGCTGAACCAGGCCCGCATCGGACTCGACTACGACCTGCTGCGCACCGCTCTGCGGACCTGGGACGACCCCCGCCGCCCGGACGCCGCGACCACCTTCCGGCAGCGATGGGACCGCGACTTCCACCTCGCTGCTTCCTCCTGACGCCGCCCAGCCCCACCGGCCGCCAGGCCCCGGGCTTTCGGCCCGGCGCACCCGCACACGTCGAACCGCGCTTTGCCCGCCTTCTTTTTCGGCGCCCGCCCAACAGGCGCCTTGTGCCTTCAAGGAGTCATGCCATGAGCCAGCCCGCTCTCTTCGTCGAGATCCACATCCTGCAGAGCCTGCCGCCGTCCAACGTCAACCGGGACGACTCCGGCACCCCGAAACAGGCTGTCTACGGCGGCGCCCGCCGCGCCCGCGTCTCCTCGCAGGCCTGGAAGCGGGCCACCCGCACCGAATACGCCAACCATGTGCCGGAGGCCGACCGGGCCACCCGCACCAAGCGGATCGCCACCCTGCTCGCCGCGCGTCTGGCCCGCCCCGCCGACGAGGGCGGCGCAGGCCTCACCGGAGAGCAGGCCGACCGCCTGGCCGGCGCCCTGCTGGAGCCGCTCGGCATCACCAAGTCCAGCAAGAAGGAAGACCAGTCCGCCTACCTGCTGTTCTTCGGCAAGAAGCAGCTCGACGCCCTGGTCCGACTGCTCGACGGCAAAGCCGCCGAACTCGCCGCTCTGCCTGACGACGACCTTAAGAACGAGGTGAAGAAGCTTTCCGTCGTCCAGACGCTGTCCACCGGGCACCCCGCCGAGGTCGCCCTGTTCGGCCGCATGGTCGCCGATCTTCCCGCCCTGAACGTCGACGCCTCCGTCCAGGTCGCCCACGCCCTGTCCACCCACGCCGTGCGCACCGAGTTCGACTACTACACCGCCGTCGACGACGAGAACACCGACGACCACGGCGCCGGCATGATCGGCACCGTCGAGTTCAACTCCGCCACCCTGTACCGCTACGCCGTGCTGGGCGTGCACCAGCTGCGCGACAACCTCACCGACACCGAGGAGACCCGCCAGGCGGCGGTCCGGTTCGTCGACGCGTTCGCCCGGTCCATGCCGACCGGGCACCAGAACTCCTTCGCACACCGCACCCTGCCCCACCTGGTGCTGGTGACAGTGCGCGCCGACCAGCCCGTGAACTTGGTCTCCGCCTACGAAGAGCCCGTCACCGGCGTCACCGGTCTGGCCTCGGAATCCGTCGTACGGCTCGCCGACGAGCTCAAGGCGGTCGGCGAGACCTGGGGCGACAAACCGCTGCGCACGGTTGCCACCTACACCGCCGAAGGCGACAAAATCACCGAGGTCTTCGGTCCCTCCCTGCCCTTCCCTGCCCTGCTCGACACCGTCGATGCCATGGTCGGGCAGTGGCTCGCCGACGGCCAGCTCGCCCCCGCCCAGACCACGCAGGCCAGCACCCGGTGACCGGCACCTACCACGCCGTCCTCGTGCTGCGGCTGGCCGCACCCCTGCAGTCCTGGGGCGGCCCCTCCCGCTACAACTGGCGCGAAACGCGTCCCCAGCCCACCAAGTCCGGCATCCTCGGTCTCCTGTCCGCCGCCGAAGGCCGCGACCGAGAGGCATCTCTCACCGACCTGGTCGGCCTGCAACTCGGCGTCCGGGTGGACCAGCCCGGCACCCTGCTGCGCGACTACCACACCTACAGCGACTACCGCGGGCTGCCGCTGCTGTCCGCCAAGGCCAACGCCAAGGGACAGCAGACCAGGACCGCTCCGCCCAAGTACACCGGCGTCACCCGGCGTTTCTACCTCCAAGACGCCGTCTTCGTCGCAGCCCTTCGCGGTCCGCGCGCCTTGATTGAGGGCCTGGAAAAGGCCGTCCGCAACCCCGTTTTCCCGCTCAGTCTCGGCCGCCGCTCCTGCCCGCCCACCGGGCCAGTCAGCCTCGGACTGCGCGACGACACCCGGCTGGACGAAGTCCTGAAGGAAGTGCCCTGGCAGGCGGGCAGCCACCGCCGCCGACAGGCCAAGGGATCCACCGTGTCCCTGGAAGCAACCGTCGAGGACCCCACCGGTGACCAGCTCGCTGTCGACGTCCCCGACACCTACGACCTCAAGACCGGCACCCGCTTCGGCCGACGCGCTGTCCGTCACCTCTGGGTCACCGTCCCCACCGGCCGTACTCAGCCGGACCGCCCCGACGGGGGCACCGGCACCGCCGGCCCCTCCGACCACGACCCGTTCGCCCTTCTGGGCTGGTGAGCACATGCCCTACTTGTCAAAGATCGCCCTCAACCCCCGCCGCCGTGCCGCCACGGCCCTGCTTTCCAGCCCACACCGCCTGCACGCCGCCATCCTGTCCGGACTGGCCATACAGCCCGTCACCGAACGCGTCCTGTGGCGCCTGGACAGCACCACCGCGCACCGGGCCGACATCCTCGTCCTCACCGACAGCCGCCCCTGCTGGGCCCACCTCGTCGACGACGCGGGCTGGCCCGGAGCCGACGGAGGCGCCCCGCTCATCGCCGACTACACGCCCCTCCTCGAGCGCATCGCCCGCGGCCGCGAGTTCGCCTTCCGCCTCACCGCCAACCCCGTCCACAACGTTCCCCGGCCCACCCGGCCGAGCGAGCAGCAGGCCACACGCCTGAAGGAAGGAGCCGACAACGGCAGCCGGCACCGAGGCTTCCGCGTCGCCCACCGCACCGCAGCCCAGCAACTCCAATGGCTCCTCAAGCGGTGCGAACGCCACGGCTTCAGCATCCCCGACGCCACCACCACGCCTCCCGCCCCCAGCCTGCAGACCGAAGGCCAACACCTGTCCGCCGGACCCGCCGTGACCATCGTCAGCCGCGACATCCTCCGCTTCCACAAAAGCCCCGACGGCCCACGCGTCACCCTGTCCACCGTCACGTACGAAGGACGCCTGCGCGTCACCGACCCCGACACGCTGCGCGCCAGCCTCCTCGGCGGGATCGGCCCCGCCAAGGGCTACGGACAGGGCCTTCTCACCCTCGCCCCACTCCGCGTCAGCGAGGACGAGCATGGCTGACCCCTGGTGGCGGACTGGACCGCAGGACGTGCACAGGCTCGAGGACCGCATCTCCAGCCTCTATGCCGAACGCTGCCACATCGACCGGGACGACAACGCCATCGTCCTGGTCAACAAGACGCGCACCGTCCACGTCCCGGCCGCCTGGCTCGCCGTCCTCCTCATCGGTCCCGGCAGCCGGATCACCCACCCCGCCGTCACCCTGCTCGCCGACTCCGGCACCGCCGTGTGCTGGGTCGGCGAGCAGGGCGTGCGCCTGTACGCCACCGGCACCAGCACCGCGCGCGGCTCCCAGCTCCAGCTGCGACAGGCCTGGCTGGTCACCCGCCCCAAGGAACGTGTCGCCGTCGCCCGCCGCATGTACGACATGCGCTTCCCCGGCGAAAACACCACCAACCTGACCCTCCAGCAGCTCCGCGGCCGCGAGGGGACCCGCATCCGCAAGCTATACGCCCAGCACGCAGAGCGGACCGGAGTGCCCTGGACCAAACGCGACTACAAACCAGGTGACGCCTTCGCCACCGGCGACGACGTCAACCGGCTCCTGTCCGCCGCCAACTCGGCCCTCTACGGCATCTGCCACGCCGCGATCACCGGACTGGGCGCCAGCCCCGCCCTCGGCTTCGTCCACACCGGCAACGCCCTCTCCTTCGTCCTGGACATCGCCGACCTCTACAAGGCCGAGTTCACCATCCCCCTCGCCTTCGACCTCTGCGCGCAGGGCCTCACCTCAGAGCGTGACGCGCGTACTGCTTTGCGGGACGCAGCCGTGCGGGGCAAACTCCTGCCCCGCATCGTCGCCGACATCAAGCAACTCCTAGTCCCCGACGGAGTCGACCTGTCCGACGAGGACCTTGGCGCCCTATGGGATAACGGCGACACCGTCGTCAGCGGCGGCCGTAACTGGGGCACCGTCCACCACCTCGACGTCATCCCGGAACCCACCGACCCCACCTCCGAGGGAGTTGCCCCATGAGCGACAGGACGACCGTGGTCGTCCTCATCGCGGCCCCACCCGGGCTCCGGGGACACCTCACCCGCTGGTTCGTCGAAGTAGCCGCAGGCGTCTACGTCGGAAACCCCAACCCCCGCATCCGCGACCGCCTCTGGAACGTCCTCGCCGAACGCATCAACGATGGCCAAGCCGTCATGATCGAACCGGCGGCCACAGAACAGGGCTGGTCCGCCCGCACCGCCGGCCGCAACCGCTGGACACCCGTCGACTTCGACGGCCTCACCCTCATTGCCCGTCCACGCCAGAGCGGACAACCATGGCGGCCCGCGAACGAGGCAAAGCAAAATGACCTGACCGGCTGACAACCCTGCAGGTCACGAAGCGTCGTCCCCGCGCCCGCGGGGGTAGCTCCATGCAGGGATGGTTATGCATCACGGTGATGCGGTCGTCCCCGCGCCCGCGGGGGTAGCTCCCGCTGGCGATTTGGCTTCGCCACTCGGGGGTAGTCGTCCCCGCGCCCGCGGGGGTAGCTCCTCCCTACAGCTTTGCCGACTATGCCGCCATAGGTCGTCCCCGCGCCCGCGGGGGTAGCTCTCCGGTCGTCCAGGGTATTCAGAGCGCCATGGAGTCGTCCCCGCGCCCGCGGGGGTAGCTCCAACGCGGCGTGCAGGGCCCGTTGATTGGCCGGGTCGTCCCCGCGCCCGCGGGGGTAGCTCCGCCCCAGATGAGCCCCCAGGATGCGACGAGGGGTCGTCCCCGCGCCCGCGGGGGTAGCTCCCACGCGCGGGCCGCCGCCGCCGCCGAGCCGTGGTCGTCCCCGCGCCCGCGGGGGTAGCTCCCTGCAGTCCTACTCGGCCATCGCCGCCGCGACGTCGTCCCCGCGCCCGCGGGGGTAGCTCCCCCGACTCCCCGAAAAGCCCGACCCCGCGACCGTCGTCCCCGCGCCCGCGGGGGTAGCTCCGTGCACGAGCAGGGGGCGCAGGGATGAGCACCGTCGTCCCCGCGCCCGCGGGGGTAGCTCCGGGGCGCCAGCGGACGGCACGGGGTCCAGGTCGTCCCCGCGCCCGCGGGGGTAGCTCCTCATCGTGTCACCAGCGGAGTTCACCAGCCAGGTCGTCCCCGCGCCCGCGGGGGTAGCTCCTCCAGCGGGAGGTACGTCGAGAACTGGAAGTTGTCGTCCCCGCGCCCGCGGGGGTAGCTCGATTCTGCTGAACTTTCAGTTCAACTTGTAGTTGGTCGTCCCCGCGCCCGCGGGGGTAGCTCGGTCGAGGTGTACCCGATCGCGTGCGGTGAGCCGTCGTCCCCGCGCCCGCGGGGGTAGCTCCGCGGCGCACTCCGCCTCGGGCCGCCTCGGGCAGTCGTCCCCGCGCCCGCGGGGGTAGCTCCGACGACGCCGGGGGGACCGTCCTCGGCTTCCCGTCGTCCCCGCGCCCGCGGGGGTAGCTCGCCGATGATGGGCTTGACGCCGGCCGCTTGGCCGTCGTCCCCGCGCCCGCGGGGGTAGCTCCAGGGGCCCGTCTTACGCATGGCTAGGGCCCGAGTCGTCCCCGCGCCCGCGGGGGTAGCTCGGCGACACCAACGGCCACGGCAGCTTTGAGTTTGTCGTCCCCGCGCCCGCGGGGGTAGCTCTGTGCCTTTGCGCGAGGTGGTGATGTAGCCCTCCGTCGTCCCCGCGCCCGCGGGGGTAGCTCTCCAACGAGCGGCTGAGTGCCGCCCGTGAGGGAGTCGTCCCCGCGCCCGCGGGGGTAGCTCCGCGTACATCACCGCCCCGGATGCCGGTCGCAGGTCGTCCCCGCGCCCGCGGGGGTAGCTCCCACGAATGACCACCGACTCACCCGCCCGGATCGTCGTCCCCGCGCCCGCGGGGGTAGCTCAACTACGGTCCCCCAGGTCAGAGGGGGTGCCCTGTCGTCCCCGCGCCCGCGGGGGTAGCTCGGAGGTCTTCCGACTGCTCGGAACTGACGTCGAGTCGTCCCCGCGCCCGCGGGGGTAGCTCTACCAGAAGCGCGGCGACCTCAACGACCGCGGCGTCGTCCCCGCGCCCGCGGGGGTAGCTCCACCTGGATCACGGACACCGTGGCGGCCGTGGAGTCGTCCCCGCGCCCGCGGGGGTAGCTCCACCCGTGCGCCCGTGGCGGGTTCGGGCGCGCCGTCGTCCCCGCGCCCGCGGGGGTAGCTCTCGGGCGTCGCCGTCGTGTCGTTCGCCGGGATGGTCGTCCCCGCGCCCGCTCGTCCACCACGATCAAGGGATAGCGGCCCAGCCGGGTGAGCTCGGCGGCGAGGTTTCCGGCCTGGTGGGCGGCGGCGAGCCGGTCGACCCACTCCGCGGCGGTGGCGAAGGCGACGCGGTGGCCGGCCTGGCAGGCCCGGATTCCCAGGCCGATGGCCAGGTGGGTCTTGCCCGTGCCCGGTGGGCCTAGGAAGACGACGTTCTCCTTGCCCGCGATGAAGTCCAATGTTCCCAGGTGGGAGAGCTGTTCGCGCGTCAGGCCGCGCAAGTAGGCGACCTCGAGTTCTTCGAGCGTCTTGATCGCGGGGAAGCGGGCGGCGCGTACTCGTGCTTCACCGCCGTGCGATTCGCGGGCGGCGACCTCGCGCTGGAGGCAGGCGACGAGGTATTCCGGGTGGGTCCAGGACTCCTTGCGGGCCCGCTCGGCCAGGCGGTCGGCGGCCTCCAGCAGGGCCGGGGCCTTCAGGGCCCGGGCGAGGAAGGCCAGCTCGGAAGTGGTCTGCTGACCAGTGCGACGTCCAGCGACCGGCTTGTCGACGGGCTGGGCCAGCACGGACTCGCCGTCGACGGTGGCAGAAGGTCGGGGCATCAGATCGCCTCCTTGTCGCCGCCGCCGTCGATGACGGTGAACAGCCGGTCATAGGTGCCCAGCTCCCGCTGTTCGACCTCGACCAGCGGGCCGCCGCCGGTGCCGACGGCCTGAATGTGACCCGTCGGGCGATGCCGTGCCTGGTGGCGCATCATCGCTCCGGCCTCGGCGTGCTCGGGATCGGTGATGGTCTGGTGGCGGGCCCAGCAGCGGACGTGCTGGGCGACGATCTCGCCGCCCGTGGTCAGGACGATGACCTGGTCGTTGTCGGTCAGCACGGTGACGTGGTGGCCGATGGCAGCGGGGTCGACGGAGTAGTCGCAGGTGTCGACGCGGACGTAGTGGTCCCGGCCCAGGCGGGTGGAAAACCGCCACCAGGTCGGCGGGTCGACCGCCGGCAGGGTGAGCATCCCGGCCCGGTCCGCCTCCCAGCGGTCGACCGGGCGGGCGCCCAGGGTCCGGTGAACACGCCGGTTGGCGGCCTTCAGCCAGGCATCGAGCTGGGTGTTGAAGTCGTCCGGGCCGCTGAAGTGACGGCCGGGCAGGAAGGAGGTCTCCAGATAGCCGTTGGCCCTCTCCACCAGCCCTTTCGCTTCAGGATCCCGCGGCCGACACAAGTAGATCTTGGTGGCGAGCAGGCCCGCGAACGCGGCGAACTCAGATGTGACCCGTCCGCGGCCGACGCCGGCCTCGTTGTCCCAGACCAGAGTCTTGGGGACGGCGCCCCACTGCGACAGCAGCCGCCAGTGCCCGTCGATCAGGTCGCCGGTCCTCCTGGAGGGCAGCATCCTCGCGGCGATCACCCGCGAATACCCCGACACCATCACCAGCACCGGCGGCCGGCCGGTCTGCCCATAGCCCAACGGAATCTGGACGTCCGGGAACCACAGGTCGCACTGGGCCAGCTCACCAGGCCGATAGGTCGTCCGGGACACCGGATCGACCGGGAGATATGCGGGCCGAAGATCACGGATGCGGTCCTTGAGGATCGTCATGCCCCGGTCCCAGCCGATCCGCTCGGCGATCACCGTCGCGGGCATCGTCGGCGTCTCCCGCAGCAGTTCCCGGATCTGCACCTCGACCGCGTCCACCACCGACCCCTTCGCCGGCCGCTCGTACTTCGGCGGCCGGTCGTTGGCCAGGGCCCGTTTCACCGTGTTCTTCGAGATGCCCAGCTGCCGAGCAATCGCCCGGATCGGCATCTGCTCTGCCCGGTGCAGTCGACGGATTTCTGCCCAGTCTTCCACGAGGATCACCCTTCCTCCTGACCTTGATCGCCAAGGCCAGAGTCAGACGAAGATCACCAAGTGGGTCACTTTTGATACGCCGTCAGAGGGTCAGGGTTCGGCCGTCGTCGAGACCCGCGGGGGTAGCTCGCACGGACGGGCCGTCGGCTTCTACCACTTCCTGTCGTCCCCGCGCCCGCGGGGGTAGCTCGCCAACGGAATCGAGAGGCTCCCAGCCATGAAGGTCGTCCCCGCGCCCGCGGGGGTAGCTCCTTACTCCAGCGTTCTTGCTGCCGTTCGAGGACGTCGTCCCCGCGCCCGCGGGGGTAGCTCGTCCTATGTGTCGGGCGGATTTCTTTTGGGAGGGTCGTCCCCGCGCCCGCGGGGGTAGCTCGCCAACCGCGCCGCCCTGGAAGGGCAGCAGGCGTCGTCCCCGCGCCCGCGGGGGTAGCTCCCTGCCGACCAGCGTCACGATGACGCCGTTTTGGTCGTCCCCGCGCCCGCGGGGGTAGCTCTGCGGATGGCACCACTCCCACCACTCATGGTGGGTCGTCCCCGCGCCCGCGGGGGTAGCTCCTGCCCTTGCCCGCACCGGATCCTCCAGAGCCGGTCGTCCCCGCGCCCGCGGGGGTAGCTCGTCTGCGCACGTAGCGCAGTCCTTCGAAGGCTTGTCGTCCCCGCGCCCGCGGGGGTAGCTCGCCACACACGCCGTACGCCAGCTCACCGAGCGGGTCGTCCCCGCGCCCGCGGGGGTAGCTCCTCCGAGGAGTTCCAGCACCTCGAAGTGACCGAGTCGTCCCCGCGCCCGCGGGGGTAGCTCGTACGGCACGGTGCAGCGGTCGCTACCGATAGGGTCGTCCCCGCGCCCGCGGGGGTAGCTCGACGTCGTCTCCGAGGTCGCGCAGGAGCTTGGCGTCGTCCCCGCGCCCGCGGGGGTAGCTCGGCGGGGGAGATGGCCGCCGCCCTCGCCGAGCGGTCGTCCCCGCGCCCGCGGGGGTAGCTCCTCTCCGACCGGCTCCACGGCTTCTGTGTCGGCGTCGTCCCACCCTCGGCAAGTGCGCCTTCGCCACCATGGTCGTCATCCCCGGCGTCGGCGAACTCAAGGCCGCCAAGAAGGTCGAAGAGGGCGTCGAGGGCGTCGCCGAGGCCAGCCGGGTCAGCAAGACCGTCGACGGCTGGCTCCCCCAGGACGCCGTGGACAAGGTGCCGGACTCCCTCAAGCCGTTCATGAAGGGGAACAAGAAGGGCGTCGGTTACCGCTGGAACGACGGCAAGGGGAACGGCGTCCGTATCGACCAGGGAAACCCCAACAACTCCCAGGTGTTCCAGCAGGTCGACCACGTCGTCATCAACTCGGGCGGTAAGATCATCGGCCGCGATGGAAAGCCCATAGTCGGCTCGATCAAGGATCACGCCGAGGAGGCCCACATCCCCTTGGAGGAATGGCTCCGCTGGAAGGAATGGGACAAGCCGTGAACCAGACACCGCAGGTGCGACTGCCCCAGATGCGTGAGCAGATCATCTCCGCGGTCGATGCGCTGTCCGACCCCGACCACCAGCGACGCGTTTGGATCGAGCGCCAATACCCGCATCCGGGCTACTTCGACGACCTCACGCTGAACATCCACATCCTCTACGACGACACCGCCGTACTGGACGACCCTTCCGCGGCGATCGGCACCACACTCCGCGACGTCTCGGAGGCCCAGGCGATGCGACGCCTCGCCGACCGCCTCGACGAGATCCTCGACGCCCTGGAGCCCGAGGCGGACGACGCCGCCTACCTCGGACATCCACTGTGGCCAGGCGTCGTCGAAGCCGCAGCGCAGGCCCACGCGGCCCTCACCCGGTGACCCGCTGAGGACCCCGACAGCCTGGGCGCCTCGAGGCTGACCACACCACATCCCGCCACTCCCCGCCGTCCCGACCGCACACGCGGCCGGGACGGCGGGGAGCGGCTGCACGAGTCCATCCAGGACGTCGCTCTCGTGGGCAAGCATGATCCGGGCGGGGAAGGGCCGCACGACCGCGACGGAGTCGCCGAACTCCCTTACGGCGGCACGGCACAGGCCCTCCGCCATGTTGACCAACCCGCCGCCGGGTATCAGGACTGGCGATGACCACATGCCCGCCGTCCTTCGTCGGCCAGGCCCGCCCGTACATGCATGCGGCGACGGTTCGCGTTGGGGAAGTGCCAGGCATGCTCGTCACGCACGGGGTGCAGCCGCGCGGGGGCAGGCAGAGTGAGTTCCGACACCATCGAATCCTTCCGAGAAGGTGTACAGCGGAACGCCGGCCCGCTCCCCGCTGGCCCGAGGGTCCCGAGCCACCTTGCCGTACATGCCTGACTTCCCTCAGATAACCAGTCAGGCACGTGCTGGATTCTCCTACATGCCCTACGTGCCTTACGAGTTCTTCGAACCCGAGATAACTCCCGATCCGCACTTCGTCAGCAGGGCCGGGATGCTGCGTGATCGCTTCCCCATCGGCCGGCTGCCCGCGTGGCTCAGCGAGCGGGACCTCGACGTCTACGCCGGGGAGTTCGAACGGACCGGCGTGACCGGAGCACTCAACCAGCCCCGACGGCGCGCCGGGGGGAGGCGGTTGGCCCTGGCGTCGAGTGGCAGCTCTGGACGTTGGTATGTCAGTGGCGCCGGTTACGTTGCTGGGCATGACAAGTTGGATCAACTGCGGCGTCATGCCATGGCTGGAAGAAGACTGGTGTGGGGACGACGAAAGCGTCCTGGTCTACTTCAAGGGGACCGGCCTGGCCGCCATGGCCGATGGCCTGTCCGCGCACGACCGGCCGCCGTTCGCCTACGGCGACGACACGGCACTCGGTGACTGGGGCGTGATCGTTCACCACATGTTCAACCCGTCTCGCGGCGACTTCGACGAGATCGACTACCGTGAGCTGTGCCCTCAGGGCGCTGAACTGATGGTGTTCGTTCCCAACCCGTCCATTGCCCAGGCCCACCGGCCCAAGGCGTACCACTACAAGGACGGCCAGATGTCGTCCTGCATCGACTACGAAGGCCCCGACTACGTCGGAGACTACTGGCCCAACAAGATGGCCTCTCTCATCACGGCGGCCGGACTGGACCACGAGAACGAGACCTACGAGGAGCAGCTGACCCAGCTGATCTGTGACCACCTGGGGCTGCCCGAACTGGATCGTGACACCATCACGGTGGACCGCGACCTGGTGGCCTCCTACTTCTAACGACTCTTGCTGCGCGACGTGCGCCGGTCAGGCGGAGGTGTGGGGTGCCCCGGGCTCCGCGCACCCGTGCGCCTGGGGGCGGGCGGTAGGAGGGCGTCTGGGTGGGGGAGCATGTGCGCAGTTGTCGCTCATTCTGAGGGGTCGTGATGGGTTCAATCCGCCGCGCCGTGCCGCCGGTGCTGCTCTCCTGTCTGCTGCTGACGGGCTGTTCATCCGGTTCGCACTCCGGGTCGGACACCTCGGGGAAGGGCGGAGCGTCGGCGGCGGAGCCGTCCGGGACTGCCCTGCCGGCGGGAGCAGCGAAGATCCCGGTGGGTGCGGGGCCGCAGTCGACGTACACGGTGCAGCAGCAGCCGCCCGCAGGCAGCTGTCACTACCGGTACGAGAAGGGCGAGCCCCTCGAAGACCGGTCGTGCACGCCGGGTGCGATCTCACCGGCGGTGACGCAGGCGAACCTGGCGTCGACGATCTGCCGCAAGGGCGGCTACACCAAGGGCATTCGCCCGCCGGCCTCCGTCACTGGCAAGGAGAAAAGGCTCAACGCCGCCTCCTACGGCTACACCGGCAGCATGGCGGATGCCGAGTATGACCACCTGATTTCCTTGCAGCTCGGGGGCGACCCGAACGATGCCCGCAACTTGTGGGTGGAACCCGCCGATCCGGGCCACAAGCCGGGTGGTGGCATCAACAACAAGAAGGATCCGGTGGAGACCAAGCTGCACACGGCCGTCTGCTCCGGGAAGGTCTCCCTCGCCGCCGCGCAGAACGCCATCGTCACCGACTGGACCACAGCCCTCAGCAGGCTCGGCATCAACTGACTGCCGCCCCTCTGCTTCAGGAACAGCAGCTCCGGCGGTCGGGGTGGCATCGCGGGCCCCAGCCCGGCTGCCGCAGGTGAAGTCGGTCTTGAGCCGGAGCTGGGGGCCCGACCGGCAGAAGGGCTCGGAGACCAGAGCTGAACACCGAGCGCGTCTGCCGTGCGAGCGTTTCCAGTGTGAGGCCGACCGGGAAGAGCTTCACCTGGTGCCGGCCTGATGGGCCGGGCTTGGCCTGCTCTCCGAGGGCGAAGCGAGGCCGGCTGCCGGCACTGCATGCCCGCAGCCGGCCCGCCGACCTTTGAAAGGGTTCTGTTCGCTCTCGCCCGCGCGCAGGGCGTCGACCCGGACACCGTCTGAATCATCACTTCCCTGCTTTGGGCCCGTACTGGAGCGCCTGTCCGGTCACGGCGGCGATGCACTCGAAGTCGCGGGGCGGACGCGGCGATCGCCGTGGACCCGGGCGTCCGCTTCAGGGCCCGGATGGCGACAGCGGGAGGCGGGCGACGAAGGCGGCGCCGTACGGGCGGGGTTCGATGCGGAGAGTGCCGTGGTGCTGATGGGCGATGTCGCGGGCGATGGCCAGTCCGAGGCCGGCTCCGCCGAGGTCCCGGCTGCGGGCGTCGTCCAGACGGGTGAAGCGCTCGAAGATCCGCTCACGGTCGGCATCGGGAATGCCGGGTCCGTCGTCGGTCACCTTCAGTACGGCCAGGCCGGCGTCCAGGTCGGTGTGCAGCGCCACTTCGATGCGGCGATCGGCATGCCGTTGGGCGTTGTCGAGGAGGTTGGTGAGGAGTCTGATCAGCCAGCCGCGGTTGCCCTCCACGGTGAGGCCGGGGTGAAGCCTGGTGTCGATGGGGAGTCGGTCACCGTGACGCGCGGCAACGATCATACGGCAGAGTTCGGCCAAGTCCAGCGGGATGCGGCTGACCGGCTCGGCCGCATCCAGACGGGCGAGGAGCAGCAGGTCGGAGGCGAGGTCCTGGAGCCGGACGATGTCCTCCAGAGCGTCGCTGACCAGGTCGGGCCACAGGGCCGGATCCGGATGGGCGAGGGCGACCTCCAACTGGGTGCGCAGGACGGTGATGGGGCTGCGCAGTTCGTGCGAGGCGTCGGCGATGAACCGGCGCTGGCGGACGACGGCGTCCTCCAGGCGATCGAGGGTGGCGTTCATGGTGCGGGCGAGGCGGGCGACTTCGTCCTGGGCGGCCGGTACCGGGACGCGGCGGTGCAGGGCGTGTCCGGTGATCTCGGCGACCTCGGAGCGGATGACTTCCACCGGACGCAGGGCCCGGCCGGTCACCCACCAGGTGACCAGGGCGACCGTGGCCAGCAGCAGCGGTGTGCCGATGCCCAGCGCGGCCTTGGTGATCTCGTCGGCCGCGTCCGCGTCCCGCAGCGACGTGCCCGCGTACACGGTGACCGCGCCACCAGGGGTCTGGGCCGTGACGGCGACGATCCGCTGGCGGTGTCGTTCGCCGAATCGTTCGCCGGACCAGGTGGCGCGCAGCCTGCCCTCATGGGGGCGCAGGTCGGCGACGGCCGGGCGGCCGACGAGGTTCTGGCTGGCGGCCACCACGTGCCCACTGCTGCGGGCAGCTTCCTCGCCTTGGTGATCTGGATGATCGCCTCAGCCGGGTTCGCGTTCTACGTGGCGAACTTCGCCTCCTACAACAAGACCTACGGCACCATGGCCGGTGTCATCGTGTTCCTCGTCTGGCTGTGGATCACCAACCTGGCCATCCTGCTGGGCCTGGAGTTCGACGCCGAGACCGTACGTCAGAGGGCCATCGCGGGCGGCCTGCCGCCGGACACCGAGCCGTACACCCAGCCCCGTGACACACAGAAGTGGGACGAGGACGACCGGCGCCGCCTGGGTGAGGGCTGACCGGACGCGCGATGATGTTGGGCATGGGTCGATGGGTCACCCGCTTACGTCTCACCTGTCAGAGCTCGGCACACGGGCCGGACCCAGCAGACCCAGAAGCACAGCCTGAACCTGGGTCTTGGAGTCCTGGGCCGGGTCTTTCCCCCGGCAGCTACGTTCTGTACACGTAACTGGGTCCTGGGTCCTGGGTCCAGCGGGGCGGTCCGTGGCGCCGGATTTCGTTTGTACCGTCCCGGAGCGCCCCGCCCCGGCGCTATCGTGAGGACACACGCCAGCGACTGCCCAGGAGCCTCGGATGAGTCAGCAGCCGGCCCCCGCACCCGACCGTCAGCCCCTCGATGAGGACGCCGCCGCGTCGCTGCGTGCCTACGCGGCCGACCAGCGCGCGCGGGTCGACGTCCTGGCCTCGGTGCTGGAGGACATCGCTGAGCACGGTTACCCGGCCGCGGAGTCCGGCGTGCTGTGGGAGGAAGCCCGCGACGCCCACCTGGAGCGCCTCGCTGGCGAGCAGCCCCGTGTCGCCTGAGCGCGCACCGCGCCGGTCCCAGGTCGTCCTGGTGGAGCCCGCGCTGAGCCAGCTGGCGAAGCTGACGGCGGCCGAGACGCACCGCCTGGACCGCGCGATCGTCGCGATCAGCGTCAACCCCGAGCTGGGCACCCCGGTGCCCGACACCCTGCTGCGCGACTACGTGGACGATGTCGACGGGGTCCGGGTGATCTACTTCGTGACCGCCCTTCGTCAGATCACGATCGTGGCGTACGTCGAAGCCTGAAGCACCGCAGTGCCCCGGCCCGGGACGGGCCCGGGGCACTGCGGTGTCTGCTGGCCGTGCGGGGGCGGTGGCGGCTGGTGCTGCATGGTGGTCGGCTGCGGGTGTTTGTTTCGTCCGGAGAGCGTTGACACTCCGACGCCGGCACCCAGGCGGCCCACGGGCCCGGGGCATACGGCAGATGGGGACTGCGCGGTTCACCTGTCAGGAGAACGGGCGCACGGTACGTCCTCGCCCATGTCCCTACGCCAGCAGGGTTCTTCCCCGCAGCCCTCACCCGCCGAACGCCGACCGGGCGGGCGACGGAGCGCGGGGTTTGACGCAATCGGGGGCGTTGCGCGTGGGGTCGGTAGCTCCTCAGCCCTGGCGGGCTTGCGGTGCCCCGCCAACGTGGTCGTCCGCCGCGGGCGGCCTGCGGTCCGTAGGGGTCTTTAAGACAGGAAGCGTTGCTGATACCGGGACAGGGTTGCTGTGACACACGCGCGCCTGCTCTGTCGACTGCTGGCATCGGCGTGGCTGACTTTCGGTGGTGCAGGTCCAACTGGGGCAGGGAGCGCTGCAGGTCCGGGTTGTGGTGTGCCACTGACGAAGATCGATTACGCCTGAGTCGTGGTCTTCTGCTTGAGGCGTTCGTAGGGGGTCTGGCCGCCGAGACCGCCGTGGGGGCGATGGTAGTTGTAGTAGTCCTCCCACTCGCGCAACTTGTCGTTGAAGACCTCGGCGTCGTCGATGACGACGCCGTCCAGGAGCCGGTAGAACTCCTCGGCGTCGATGCGGTGGGAGCGTTCGACCTTCCCGTTGTCCTTTGGCTTCGATGCCCTTGCCGGGTCCACCAACGCTCCGTAGTGGGTGGCGAGTTCGGCATACGCCTTGTTGATTTTGGGGTCGTAGAGGTCGGGCTTGTCGACGCCGGTCTTCAGGTTGTCCGGTACCAGTCGGCGCGGGACGCCGTCGAAGTAGCGGAAGGCCGCGACGTGTGCCTCGGTCCACGCGTGCTGGTCCAGGTGCAGGACCGGGCGGACGAACATGTGCCGTGAGCAGGGCAGCACCATCACGAATGCCCAGACGCGGTGCCGTTTGCCGGTGCGGGGGTTGGTCCACTGGCCCAGGAAGCCGTAGTCGATCTGGGCTTCTTCGCCCGGCTCGATCTCGTCGCGCAGGACGGTGACCTGCGAGCGGCTCACCTCGTCGGGCAGCGTGGCGTGCACCCAGCGGCGGAAGGAGGAGATCGACACCTTCAGTTTGTGCTCGTCCCGCAGCCGCTGGTGGATCGTGGAGACCGTCACCGTTCCGAGCAAGTCCTTGATGTAGTCGCGGTGTTGGTCGATGTCTGACCAGGTGACCTGCCGCAGTCTCCTGTCGACGAGGCCGGGGAACCACCCTTCGATCAGCCCGGCCCAGTCGGCCTCGGTCATCGGCGGGCCGCCCGGGGTGATCCCGGACGCCTCCGCTGGCGCCAGGTACTTCCTGACTGTCTTGCGGTCCACTCCCAGCGACGCGGCCAGCGCGCTCTTCGAGCGGCCCGCGTACCAGTGGACGTAGATCTCGGTGATGTCGACCACGACGAACGTTCTCCTTGCCATCCGGGCTGCCCATCGGCGTTCGGGACCCACCGGGTGAAGGTCATCCGCAGCTCCGCGATGACCAGGTCCCTCGATCCCGAACTCCGCCGTACCCATGGCCAATCAGGAGGATTCAGAATAGAGATCGCATATCTATCAAACCGCCCCATCTGCTGAAACCCTGGTGTCTGTGACGCCGTCCCGTGAGGTGCGGCCGCCCCAAAGCATTCGATGCAAAGATGTCATTGCAAGCATTGCTTTGCATCGCTACCTTTGTAGACATGAACGAGCCCCAGGACTCGCACGTCCGCAATCTCGATGCCCGATCCCTGCGCGGGCTCGCACACCCACTGCGCATGCAGTTGCTGGACGCCCTGCGCTTCGGTGGCCCGGCCACCGCGTCTCAACTCGCTGAAAAACTGGGCGAGTCAAGCGGTGCGACCAGCTACCACCTGCGGCAGCTCGCCATTCACGGCTTCATTGAGGACGCCCCCGAGCGCGGCAAGGGTCGGGAGCGGTGGTGGAAGGCGGTCCACAAGGGCCTGCGCTTCGATGACGCACTGCTCACGGACGCCAGCCCGGACGTGCGCGGGGCCGCCGACATGTACCTCCACGAGATCGCCACCACCCAGACCCGGGACCTGTCGACCTGGCTCGGCAACCGCCAGACATGGCCAGAGGAATGGAACCGCACCTGGGACATGAGCAGCGCGACACTACGGCTGACGCCTGAACTGACCCAGGAACTCGTCGAGAAGATGCACGCGCTCGTCGACGCCTACCGCGACCGGGCCGCCGACGAAGACGACGCCAACACCGCCCAGGTACGCATCCACACACACGCGTTCCCCCTCACCACGGAGTGAAAGGCCAAAGCCCAATGCACCCCGAGACCCACCTTGCCCTGCACCATGCCCGCGCCGCCGAACTCCGCGCCGAAGCCGACGCATACCGTCTCGCCGCAGCGGCCCGGCACCCCCGGGACCTCCGCACCCGTCTCGGCTGGGCCCTCGTGGAAGTCGGCCTGCGGCTGGCCGCCGCCCCCAAGGCAGCAGCCGCCATTCCTTAGCGCCGTTCGCGACCGCCGCCCCCATGGGGAAACATGACCGCGAGGATGGGGAATTAGCTGACGCCGAACCCACCTGAGGTGGGGAATTGCATGACCGTCGACAGCCGTGGTGTGCAGCGGGTTGCAACACAGATGGGTGGCAGTCGTCGTCGCGGTGATCCTGGTTGTGGTCGTCGGCTTGCAGCAGGGTGGTGTCACGGGTGCAGCGCAGTATTAGGGGCACGCCTTCCCACAGTCACGGGACTGACGGGACTGAGAAGTCAACATGCTCCGGGACCGGCCAGCGCGCTCCTTCGGTCCACTTGCGGCCCTTCGCGATCTCGCCTATGCCGCAGATCAGCACAACCGTGCAGCACGTCCACCACAAGCGGCGTCTGGACCGCATGCCGGCCTTGAGGCCTCTGTAGCTCTCGTCGACGTTCTGCTCGTAGGTGGTAGTGACGTTCATGAGCCCTCCCCAGTTGATCACTCGGCAGCGCATCATCTCAGCCAGGGGGACTGACCGATACTCGCACCCTCTAATCGCATGGGGGATGCGGTTCGACGGCTGTGACCAGGGGATTTCAGGCGGTGCTGCACGCGTGTGGGACACCAGGGAGCCGTGCAGCGGCCGTCCCCGACGGGGGGCGGGGACGGCCGCGTTTCCAGCGGAAGACCCAGCTCCCGATTCGCCGTCGGGGAGCCCACTGGAGTCTTGCCCGCTCCCGGCACGTCGGCGTGCGTCGGGAGCGGGAGCATCAGCGGCGCGTCGGCGTCGTTTGCTGGGGAGCACGCCGGCATCGGTAGGCGTGCACGACGACGGAGGAGCCAGCGCCACTCGCGCCGTGGTCCTGAATCTCCTCGGTCTCCTCGTCGGGGCGGATCGGCTCGGTGCAGCGTGCGCAGTTCATCGGCGGAGCTCCAGGGCGAGGGCGTGCAGGGCCTGGCGGGTCTCGCAGAGGGTGGCGTCGTCCGTGCACTGCTCGCACTGGCCGGGGTGGTCGTTGCGCGCGGCCAGGACGGCGCGCCTCGTGCAGGGCCGGCAGGCTCGCGGGAACCAGTGCCCGCCATCGGTCTCGCGCTCGCCGAGGTCAATGGCCGTCGCGGTGGACAGCGGTTCGCCGCCCCACACGCACTCGGCGCCGCGCGCTCTGGCGTCGGGCAGGATTTCCAGCGGGGGGCAACAGGATGAGCGGCAGGAGATCGGCGGGGATGTCGACCAGGGCTCTGGTCTCGGCGGTCGTCATGCGCGGGCCTCCGCTTCGGTGCGGTAGCCGCCGGGGCCGAACGCTGCGGCGATGAGCGCGGGGTCGTTCAGGTGGCCCGTCCCGTCAGGGCGCCAGAGCCAGAACCTGCCGTCCAGCTGCCAGCCGGTGGGCGGGCAGGACAGCGACCAGCCTGCGGGGTGCACGACCAGGCGGTGGACGTCGGCCAGTTCCTCGGCGGCGTCCGGTGCGACCAGCCAGTACATCTTGTTCGCGTCGGGGTCGGCGAGGACGGGGCCGTGCGGCGAGTCGCGGAGTCGGGAGGCGGCCGGCCATCCCTGGGTGAGGCTGGACTCGGCGACGAGCCAGTGAGCGCCGGACGGGATGGGGGCAAGGCGTTCCTCGTCCCAAGCTGCGCGGACGAGGGCGGGGTGTTCGCTGCACTCGGCGAGCCACGAATCCTCGGCCTCGTACAGTGCGGCGAAACGCATCGGATGGGCCATGACCAGCACGTTAGGGACGACCGAGAACCAGCGGAGGGCCTGATTCGCGAATATTCGCCTAGCCGCGGGCGTGATTCGCCGGGACGATCAGGCGAGATCGGCGGCCTGGGCGCGGGCCCGTGCGAGCAGCCGGCGAGCCTGCGTGCCGTACACGGCCGATGCGGCGAGCGTGTCCCACACGCGGCGGTACAGGGCGACGGTATCGGCGTCGTCCAGCCAGAGTTCGGCGTGCCAGTCCTCGACGATGGCGAGGCGGTCGTCATACAGCCAGAACGCATTGGCCGGCGGGATGGACAGCTGGGCGCCGAAGGGCACGATGCCTAGCTGCACGGTGTCCAGGCCGATGACGGATGTCAGCCGGTCCATCTGCCCGGCGAGGACGTCGCGGGGCGCCACAGCGGCGTACAGGGCTGCTTCCCACAGCAGGATGCGGAAGACCCGGCCGGGTTGGTACAGCAGCGCCTGGCGGGCGATGCGGGCCCGCACGGCGTCCTCGATGTCGCGGGGCGACTGCTGGAGTTCGGCGTAGTGGGCGAAGACGTGGCGGGCGTAGTCGGGGGGTCTGGAGCATGCCGACGTGCTGCTCCTCTTCGCCGTGGCGAACAGGAGCACCATTCGCTGAAGTCCTGAGCAGCTGTTCGGACGTGCCTGTCACCGTGACTCGGGCCCGCTGATCTCCGGCCCGCACCCTGGCCCCTCCGCCCCGCGCCGACGCCGGGGCCGCGACGTCAACGCGGGCGATCTTTCCCGGATTCGTCCCGAACCTGCCGGACGGGCTCCTACTGTCGACTCGTCAGCGTCCAGTCAGTCGGAGCCGGGGGAGCGCGGTATGCCCAGCAGGAAGACCGTCCTCGAGGCGCTGCTGGCTTTGCGCGACCACGAGGAGGTGGCCGAGCACGGCTGGGTGCTGCTGGGCATGCTGCGTCCCGACCATCACAAGGCGGTGGAGAGTGCCGCGGGGCAGGGTCTGGTCGAGCTGGCCGACCGTGAGACGCGCGCGGAGTTGTCCGTGTATGAGGGCGGGCCCGTTGTGTGGGCGGCCCGGCTGACGGGGCACGGCCGGGATGCGCTGGTGTACACCGAGGACGCCCCCGACCGCCGGCCCGGCGGGCCGGCCCACGGCGAGCGACTGGTCGAGCTGCGCCGCTCGGAGATGGACGCACTGCGCCTGTACGTATACCTCGGTGCCCGGCTCTGTCTACCGCCGGCCGACGGCCTGGAGGAGAAGGTGCGCACCGCGCGTCAGCTCGGCAACCGGTGGGTTCTGTACCTGAACAAGGAGCAGATCGAGTCGGTGGCCTACGCCTTCTACCTGCGCTCGGTGGGCGGCTCCGGCGCCGAGGCCAACCGGTTCGCCAGGGAGTACGGCGTCGCCTTCCGCACGGACCGGGCAACAGCAAACGAGCGGCTGTAGTGGTCTGGTCGTCGGCGCGGGTCGGGACCGGAGAGCGATGACACTGGCTCGCCGGCCGGAGTCGCTTCCCGTCTGGCGGGCACCTATGAAAAAAGTTCGGCTGCTGCTCCCGCCTGGCGGGACGTACTGCTGATCGGCCTTTTCTTGCAGGTCAGGGTCGTGTGGCGTGGTCTCCATGACAGTGGATATCAGGGTCGTTCGGGCCGGTCAGATGTACCGCTACTACCTGCGAGAGACCGTGGTCGGCGACGGCCGCCGCCCGGCCCGTACGCCGCTGCGCGAGGCTCAGGAGGAGGCCGGTGTCCCGGCCGGGCGATGGATGGGCCGCGGCCTGGCCGTGCTCGGACTGACGTCGGGTGAGGAGGTCACCGAGGCACAGCTGCGGAACCTGTTCGGCGAGCGGGGCCGGCATCCGTACGCGGACCGGATCGAGGCCGACCGGCTCGCCAAGGGCGAGTCCCAGAAGAAGGCGTTCAAGGCCGGCGCTCTGGGACGCCAGGTGACTGTCACGGGTGTCGACTTCGTGTTCCGGCCGCAGCCGACGATCTATCTGTTGTGGGCGCTGGGGGATGAGGAGACCGGGCGGGTGATCGAGGCGGCGCACGAGCGGGCGATCGAGCGGGTGCTGGAGTGGATCGAGGACGAGGTGGCGGTGATCCGGTATGGCAAGGACGGTGTCTACCGGGTGCGGCCGCCCGGCGGTCTGGTCGCCGCCCGCTTCCGCCACTATGAGGCACGTTCCGGGCGACCCTTGCTCCATGACCATCTGCTTGTGTCCGTGAAGGGGCAGCGCCTGGACGGGAAGTGGGGCTCGATCCACACCATGGCCCTGCACGAGAACACCGTCGCCGTCTCCGCGCTCTACAACGAGATCGTGGCCGCTGAGGTCTGCGAGGCGCTGGGGCTGGCGACCGAGCCGCGCACCGTCACCCCGGGGCGCCGGCCGGTGATGGAGATTGCCGGGGTGCCGCGAGAGCTGATCCGTTGGACCTCCCGGCGCAGCGACCGGATCGCCGCCTGCCTGGCCGGGCTGGAGCATGAGTACGTCACCGCCGTCGACGACGACGGCGAGCCGAAGTTCCTGCCCGTGGTCTCCGAGCGGGCCCGCGCCAAGCTGAACCAGATCGCTGCCCGCAAGACCCGCCCCGCCAAGAGGAAGACCCGGCCCCTCATGCGGCTGCGTGAGGAGTGGAAGGAGAGCGCGATCCGCACCTCCGGGGTGGCCGCCGACATCATCAACTCCCTCCTCGAGTACGCCCGTGCCGCGGCTGCGGCGATCCGGGCCCGGGTCGCCGCCGTGGTCGACGTCGCGCTGGCGGCCGTCGACGTCACCGCGACGGTGTTCGTGATGAACGACGGCGGCCGCTTCCACCGCCGACATCTGCTCGCCGAAGCCCGCCGTCACCTCGCCCTCGTCCTGCGCGGCTGCCGCCGCGACCCTGGCCTGGACGACAGAATCGTGGCCGCTGCCATCTCCACTCACTGCCTGGACATCAGCGAGCCGAAGACCGTGCGCGGCCTGGAGTCCGGCTACCGCCTCTACACAGCACGGTGGGCGCTGACCGACCTCCCCGCCCGGCGCCGCCCACCAACCCCCGCGCCCGCCCCGGACCGGCAACCCCCGGCCGATACCGGCGCGCCGGCTGCACCCAGAGTCCCGGACCAGACAGCGGGGGAGTGGGAGATACCCCGCCTCCCGTTGCAGTACGAGCGGGCTGTCCTCGCCGGCGCCGTGGTCCGCGAGAAGCTGCGCACCACCATCGAAGCCGACGTGCGGGGCCGGGCGTACGACGTCGTCGCGCACCAGCAGGCGGCGATGCCCGAGCAGCTGCTCGCACCCTCGGGCGTCGGCCCGGAGCACGGCGACCAGGAGCCGGAGGCCGATCCCCGGGAGGCGATCGACCTGACGGCGCTGCGGGCCTTGAGGAAGTCCCGCACCGACGTGGAGGCCCTCGATCTCACAGACGAGAAGCTGCGCCACCTCCAGGACGCGTTCACCAAGGCGGCCGACGCTTCCCGCGCCCGTGCGGACCGCTACGCCGAGCGGGTCGATGCCGACGCTGCGCACCCGGTGCGTCAGAACGATCAGCAGGCGCAGCACCCGCAGCAGCCGCACCGCGGACGAGAAGCCGGCCGCTGACTGCA
This sequence comes from Streptomyces sp. NPDC001393, assembly GCF_053597455.1. NCBI lineage: Bacteria > Bacillati > Actinomycetota > Actinomycetes > Kitasatosporales > Streptomycetaceae > Streptomyces > Streptomyces sp. NPDC001393. The sequence goes on from NZ_JBSFIH010000048.1 coordinate 48,020, forward strand.
CCCGATGCTGCGGTGCGCTCCGGCGATGCCCGGCATCCACTCCAAGGAGGGAGTGGGAGTTGAGACAACTTCCGCTTGGCGTGTGCGTGGCGTGTGCGGCTCCGATGGTTGCAGGGCCGTGTGCCTGCTCGGTTGTCGTCTTCCGGAGCGCTGGTCGGATGCCTGGTGGCTGCGGTACACGCGGCGTGTCCACTGGCGCGAGTGGCACCGGCGCCCATGCCGCTCGCGGTGCTTGTAGGGCATTCACCTGCAGCGACTTCAGGCGGGGCAGTGTGGCCGAAACTCCGGACAGGAAATCCTGGACGGCCGTTACTGGGATGCCGTCCCTCACAGCGCCGTGCTTGGATGCCGCCAACGGGGCGAGAGCGCACGCCAGTTGCTGGCTGCGCCTCGCGCAGCGTTGGTCAGCACAGGGGGAATGTCTTGCGAAATCAGATCGCCAGAAGTCTCACCGTCTCTGCTGTGGCGGCCGGACTGCTTGTCCCGGCCGCCGGGTTCTCGCAGGCGGCCGTGGACCGGCCGGCCGGCTCGACAGTGATCCAGGCCGACATCGCGCCGGTGGCCGTGCAGACCGCCCCACCGGCCACTGCCGCGGGGGCAGTGGCGCCGGACGCGAATGCCACCTGCAGGGTCGACACGATCGTGATCAACCGGTTCAGCGAGTGCGAGTGGGCCACCGTCCGCGTCAAGGTCATCCGGGTCACCAACGGTGTACCGCGCCAGGTGGGCACGGCCACGTTCACCGTCCGTCACTCGATGACCCTGCACTCCACGTCGGCGAACTGGGGGGAGAAGTTCCAGCTCTCCAAGGCCCGTACCACCGGCGAGGGCGGGGGCATCACCGTCAACGTCACCGCCACGGCCGGGAACGCCACCACCGCGACGACACACTACGGGCCGCACCTGCTCGACACCGGCTCCAGCGGCAGCGTCACCTACACGACCGCGCCCATGCGCAAGGGCCGCATCAACGGCAAGACCCAGACCAGGTACGTCTTCAGCTTCACCAAACCGGGTTACGTCCCCGGCTCGACCGGCTACAAGTCGGCGACCTGGCGGTGCGACAACTACTACGGCACCTCCGGCTGCGCCATGACCGACGCGCCCACGGCGGTGTCGATGGTCGGTATCCCGTGGATCGATGACGGGATCCGCAAGCTGCGCGCCAGCGGCGGCCACTACGGCGACCCGTACGGCGGCAAGCCCCTGCATTGGATGATCAACACCAGGCAGAAGAGCAAGAACCGGCAGGCGGTCTGCGGGGGCCGCACCGCGCCGCCGGACATGAAGCGGGCGGGGCGCACCTACTGCGACGAGTACCCGTTCGCCTCGACCTACGAGGGCGGCACGAAGCTGCCCGCCTCGCAGCGCGAGACGACGTGGGTGAGCCCGAACGAGAACAACACCCAGGGCGCCCGCATCACGAACTGGCGCCGGCCGATGCACGTCATGGACAACGACCCGTTCTACGTCGTCGCCTGACGGCCTGACACGCTGGGCCGAACGGCACGGCACCATGGGGCACCCCCGGCGCGCCGGGGGTGCCCCTCCGCGTGAGGAGACCACCAATGATCATTGCTGAGACCACATGGACGCCGGAGACCGGCGAGTACGGCTACCTCCTCGCGCTCGGCGAGGACTACGAATGGCCGCCCCAGTGGCCCTACGGCTGGCGGTGCGGGCCCATCGGCAGCGACACGGCGCACATCCTCACCGACACCGATACCGGCACCATCACCATCACCGTCCAGATCCACGACGCCCCGCCCCCACCCGAGACCGACCCTGCCTGGGGGCCAGCGGAAGAGATGAGCCTGCACGCCACCGAGGACACCCCCGTCATCTACATCCTCGGCAGCGGCGACTTCGACGAAGCCGAACCCGAAGACGGCCCCCTCCCACTGCCTACCGACCACGTGCCGGCATGGATCCGGATGCGCCTGTACTGCCACACCCCCAACCCCGAGCCCGGCGTCGGCGACCGCGGCGAACGCCACCTGATCCAACTCTGGGCCGCCCCCCAGCAGCCGCCCGTACACCCCCAGCTGACCGAATCCGACCTCACCCAGCGCCGCGCATACAAGGAGGACTTCGACCAGAGCGCCAGCGCCTGGCAGCAGTAGCACGCGCCGACCGGGACATGAATGCGCCCAAGGTGCGGGCCGTGTGTGGCGTTGGTCAGCGAGCATCAACGGAGTTCACTGCCCGGCCGGTGCTACCGGCCGGGCAACGTCACACTGTGGTCCTCAGGGCTTGGTCATCGTGCGGTTGTGTTGGTGCTGGTGGCCCACAGGGCGCCGCCCTTGCCGGGGCTCCGGTGTTCTTGTAGATGACGAGGTTGCCGTCGTTCTGCATGTACGCGTACGCGCCGGAGTGGCCGCTGGTGCTGGTGGCCCACAGAGCGCCGCCCTTGCCCGGCCCTCCTGTGCTCGTGTACACGACGAGGTTGCCGTCCGGCTGCATGACGGCGTACGCACCCGGGTGGCCGGAGGTGTGGGTGGACCAGAGGGCGGCGCCGTCGCGTCGGCGGTACATCACGAGGTTGCCGTCCGTCTGCATGACCAGGCGGGTGTAGGGGCCCTGGGTCCACCAGCCGGGCTTGAGGGTGGTGCCGGAGGCGACGTTCTGCGACCGGGCGTAGGTCCCGCTCGACCACAGCGCAGCGGTGCTCGCCTTGCCGTAGACGACGATGTTGCCGTCGTCCTGCACGGTGGCATACGCACCCGGGTTGCCGTATGTCTTGCTCGACCAGAGGGCGCCGCCCTTGCCGGCGCCACCGGTGCTCGTGTAGACGACGAGGTTGCCATCCGTCTGCATCACCGCGTACGCACCCGGGTTGCCGCCCGTGCCGGTCGACCAGACCACCTGGCCGGCGCCGCTGCCGGTCTTCAGGCGGGCCACGAGGTTGCCGTCGGTCTGCATGGTCAGCGTCATGGTGGAGCTGCTGAGCCTGTGCCCGGACTCCAGCCGTTGTCCGGGGTAGATGAAGGAGCCGACGGCGGGTGCCGGGGCGGAGGCGGGGATGTGCGGGTCGACGAGGTGGACGTTCTTGCCGCTGTCCAGGTAGGCGATGGAGCCTTGGTACTTGTCGACGGCCCAGGTCACCCGGCGGTCGTCGGTGACCCGTCCGGCGGCAAGGTCGGCCAGGCCGGTGGTGGCGGCGGTGTCGGTGTGCACGTCGGTCAGCGTCAGTTTCCCCGCGGTCGTGTCGTGCTCGACGACGAATCCGTCGCCGAGCTGGGCCAGATGGGCGGGCACGGTGACGTCCTTGCCGGTGGCCAGGTCGTGCACGCCGGCCGGGCCCGAGGGCCCGCAGGACCAGTACACCCAGTGCTGGGCGGCGGCCTGCAGCTCGCTGAGCACGCAGGAGGCGTCGGTCGCGACGGTCCGGACGGTGCGCTGGGTGGTGAGGTCGATCTGGGTCAGCGTTCCGGCGGCAGGACCGGGGACCCACACCGTGGAGCCCGACAGCGCGGCGGCGGAGATGGGGCGGGTGAACAGGACGTGGCTGGTGCCGCCTGCGCCGGGGTCCGTGTCGCCGATGTACTGCCTCTTCGTGGAGCCGCCGTTGTAGATCACGTAGTGGCCCTCGGCGTCCACGAGGGTGCCGCCGGTGGCGCCGGGCGTGACCAGATCCGCGGTGCCGTTGTGGTTCTGCAGAGTGACGGCGTCGCCCTGTGCGTTGGCGTTCGGCCACAGCTGGGAGATGTTGCCGTCGCCGGTGGCGATGGGCGGGTTGCAGGTGGCGGCGGAGTCGCAGTCGGTGGGTGCGAAGGGCTGGCCGAAGCCCTGCTCGGCACCATAGGAGGGTGGGGAACCAAGCTGCACGATCCGGTCGTAGACGTTGTCCGTACCACTTGGATCTCTTCGGACGGTGTAGAGCGTCCCGCCGCCGAGGGCCAGGCCGTCGAGGGGAGCGGGCACGCCGGGGTCGGAGTCCACGGCGGTGCCCGTCGGGGTGCCGTCCGCTCCGGCGGTGAACAGGTGGGCCGCCCAGTCGGTGTCGGACGAGCCGCCCACGGCGACGACTCCATCCGGTTCCTGCTTGATGCTGTTGGTGTGGTCCAGGACCGGGGTCACCGTGGTGGAGCCGGACAGCGGCATCGTGTAGAGCGGGTAGCCCAGTTTGTCGTCCGTGGTGGCCGCACCGGAGTGAGTCACCCCGTAGCTCATCACGAGGGAGTCGCCGATGATGCCCATCGAGCGCAAGATGCTGCTGTACCCGCTGCCGAGCGGCGCCGGCGGGACCTGGATGGTGGTCTCCGTTCCGGCGGGAGCGGAGCGGGACACGATGTGGACCTGCCCCGCCGATACGGTTCCGTCGGCCCCGGTCCACGTGTACCAGGCGAGGTACTTGCGGGACAGCACGACGTGGGCACGGGGGGCCAGCGGCCCCATGGTGGGTGTGACCGCACCGGTCGCCAGATCCACCAGCGCCAGCCGCTGCTCGGAGGTGCCGTTGCCGGTCTCGGTGTAGGAGATCACCACCGAGTCAGCGTCCCCGGCGAGCACCGGAGTCCGCAGTACGGCGCCCTCGGGCCATCCGGTGACCGGTGTGTCGGTCTGCTGCCCGTCCGCCGTGCCGAGCACGTGAAAGCCCGTGACGCTTCCGTCCGCGGCCTTGGTGACCGTCAGCACGCGCGAGCCGAAGGTTCCGACGTAACTTTGGCCGGCACCAGGTGTGATGGTGGTCGTCGTTCCGGAGTCCATGTCGTGCAGCTGGTAGCCGTCGCCGGACGGCGTGGCCACCACGTCGGAGCCCGCACCCGAGGTCGCGGGGACCCAGCCATTGCTCCCGATCTCCGGCAGCGGGACGTCCGGTCCGCCCGCGTACTTCGTCCACACGAAGGTGGACTGGGCTTCGGTCTGGTGCATGAAGCCACCGGTGCCCGCAAAGGCGATGGCGTCCTGGGGCGGGTCGTTGAGCAGCGCGGCCGGTATGACCGTCTCGGTGGAGGTGTCGGCCGAGGCCGTGGCTGCGGTCAGGGGCAGGGCCCCTGAAGTGAGGGCGCATGCCGCGGCGACCGCGATGCATCCGCTTCTCAGGGTGTGCTGGGCCACCCATTCCTCCTTGTGAGTGAGCCGGGCCGGGCCCGCGAGGGGCCCGGCCCGATGGTTGGTTGGTGTGGGGTGTCGTTACTGGTCGGTGTAGCGGCGTACGGGTGCGGCGAAGCCGCCGTCGCCGTTGCTGTCGGCGGTGAGGGTGAACACGGCCGGCGTCTGGGCGGCGTAGTTGTAGTAGAGGGCGAGGTCGGTTTTGCCGTCGCCGTTGAAGTCGCCGGCAGTCATGTACTGGGTGCTGGGACCCCAGTTGGTCTGTGACCACACGGCGCTGGGGGAGGAGACGGGGCTGCTGCCGTTCATGGTGAAGATGGCGACGTCCCAGTTGTTGTTGGCCGTGTAGTTGTAGAACAGCGCGATGTCGGCCTTGCCGTCGCCGTTGAAGTCGCCGGCAGTCATGTATTTGGTATTGGGGCCAAAGCTGGTGTCGTTCCAGATGCTCGCCGGTGCGGCCAGGGCGCCGCCGGTGCCGGCGGTCATGGTGAAGATCGCGTCGTGCTGGTTGTTGTTGTCGGTGTAGTTGTAGTACAGGGCGAGGTCGTCCTTGTGGTCGCCGTTGAAGTCACCGGCCGTGATCATCTTGGTGTTCGGGCCGAACGTGGGGTCGTCCCATCGCTTGACCGGTGCGGCCAGAGCGCCACTGCCGGAGGACGCGGCGGTGAGGGTGAAGACCGCGTCGTGCTGGTTGTCGCTGTAGGTGTAGTACAGGGCCAGGTCGCTCTTGTGGTCGCCGTCGAAGTCACCGGCCGCCACGTACTTGGTGTTGGAGCCGAACGCGGTGTCGTCCCACGCCTTGACCGGCGCTGCGAATCCGCCGCCTCCCGTCGCGGTGAGGGTGAAGATCGCGTCGTGCTGGCTGTTGTTGTCGCTGTAGTTGTAGTAGAGGGCGAGGTCGGTCTTGCCGTCGCCGTTGAAGTCGCCGGCGGCCATGTACTTGGTGTTGGGCCCGAAGGCCGGGTCGTCCCAGATCAGACGGACGGGCTGGAAGCCGCCGTCGCCGACCGAGCTGCCGTTTGAGTCGGCGAGCGCGACAGTGATGGCATCATGTCCGCCGCCGGCGTCGATGAGGTGGGCGACGTCGGCCTTGCCGTCACCGTTGAAGTCTCCGGTCACCTGGGCGATCACAGAGCCCGCGGGGACGTAGGAAACGTCGGCGAGGGAAGCGACCTGCGCGCCGGTGAGGGCCTGCTGGTAGGTGGTCACGTCAGCGACGCTGCCGGTGAAGGCGGTGCTGCCGTTGCCGATTGTGAAGGCGCCGGTGGCGTTCCACTTGCTGGTATGGGTGGCGGTGGCGGCCTGCTTGCCGTTGACGTACAGCGTCATGGTGCCGGCTGATGCGTCGTAGGTGGCGGTCAGCTGGGTCCAGGCACCGATCTGAGCAGTCAGCCCATTGGCTGTGGCCGTGTCCATGGTGGGGGAAGAGGTGTCGCTCTGCGGCATCTGGAACCGCCAGGTCTTGGACGCCGCGTCGGTGTAAAGGGCGAAGCCGGAGGTACTGGTGCCCTTCTGGCTGAGGACCGTGCCACCGAGGCTTTCCGGCTTGACCCACGCGGAAATCGTGAAGCTGCCATTGGTCGCGACGGCGGAACTGTTGGTCTTGAGTGTGCCGGTGCCGTCGAGGTGGGCGGCGGGGGAGAACAGGCCTCCGGTGGCCCAGGAGGCGCCGCCACTCCCGGTCGCGTTCAGGCTGCCGATCGCGTCCTTGGCGGTGGTGATAGCGCCGGTCTGGGCGTCGTTGAGCGGCCAGGCGTCGTGGGCGGCGGTGAGGGTGTCGACGTTCTGCGCGAGGTTGGCCGGCGCGGTGGTGGACAGGTTGGTGAAAAGGTTCGCGGTGGTGGTGGCACCGGCTCCGGTGGTCCACAGGTCGGGGGTGCCGTCGCCGTTGATGTCGCCGGCCTGCAGGGTGAGGGCCATACCGGTGTGGAAGCCGGTGGCGACCGGGTAATCGGTGTAGGTCAGCGTGCCGCTGTCGATGTCGGCGGCGAGGTTCTCCCACAGGTCCAGTCGGCCGGTGGACTTGTTCCACAGGAACATCGCCGTGCTGCTGCCACCGCCGCTGGAGGGCAGCTGCATGGTGGCCAGCGTCCAGTTGTTCCAGTCGGCTGTGCCATCAGGGCTATTGACGGTGAAGGGCCAGGCGACCCAGCTGCCGATGCCTTGATCAGCCTTGTAGACGTTCAGGGTGTAGCCGTGGGTCGGATCACCGGAGGTGCCGATCAGATCGGGATACGGGCTGCGGAAGCCGCCGCTGCTGCCCGAGGTCATACCGGCATTGGCGAGCTGGATGGGACTGTCGCTGTTGTAGTCCCAGAGGCCCACAGAGGGAACCTCATGCGTATTGTCGGCGGGACTGAGGGGCGAGCCGTCTCCGCTGCCGTTGACGAGCAGTCCCCCGCCAGCGTCGGCGACCTGGGTCGTGGTGCTGGGCGGGTAGTAGACCAGTACGTCCTGGAAGCCACTGTCCGTAAACTGCCCGGTAATGGCGATCGCATGGTCGAAGTCGGAGGACTGACCGTTCAGTCCGTCACCGTCGACGCCGATGTTGCCCGCAGCGCTGACGACGTGTCCGTTACCGGTGATCTTGCCCGGATCGGTCTTCCCTCCGGCCAGCCACAGGCCGGAGGGAAGGTTGTTCTGGCCGCCGACGGTCAGCAGGTCCGGGACGCCGTCACCGGTCAGGTCGCCGTCGGCCTGCGGACTCGCGGGGTTGCCGGAGTCGAAGGTGATGGCGTCGCTGTCACCGTAGTTGGAGCCGGCGGACAGGCTGGACACCGACAGCACGTTGATGTGCCGGTAGGGCGTGATGCTGATGGTGGCGTTGCCCGAGGAGTCGGCGGTGACGTTCGCCGGGTCGCCGCCGTTGACCTGGTACTCGTAGCTCGACGGTGTAGTGCCGGTGGCCGGCGGGGCGATGGTGACCGTGAACGGCTGCCCGATGGTCGTGCTCCCGGGCTGGGAGATCACCGGGGCGCCCGGTCGGGTGGGGTCGAAGGAGAAGTGGCAGGTGGTCGAGGTGCCGCCCCAGTACTTGAAGTCGCTCACCGCCACGTTCCAGTCGAACTCGGTGACCCTGCCTCCCGCTGCCCCCTCCAGGGTGGCCTTCGGGATCACATAGACGGCGGTCGACCCGGACTGACCGGTCAGGGAGTTGGAGTCGGACTGAGCGACGACGGTGCTGCTGCCGTGCGGAAAGAGCTGGAAGTGAGCGCCGAGCGTTCCGCCGTCGGGGTCGGACATGCCCGCGTACAGGGTCACGCTGCCGTCGCCGACGACGGTGTCGTCCTGGCACGACGTGGACGGTGACGTCGTCAGGTGGGTCGGGGTGTTCGGCTTGTGGTCGTACTTGGTGGACACGGTGATGGTGTTGGCGAACTCCTTCCACCCGTACGGATCGCTCTCGTCCCCGGCTCGCAGCCCGAGGGTGAGGTTGGTGTACTTGTTGTCGGCCGCCGACTGCATGAGCTGGCTCAGATCGAAGCCGACGTTGGCCGCGGGGCACGAGGAGCTCCAGCCGTGCGCGACAGTCTGGGGTTGGTCGATTTCGCTGATCAGGCTGGGCGGGTTGTCCCAGGTCGTGGACGAGGTGACGGGGCTAGTTTTCCACAGCTGCACCGGCGTGGCGGTGCAGGACGGGGACCACTCCTCGGTGAAGTCGATCTCGGAGGAGTCCACGGTGGAGCCGTAGATCTGGGAAGGCACGCCGATCTGCACGAAGGAGCGTGCGGTGAAGACGGGCGATTGCCAGTCCTGGTACCCGACGCGCAGCAGGTCGGAGGACTTCCAGTAACTGGAGTCGTGGTAGTAGGAGTTGGTCTGTGTCCAGGCCTGCCGGGGGCTGGAGGCGGACGGGGAGTTGAAGTCGGGGTCGATGTAGACCGGGTAGACCGTCCCGTGGCCCTTCAGCAGTGACCCGGAAGGCGTCAGAGCGATCCCCTTGCCCGTGAACTTGGCGGTGATACGGGCGTGGTGCGCACCTTTGCCGGGCCCGGTGGCTGAGGAGGTGATGGGCTGGCCGCTGGCGCGGTCGACGTCACGGCCGGTGATCGGGTCACGGACCACTGATGCGGCGGCTATGTGGGTGGAGGCGGAGTCCCACATCTGAGGGGCGGACGCGGTGAAGACCGCGTGTCCGCCGCGGTCGGCCGCGGTGATGTTCCCCGCGTGGTCCGCAGAGATGGTCACCCCATGGGTGCGCGTGGCCAGGGTGAGCTGCTGCAGTGCGGGGTTGGCCGCCGCTTGGGCGTTCTTGACGACCAGCACCTCGGAGAAGCCGCCCTGCGCGTCGGCGGTGACGGTCAGGTCGACCCCGCTGAGGACATTGCGGTAGGTGGCCGTGGCACCGGAGAGGGTGGGGGCCGGCAGGTGCATGGGCAGGGTGAGCTCAAGGCTGCGGCCGCGGCTGTTCATGACGGCCAGCGGCCCCGGGCCGCCGCCCGACAGGGTCAGATCACTGCTGGTGACGGAGGTGGCGATGCTGCCGTCGGCGTTCTTGTGCAGCGTCGCATCGAGGGTCTTCCAGGCGTGCCCCGACCACTTGCGGACCGGAGCGAGCGACTGCGTGAGGGTAAAGGTGCCGTTGGGGTGCGCCGTGAGCGTACTGCTGTCGGTCGTCGCGGCGGTCGCGACGGTGTCCTTGTGCGTCTTCCTCGCCCTGGCGGACGCTTCCTCGGCCGTCAGGCCAAAACCTGAAGCCCTTTTGTGGGCGGCCGTCGAAGCGGCAGGGTGCGCTGCCGCGGACGCCGGAAGCGCCGTGAGGGCGCTGAGGCCCGCGGCCAGTGCGAAGGCCAGAGCCGAGGAGGTGACGGAGCGCCATATGCCCAGTCTGTGAGGGGGAGGTGAGGACACGTCGGACCCTTCTGCTGTGGCCGGGCTGCTCCCGGGCCAGCGTCAAGGTAGATGACCAGTACCGGCCCACCTCGGGGTGTGTAGTCAGCCACGCGACAATTGGCCGAGTCTTTTCTTGATCGGGTCACCTCTTTGCGATCTTGTGGACCGTTCTTTCTTCATGTCCATGGCCGTGCCATGGAAATCTCTGACCTCACGTGTGCAGAAAGCGTTCACCTCTGCACCGTTGTGTGCGACGTGCAATGCTGTTCTGACAAGGGGTCACCGATGTCCGTGTGGGGTGGGAAGCGGCGCCGCAGCCGCGTGCGCAGATCCGGTTGGGTCGTCTTCCTCGCCGTGGGATCCCTCTTCGCCTCCGCCGGTACGGCCGACGCGGACGCGGTGCAGGCTTCCGCGCATCGGCATGCCTCCGCACCGCATGTCCACGCCGTACCGGCGGTGAAGGGCGTCAGGCCGGTGGCGACGCATTTCGCCACGCCGCATGACCAGGCCACCCGGCGCTACCGTCCCACCGCCACGACCCTGCCGACGCCGCAGACCGCGACCCTCCTCGTCACCGCAGCGAACGCGTCCCTCGCCGCCAAGCACGCTTCGAGCCACGTACCGCTGTCGATCGAACAGGTCGCGCCCAAGCACGGCTCCTACTCCGGTCCCTCCGCCGTCAGCGTGACGGTCAAGCCCCGCGCGCAGGCGGCGAAGGCCGGTGTGAACGGCGTCCTGTTCACCCTCAAACCCTCCGGCAAGCACAACGGCACAGCACGGCTCAGCCTCGACTACTCGGGTTTCGCCCAGGCCTACGGCGGCGGCTTCGGCTCACGGCTGCACCTGGTAAAACTGCCTGGTTGCGCTCTGACCACTCCGCAGCGTGCCGCGTGCCGCACGCAGACCCCTGTGCGGTCGAAGAACGACACACGGGGCAAGTCGCTCTTCACGACACTGCAACTGGGCAGCACGCCCGGCGGCACGTCGGCAGAGGCGCAGAAGACAGCGACCACCGGTTCACCCGTGATGGTGATGGCTGCTGTGTCCGGATCCGGCGGTGGAGACGGCGGCGGCCCGTCGGGTTCCTACGCGGCGACCACGCTCAAGCCCTCCGGTTCCTGGTCCGCGGGCGGCTCCTCGGGATCGTTCACCTACTCCTACCCGATGGCTGTGCCGCCGGCGGCGTCCTCGCTGGCCCCCGACGTTTCGCTGAACTATGACTCGGGCTCAGTGGATGGGCAGACGGCGGCGACCCAAGCCCAGTCCTCCTGGGTGGGCGACGGCTGGAACACGCCAAAGGCGTTCATCGAGCAGTCCTTCGTTCTGTGCAACGACGACCCGGAAGGCAGCGCGTCTCCGGTTTCCACGTCGGACGAGTGCTATGACGGTCCGATACTCACGCTGTCGCTCAAGGGGGCCACGACCTCCCTGGTGTGGGACTCCTCGAAGAGCGTGTGGAAGCCGCAGAACGACAACGGCGCGGTCGTCAAGCACGTCACCAACTCGAACAACGGCACCGGCACGTACAACACCGACTACTGGACGGTGACCGAACGCGACGGCACGGTGTACTCCTTCGGCCGCAACCAGCTGCCCGGCTGGGCCTCAGGCAAGCCGGTCACGAACTCGGTGGACTCGATGCCTGTGTATTCGGCGCACTCGGGTGACCCCTGCTACAGCTCGTCCGGGTTCACCTCGTCGGTGTGCACGATGGCCTACCGGTGGAACCTGGACTACGTCACCGACGTGCATGGTGACGCGATGTCCTACTACTACAAGCAGGACACGAACTACTACGGCGAGGACAACGGCGCCCACAACGTCTCCTACGTCCGCGACTCGCACCTGGACCACGTCGACTACGGCTTCACCGACGGCAACGCCTACGGCACGGTGCCGGACAAGGTCCTGTTCGCCACCGGGGACCGGTGTGTGTCGGGGACCTGCGACCCGCTGAACTCCACGACCAAGGCGAACTGGCCGGATGTGCCCTACGACCTGGTCTGCGCCTCCGGGACGACCTGCACCACGCACGGCCCGTCGTTCTTCTCCACCGTGCGGCTGACGTCGGTGACCACCGAGCAGTACGCAGCCGCCTCCTCCTCGTACGCGAAGGTGGACTCCTGGGCGCTGACCGAAACGATGCCCACCTCCGGTGACGGCAACGCGACCCTGTGGCTGTCCTCCATCGCCCATACCGGTCAGGACACCGCCGGCGGCGGCAGCACCACGCCGATCACGCTGCCCAGCGTGTCGTTCGCCGCGGTGGATCTGCAGAACCGTGTGGACACCGTCAGCGACGGCCTGCCGCCGCTGTACCGTTTCCGCATCTCCGCGATCACCACCGAGACCGGTTCCGTGATCGGAGTGCAGTACAGCCGGACCGCGGCCTGCTCGGCGCCGGTGACCATCAGCCCGTCGTCGAACACGTCCTCCTGCTACCCGGTGTACTGGACCCCGCAGGGTTACAGCGCACCCATCCTGGACTGGTTCAACAAGTACGTCGCCAACAAGGTCACCCAGACCGACCCCACCGGCGGTGCGCCCACGACGGCCACCTTCTACCAGTACGCCAAGCCGGCCTGGCACTTCGACGACAACGAGGTCGTGAAGAAGAAGTTCCGCACCTATGGGCAGTGGCGCGGCTATGAGGACGTCAAGGCCCTCACCGGTGACGGCGTCAACGACAAGCAGACCCTGGACGAGACCACCTACTACCAGGGCATGTCGGACGACAACAACACCACCCAGGTGAATCTGACCGACTCCCAGGGTGGCACCCACGAGGACCTGAACCAACTCGCCGGGGAGACACTGGAGTCCACCTCCTACCTCGGCAACGGCGGCCCGGTAGACCACTCCACCATCACCTCCTACTGGGTCTCGCCCGCCACCGCCACCCGCACCCGCTCCGGCCTGCCGGACCTTACCGCCAACGCCGTGCAGCCGGTCGAGACCTGGAGCCGGCAGGCACTGACCGACAACGGCACCACCACCTGGCGCATCAACGAGACCGACACCGCTTACGACGCCACCACGACAGACGCCGACTTCGGCCTGTCCACCGTGCAGTACAGCCACACCGTTCCGGCGGCCGGGGCGTACGAGCGGTGCACCACCACCACCTACGCGGCCCCGAACACCAGCAAGAACCTGGTCGGCCTGGTCGCGAGCACGGAAACCGACTCGGTCGCCTGCGGCGGTTTCACCGAGGGCAGCACCAGCAGTGTCCCCGGCTCGGTCAACACCCTCACCGCTCCCCTCAGCGTCAACCGCCCGGACCAGGTCGTCTCCGCCACCCGCACCTTCTACGACGACCAGACCCTGGCGACCACCTGGCCGCAGCCCACCTCCCCGACGTTCCCGCAGACCACCGCCCCGACCAAGGGCGACGTATCCGTCACCCAGAAGGCATCCGACTACAGCAGCGGCGCGTTTACCTGGCACACCAGTTCGGCGCAGGTGTTCGACTCCCGCGGCCGGATAACCTCCACCTACGACGCGAACGGGAAGAAGACCGCCACCGGCTACAGCGACGACGCCTACGGCTCGACGACCGGCACGACCGTCACCAACCCCCTGAATCAGAGTGCCTCCACGACGCTGGACCCGGCCCGTGGTCTGCCCCTGACCACGACGGACGCCAACGGGGTGGTCACCACCGTCCAATACGACTCTCTGGGGCGGACGACGAGTGCGTGGCTGGACTCCCGCGCCACCACCAGCCCGGCGAACTACACCTATGCCTACACCGTCTCCAACAGCGGCATCACCGCCGTCACCACGAACAAACTGAAAGACTCATCCGGCTACCTGCCGTCCACGACCCTCTACGACGCCCTGCTGCGGGTGAGGCAGACGCAGACTCAAACTGCACTGGGCGGCCGGCTGGTCACCGACACCTTCTACGACACCCGCGGCTGGAAGTCCGCCACCTACAACGGCTGGTTCGACTCAACCACGACCCCCAACACCACCCTGGTCTCCGCGACCAACCTCAAGGATGAGGTCCCGAACCAGGACTACTTCACCTACGACGGCCTGGGCCGGACGCTGGTCGACCTGTCGGAGAAGGACAACGTGGAGGTCTCTCGGACCACCACCGTCTACAACGGAGACCGCACCACCGTCATACCCCCGTCCGGCGGCGTGACCAAGGCCACCGTCACCGATCCCCTCGGCCGCACCACGGAACTCGACGAGTACACCAGCGCACCCACGCTGAACACGCCGACGGACACCTTCACCGGTATCTGGTCCGTCACCGGAGGCAGCAGCCAGGCCACTACCTACGGCTTCGACAGCCACGGCAACCAGAACACCGTCATCGCCGGCGGCAGCACGTGGAGCAGCACCTACGACCTGCTGGGCCGCGTCACATCAAAGAGCGACCCGGACGCCGGCAACAGCAGCACGCAGTACGACAACGCCGGCAACGTCATCCAGACCACGGACTCCCGTGGCAAGACGATCAGCTTCACCTACGACGCCCTGGGACGGAAGACCGGCGAATACGACGCGGCCACCACCGGCCAGTCGTCGTCGAATCAGCTCGCCGGCTGGGTGTACGACAACTCCAACAACGCCGTCTCCGGCATGCCGTACCCCATTGGCCACGTGACCACCCAGACTGCCTACTCGGGCGGCGCCGCCTACACCACGCAGGCGCTGGGCTTCAACGTCTTTGGTGAGTCAACCGGCGAGACCGTCACCATCCCCTCCTCCACGGAAGGCAGCACGCTCGGCACCAGCTACACCTTCCGCCACATTTACACCACCACCACCGGCCTGCCGTTCCGCGACATCTACGGCGCGGCCGGAGGCCTGCCCTCCGAGACCGTCACCCACTCCTACACCGACTCCGATCTGCCCTCCGGCCTGAACGGGACCGCCGGCTACGCACAGACCACCAACTACGACGACTTCAACAGGGTCCAGCAGGAAACCATTGGCATAAGCTCCAACGAGGCCTGGATCACCAACACCTACGATTCCCACACAGGCAGCCTCACCGACCAGCTCGTAGCGCGGTCCACGGCCACGCCGACGAACGTCGACGAGCAGGCCTACACCTACGACCCGGCCGGCAACATCACCAAGCAGACCTCCACCCGGCTCGGCGCCACCACCTCCACCGAAACCCAGTGCTACCAGTACGACAACCTCGACCGCCTGACCCAGGCCTGGACCGCCACCGACTCCTGCGCCGCCACCCCCACCAGCACGAACTCCTCCACGGTCGGCGACAACCTCGACACCAAGGCCGCCTACTGGACCACCTGGAGCCTGGACGCGCTCGGCAACCGCACCAGCGAGGTCCAGCACTCCACAACCGGCGGCACCGACACCACCACCACCAACTACACCTACAACGGCAACCTGGCCAGCCAGCCCCACACCCTGACCTCGACCGACACCACCGGTGGGGCAACCGCCTCCACCAGCGCCACCTACGACAGCGCCGGCAACACCCAGACCCGCACCACCCCCACCACCGGCACCCAGACCTTCACCTGGGACGACTCAGGCCAGCTCACCGCCATCACCGGCGGCACCAACGGCGACAGCCACTACGTGTACAACGCCGACGGAAGCCTGCTGCTGCAGAAGGACCCCGGCACCACCACCCTCTACCTGCCCGGCGAACAGCTCGCACTCAACACCGCCACCGGCGACGTAAGGGGCACCCGCTACTACACCCTGCCCGGCGGCGGCACGGCCGTCCGCACCGGCGACGCCGCCACCAACACCAGCACCTACACCTTCCAGATCCCCGACCAGCACGGCACCAACGGCCTGCAACTGGACTCCACCGCCCAGACCCCCACCTGGCGCCAGTTCACCCCCTACGGCGCACCCCGCGGCACCACCGTCACCTGGAGCGACAACCGCGGCTTCCTCAACGCCCCCAACGACACCAGCACCGGCCTGACCATCCTCGGCGCACGCCAATACGACCCCACCACCGGCCGCTTCATCAGCCTCGACCCCCTCTTCGAAGCCACCAGCCCCCAAGAACTCAACGGCTACAGCTACGCAGGCAACAACCCCCTCACGTTCTCCGACCCGAGCGGTTTGAGGTTCTGCGCGGACGACGCATGCCACGGTGACTTCGTCGACTCACAAGGTGGATACCACAACGTCGACGGGCACGACGCTGGCAGCTATTGCGAGAGGCATAAGTGTTACGAATCGTCAGGTGGTGGCGGGACTGCATCGCCGAATGGCAACACCGGTGGCGGCGGTGTCACGAGCGTGACCAGCATTCTGGACAGCCTTCCACGCGCCAAAAACGGGTGGGACGGCTCCAGGCTGATGCAGGTATGGGTGCAGTACGGATACTCCACCGATGGCAATGGCTACTGGAACGCAACGGTGGGTGACGGCGACCGCACCGCCGTGGCCTGCTACGGGCGGACTGCCTGCCAAGAAGCCGCCAAGGTATACGGCAACACAGGCAATTTGGCTCAAGCCAAGCTGGTAGCCGCCACCTACTGCCTTTACAACGCCAAGCGTTGCCTGATCGACGCAGGCGCCTACGACTCCATGAAGGACGCCGCTGAAACCGTTCCGATCCTCATGGCCGGCGAAGCAGCGGCGGTGAAGGAAGTCGAGAAAGGCGCGCCCTGCAGTTTCGCCCCAGAGACGCCGGTTCTCATGGAGGGCGGCAAGACGAAACCCATCGGCAAGATCAAAGTTGGCGACCGGGTGGAGGCCGCCGACCCTAAGACCGGCAAGCACCAAGGGGCACGCACGGTCCAGCACGTTTGGATCAACCAGGACCACGATCTGCTCGATCTCACCATCCTCACCCAGGACGGCCACACAGCCACCCTCCATACCACAGCCAACCATCCATTCTGGGACAACACGGAACATACCTGGATCCCTGCTGGCAAACTTCACCACGGCGATGCCCTCAACACCATCACCGACCACCACGCCTACGTCATCGCCACCCGTCCCACCCCTAGCACCGCCAACCGCTGGAACCTCACCGTCCGGCAGCTCCACACGTACTATGTGGTTGCGGGCGACACGCCGGTTTTGGTTCACAACACGCAATGCCGGACTGCCGACGGAAAGTTCGCGAAGAGTGATGGAACTCCTGGCCGTGTTGGTGCAACTGATGAACGAACTACGCTGGATCAGCTGGAGCTGGATGGAGCCTCTGTTGTTCGGGGTTCGGTGACCGTCAATGTTCCGGGTGTGGGACAGCGGATTTATGACGGCGCCGTCCAGATCGATGGTAAATGGTATGGCGTCGAAACTAAGGGTGGAAGGTCACCATTGACGCCCCGTCAGCAAGCTGCCGACGCTTGGCTCAACACAGCTGGCAATACGGCCACGAGCGTCGGCGGCAATAGTGGGTACACTCTGGAGGGCGTCTTCTACAGTTGGGTTCCCGACGCAGCAGGGTGATCGCGAAGGCGCCAGATAGCGAAGAATCGAGGAGTTATGAGTTTTGATCTCGCCGTCTGGCGCCCGATCGAGCAGTTTACTGCCGAAAGCGCGTCGCGCTTCTACGCCGATCTCTGTTCGCGACCGTTCCAGAGCTTCGTCCCAGGGCCGGAGATGCAAGCCTTCGTTGACGCCGTCGTTGAACGCTACGGCGCGCTGCGCGGCACGTCTGACCTGCCCTGGGCCGCGGAGCCAGATATCGCAGACGACGTCGCGATCATGCCGATCCAGTCTGCGCTCGCGGATGACGTATTCCCTATCGTTCGTGACCTTTCCCGGGAACGAGGGTTGGTCTGCTTTGATCCTCAGGGGCCGACTGTTTATCAGTCGGCAATGGGAGGTGCTCCTGGCGAATCATTTACGCTTGAGCTCTCGGACGGACGTACAATCGATGGGCCGGGCGGTGTTCTTGTCGAAGAGAGCGTCCGCAGTCTGTCCGAATCTAACTGGTTCGTCGTCCTTGAGCGGCGAAAGAACTTCTATGTCCAGGCAGGATATGGCGATCAAGCTGGCGCACCTAGAGGTCACTACGTGATCGAGTACCGGGATGGCGCTCCCGATAAGCACTGGCGGGCCTTCTCGTCGAACGTAGACGAACTGGTGCCAGCCTTCCTGGAATATCTTCAGGGAGGCATGCAGTGGGCCTCGGAGTTTACGTGGAAACCGGTCGGCTTGGGCTGATCGGCTGGCCGGCGCAAGCAGCCGACGAATCTCCGGCGTCACCGTGAACAGCGGCGCCGGCTTGCGCCCGGTACGGACCTCGCTGCGCGCGGTGGTCAGCCACCGCCACACCGTCCGCTCCGACCGCCCCACTGATGCGGCGACCAGCCGCACATGCACGGCCGTCAGTTCCCCGCGTCCGTCCAGTTCCTGCAGCCTGGGTACCGCCGCGGCTCGCCCCAGGTCGGGCGAGAACACTCCGGTCGTCCCCACGCCGCCGCTGCCGGCGGCTGTGCTGCTCTGAGTCCTGGGCCTGCCGTTGCTCACGGCATCGTCTTGGCACACCATCGGCGCCGCCCTGACGGGAATCGGCATACAGATGGCAGCGGTCTCGCTGTCTGCTATCGCATCCTCGCCCAGCCGTCAGGCTCACCGCACGCTACCCAGATCACCGACGGTTCGGCGGTAGCCGAGCTGGGTGCGGACGCGGTCATCCCGCGATCGAAGAGGAATGTGCAGACGACGAGGCACAGCGTTCTTCGACTACGAGGGAGGCTTCCTCGACCAGAGCACCCTCGTCGTCGGGACCGTTGAGAGCGACGAAGAGTTCGGCACGGGCCGGCAATGGCTCGTCGATACGGCCCGCATGCGGCTGACCGACCGGCTCACCTACCCCTTCGAGGTGTCAGGTCTGCCCAAGGCTCTCGGAGACGGCACTCGGTACACCGTGTCCGACCTCGACAACGCCCTCCACGTCTGGGCCTTGCAGCGGCGCTGTCCACGATCGCGCGTGCTCGACGCCGCGCACGTTCATCCGTACATGACTGGGCAACGTTGGCGTGTACGCCGACAAGAGGACGCCGAATGTGACTGCGGCAGTGCCGAAGAGCGTCTGTCCCAGCGCGATCTCGCCTATGCCGCAGATCAGCACAACCGTGCAGCACGTCCACCACAAGCGGCGTCTGGACCGCATGCTGGCCTTGAGGCTGTGGTGTGAGGTCTCGGGACTTTGTTGACAGCTTGGCCTCATAACATCGTTGACGGCCTCAGGAGATTGTGGACAGTTCGTCAGAGCTTCGGTGAGTGGATCTTCGCCCGGAACCGGGTGACCGGGTGCTGGTTCTTGCGCGGGTGGAGTGAGAGGTCGGCTCCGTTGAGGCTGACGCGGAAGAAGGTGTCCTCGACGTGGACGGTGACGACCTCGCCGGCGTAGGTGCGGCCGACGCGAAGCCGTTGACGGGCGACCATGATGACGCCGTCGACCGGCACCTTGCGTTCCACGGCGATCGCCCCAGCCGCCGGCGGAGGCAGTTCGTCGGTGACGATGCGGGCGCCACGCAGCCGCGTGCGTGCATCAGGGCTGATCGGGGCGGGGAGGGTCTTGGCAAGCACGCCATCGTGGACGACGTGGAGGAGCTGTCCGTCCAGGCGCAACGTGACGCGCTGGTTGGCGAGTTCGTAGCCGACTTTGACGTTGGTGTTTCCCAGCTGGGTGATGCCGCTGGTGTCGACCTTTCGGTCGACCTCGATCACCGCATCCGGATCGGGCAGTCCCGGCTGCGGCACGAGTGCGGGCGGCGGGCCGGCTGGGATCGCGCCGCGCAGGGACAGCTCGTGGAGATTGCCCTCGTCCAGACGCGACGGGGTGCTCTTGACGACCTTGCCGTCGATGATGACGTGGACGGTGTTCTCATCGGCCCAGACTCGTGCCCGGCGGCCCACGTGCTCCTGTCGGATCCTGACGTACTGCACCCGCGGCAGGATCTCCAGCCGGCAGTTCGCGGGTATGACCGCGTCGAATTCCACGGCCCGCGCCGACGAGGGCAGCAGGAGCGGGGCCTCCGCCGAGGGCGTGAGTGTCGGCTCGCGGTCCTCTCCGGAGGGCCGCGGGGCGACGACCACTGTGGGTTCGGGTGGCGGGTTCGGCCGGAACCGGCTGGCCGGTGTCGCCATGTCGAGGGCCTGGTGGGGCCGGACGGTGTTGTAGGTGTGCACCCAGGCATCGACCGCGGCCTGGGCCGCAGGCAGATCGGAGAACGGCCCGGAGACGTCGAGCAGTTCGCGCCGCAGCGTCTGATGCCAACGCTCGATCTTGCCCGTCGTGGTCGGCGAGTACGGTTTGATCAGCTTGGCAGTGACGCCGTTCTCCCGGCAGACGCGCTCGAACAGCACCTCGGCCGGCCGGGGTTTGGTGAACCGCCCGGTGAACTGCTTGCCGTTGTCGGTCAGGACCTCGGCCGGCACCCCGTAGGTGCGCATCGCACGCACGAACCCGTCAGCCACGGCCCGGCCGGAGGGCACCGCCAGGACGGTGGCGATGACGACGAACCGGGAGTGGTCGTCGATCCCAGTGAGCATCTTGCACTCGCGTCCGTCGGCCAGGAAGATCCCGCCGACCAGATCAAGCTGCCACAGGTGCATCGGAGTTTCGCGCTGCCACCGCTTGTACTTGCGGCGATGCTGCTGCTTCTGGTGCCGGATGAGCCCGTTGCGTTCCAGAACGCGGTGGACCGTCGCCCGTGACGGCGCTGTGGCCGGGTCGGTCCTGGCGAGCTCGTAGGCGATCCGACGAGCGCCCCAGCGAGGGTTCGCCCGGCGCATCTCGCAGGCCAGGGCCTCGACTTCGGCAGGAAGGCGTGTCGGACTGGTCCGCGGGCGCCGGGACTTCTCCCGCAGCCCGTCGAACCCGTCGGTGTCGTACTTGGACTTCCAGGTGTAGATCGTCTGGCGTGACACGCCATACCGTACGGCCACCTCACTGACCGGTGAGCCGTCGAGCACCTCAAGAACCGCGCGGTACCGCTGCTCAACCAGCCACGTCGGGCTCTGCTCGGATCCCTCCCCCTCCATAGCGATCAATGATCAAGGAGCTCAAGGCAGAACGTCAAGAATGTCCCGAGACTCTCGTCAAGGCTCTCCTGAGACTCTCTTGTCATCTATGTCCTGAGGCCACACACGACACCAGTCGCCCGGTGGTAGCCGACCACCACCAGCCCGGCGCGAAACGACGGCCAGATCGCAGGGGAAACGGGTGTACCGGACCGCAGTCCTCCAGAGGTATGACACGAGCGGCCTCGCCCCACGGCATCCGCTGTTCTTCCCCATATGGATCCAGGAAACGGGCGCTGTAGAGACCGGGATCAGCGACCGCCGGGTGCGCCGAGGAGCCTTGCTGCCACATGCACCTTCAACCGATGAGCATCCCATCAGGTAATGGCCACGCGGCGGCCTGCTCCCTCACTCGCATTCCAAGCCCTGCTCAGCGAACGCGTCGGGCTGCCGAGCGCGGCCCTGCGCCGCCGATGCGGCCATCCGGTCGTGTCTGTCCCGGACAGCCGCAGCAGATCGAAGGCGACGAAGTGGGCCGGCCACTCGGCAGCCGCCCGGGCCGCCCTGGCGCCGCGCCGCTGCAGCCGGTTCTACAACTGCTCGAAGGCCAGCCGTCCCGCGGCGTCCCATACGACCAGCTCGCCGTTTATGCGGGCTACCACACCTGTCTCATCAACGGCGCTCTGCGAGGCGGTGTGCAAGGTGGAGCAGATCGGCCAGGTGCAGCACCCGTCCGTCGAATCCTGGGAGGGGGACATGGAGCGGCTGGGTCCAGTGGGCGGGGATTGCATCCAGTCCGTAGTGCGCCCCCGCGAGGCCTCCAGTCACCGCGGCGACGGTGTCCGTGTCGCCGCCGAGGTCGATTGCCGCGCGTATCGCGTCTTCGAAGCTGTTGGTGGTGCGCAGGGCCCAGACGGCGGAGCCCAGGCAGGGCCAGACGGCACCGTTGAACTCGGTTGCCTGATCGGGGTGCCAGTTGGGCGCGAGGACGGTGGCGTAGCGGCTGCGGTGGTCGGGGTGGACAAGAGCGAGGATGTCCGGGAGCGCGGTGAGGGGGTCGGTGTCCTCGAACGTGACGCGGATGAGTTCGTGGAAAATCGCGGTACCTTCCCAAGCTGCGCGGTCACCGTGGGTGAGAGCAGCGATGCGGCGGGCCGCGTCCATGGTGGCTTCTTGGCCGGCGGCCGCGAAGTAGACCGCAGAGGTCGACGCCCGCATCAAGGAGCCGTTTCCCGCTGCTCGCTGGTTGACCTGGAAATGGATCGCCGCGGCGAGGTCCCAGGACATGCCGTTGGTCAGGACGTCCTCGGTCTGCAGGCCGATGTCCTTGGGGTCTGATGCTGCCCACCGCTGGAAGCGGGCGAAGATGTCCGGCAGATCCAGTCCGCCCCGCTCCAGCAGCGACTCAGCGACCAGGACGGCCATCTGTGTGTCGTCAGTGGCCTCGCCGGGATCCCAGCCACCGCCTCCGCACATCTCGCCACCGGCACCAGGCACGGGAAACCGCGCAGAGAACGCTCCCCCGGGGCCGAACTCGAAGGGACCGCCCAGGGCGTCACCCACCGCTGAGCCGACGACCGCACCAGCGGCCCGCTGAATCCGCTCCATCCGCGCAGGTTATCTGGGCCGCGCCGACGGACGCGCGGCCCTTCTTCCTTCTTCGGCCACCCGAATCATCGACGGCGAAGCGTCTCGTCTACGCGGGTGGGCCGTCTGAGACACCCTGGGTCTGAGACACCCTGGGTCTGAGACACCCGTACAGGTTACATAACACCGTCCAGGATCACGCCGGACGGCAGCCGCATGGCGGTCACGGCCAGGTCCATTCAGAGCGCGGTGACGTCACGGCCGGTCCGCGACCGCGAGCGCCAGGAGCGGGAGCGGCAGGACCAGGTGGTGCCCGAACAGAAGGCCGGCGGCTGGCTCTCGCGCTTCCGAACCGGACCCGGGTGACAGCCACTGCGGTCATCTGCACATGGGTCACGTCCGCATCGCCTAGCTCGCAGCGGAGAGAAGGGAAGATAGGGATGATGTGGGCATGGTTACCCCACTGTTCGCCGCTTCGATGGCGGATTTGACGATTGAGCGCATACGGGCGCTGGCCGCGCGCCCGGATCAGGTCGAGAGCCAGACGCTGGAGTTCAAGCGCGAGTACTCCTCCAGCCTGTTGAAGTCGATCGCTGCCATGGCCAATACCTACGGCGGCATGATCCTCGTCGGTGTCAACGACCGAGCCGCCGACGGCGAGGACCGGGTCGTAGGCGTCGACGCGCAGAGCGCGCTCGACCAGATCGTCAGCGGCTGCTACGAGAAGTTTGACCCGCCATGGGAGCCCAAGTTCATCACGGTGCCGTTGGACGACGGCTCCGGTCGGAGCGTGATCGTCATCAAGGTCGATCCCAACGCTGCCCCTCGCCCGCTCCTGATGGACATGAAGGCGCCGATCCGGCTGAGCGGCCGCAACGCGTCGGCCGACCGCGACCGCCTCCTGGCCCTCGCACGCGAAGACCGCCTGGCTGACGCCGTACCCATGGGGCAGCACGTCACGGCCCCGCAGATTCCGCAAGACAGCGATGGGTCCCCGACAGCTGACTTCATCTTCCGCACCGGCATCAACGTGCCGATCGGCGAGGCAGCGGCGTGGCGCCCCCTGTCAGAACCCACTCTCGCCACGCTCACGAAGGCACTGAACGACTCCCCGCTTCCACGTGCCCTGCTGGGCATCGGCCACGGCGCGGTCGACAGCTTCCATCCCTTCCGGCGAGCCGGGCACAACCGGTCCCGCAGGGCCCGACTCGCCTGGCACGCCGGCAACAAGGAACCGGCGGGATTCCCGGTAGAGGCCGTGGTGACCGTCGTACTGCCCGATGCCTATGCCGCCAATCACGGCGTCGCGCAGGTGCAGATCGACGTCATCTCTCGCCTGCGCAGGTTCGCCGCAGCCCTTGAGGCTCACAAGTTCGACTACCTCTACCCTGTGCCAGACGTGTGTGGCCTCCTGGAAGGCATCCTCGGCATGGTCGTCGACCCCGCCGTCGTTGCCGCCCTGGCCGACCTCGCCGACGTCGAGGAGGTCCTCATTGCCCAGCCCCGGCAGCTGCACCTCGTCACGGGCGACGCCGTAAGCAGCCTCCTCCATCCCGAAGGGCTGGCCCCGGTACCGGAAGACTCGGGCCGATCGCACGGCGGGATCTTCATCGCGAACCCTGCCCTGGACCTGCGGGTGGAATCCGAACGCCGCGAGCAGGTCGACAACTGGATGCAGCAACTCGGCCTGGACGCCGGGCTGATCGGCATGGAAGCGCTCATCGACCGCATCCGTGCCAGCGTGCCAGCCCGATAGGACGACGGTACGGCAGCGCTCAGCAGCGGGCTGGGCAGGAATAACCCGCCCGCTGCTGAGCACGCCCTTCCCTTGACCGCTGCGTCGGCCGATGCGGGTCACTTGCCGAACAGGGGTACCTGCGCCACGTCGACGCGAGCGGTAGCAGCTCCCGCGCCGGGCAACGCCGCCCGCCGGCCGCGCGGAATCACCGGACCGTGGCCAGCGGATCGGTGCGGACACTGCCACGGCAGTCACATGCCGAGTACGCGGCGTACGGCATCGGCCGGGTCCAGGCCCAGCACCCAGGCAACGGTGACCGCGCCCAGGACGAGCGCGGTGATGCCGCCGGCCTTATTGGCGAAGCCCTTGACGAACTCCTCGCCGGACAGTTTCACCAACTTCCAAGCGATGGCACGCGTGTGGGTGGCGATGAGGCGCAGGCCACGGGCGAGGCGGCGCGACCAGCCCGGGCTCGCGGGTACCGCGGCCTGATGTCCGAGGGAGGGCTGCACGGGCAGCGTGGGATCGATGTCCCGGGGCATGGTGGGAATCCTCTGTGCGGGGAGAGCAGGGAACACGGACACCGGCGTGGTGTCGTCCGCTGAGGGGTGTGCCGCGCGGTCGGCGGTCCTGCGGTGGCTTCCTGCTTGAGAGCGTCCCTGTGGGGCAGCGGCCCGAGCCCAGGGTGGCGTGTTCAGCGTAGCCGTGATCGGCGCGGGTGTTCCCTCGGTCGTCTGGCGGTTTGTCATCACCCCCCTAGTCGAGCCCAGCCCCGGCCGTACTCCTGCACAGCGCGAAAAGACACGTACAGAGCCGCACCGGCGTGGATCTGCACGATCCTCCAGCTGAATCCAGCAGACATCAGCATTTTCCGGTGATCTGCACAGGCTGCTCTCTAACCTGGGTAGAGGGCTGAGACTGCCACCGCCGTACACGGACAGGGGGGCGATGTGCGCACAGCCAAGGGAGACTTCGGACGGGAGCTGAGGCTCGCTGCTGCAGAACTGCGCACGCTCAGGGCGCTGCACGGTGACCCGACGCTCGCACAGATCGCCGCCCGGGCTCCGCGTGGCCAGCACCTGTCCGCTTCTGGGATCAGTGCGGCCCTGCGGGGCCAAAGCCTGCCCAGCCGTGACTACTACCTCACCCTGGTCCGCGTCCTGCTGGCCTACGACACCGACAAGGTCGCCTCACTACAGCATCCGGACCTACCCCAGTGGAGGGATCGCTGGCAGCGGCTGTCTCTGCTGCGCCACACACAGAACAGCAGTGCCCCGGCCCTCCTGCCGACGGAGCATCATGCCGCTCTGTCCGAGCAGGTAGTCCTGGCCGCGCTCCGACGAGGCCAGCATGTGCAGCTGCCGCCGACGGCCGAGGACCTTGGTGGGGTGTGGGCAGTGGCGTTCTCCCCGGATGGGCATCTCCTGGCGACCGGACACGGCGCCAAGACCGTGCAGCTGTGGGACACCGTCGCACAGCGCCGGGCGGGACCAGCGCTCTTTGGACACACCGACCGTGTGACGAGTGTGGCCTTCTCTCCCGATGGCCGGCTCCTGGCAACGGGGAGCGAGGACGCAACCGCCCGGCTGTGGGACGTGGAAAGCCGGAACCTCATCGCAGAGCCCCTCCACAGCACCGGCTTCGTCGACAGCCTCCTCTTCGCCCCCGATGGCCAGTCCCTGTATGTCCAGGGGCGCACGATCCGCCGTTGGGACATCACCGACCCCCGTCAACCACGAAAGGCGGAGAAGCACTTCGCCAACAACCTCACCAGCGCCCCAGCCCTTACCGCCGACGGCCTGCTGATCACTGGTCATGCCGAAGGCATTGCCCATCTCTGGAAGGCGCAAGAACAGACGAGGATCGACGGCCCCCTACGTGGCCATGCATCGGACGTCACCGCTCTGGCTCTCGCACCAAGCAACGACGTCCTGGCCACTGGCAGCGAAGACATCCAGCTTTGGGACGTTCGCACACGCCAGATGATCCACGAGCCACTCGAGTGCCCGGGTGACATGGCCACTGCGATGGCGTTCTCCCCGGACGGACGCATCCTCGTAGCCCTCAGTGGCGACCGAGTCTCCGATGCCCCGGAGGAGCCGGACTTCTGCTTCAGCATCTGGGAGACGGCCACCTGGACTGAACTTCCCAGTCCGCAGATCGGCCACAGCGGCCACGTGACAGCATCAGCCTTCTCACCGGACAGCAGACTTTTCGCAACGGGCGGCAAAGACGGCCTGCTACGGATCCGCACCCTGCCTACAGCCATATCGAACGGACCGTCGTAGGCCTGACGGACTTCAGGGGCCAGTGCGACCCGAGGCACGCCCGTCCACTGACACGCGCCGTCTATGTCATCCATCGCATGCCGATGGCGGAGAGCTGCTCGACCCGTTCCGGCGTCAGCATCGCGGCCCTGCTGCGCTGGTTCCCGATCCATGCCCCGAGCCGGAGCTGTCGCTCCTCCTGGTCCTCGCCGACGATCGTCTCGACGTGTTTCCTCGGCACTCGCAGGTGCCCCTCGCGCTCGAAGAACTGCCGTGCGGCGGCGTAGTTCATGGCCCACTTGTCGGCCTGCGAACGGCGCGGCTTGGGTTTCTCGTCCTCGGCTGCGGGTTCGATTCCGAGGATGTGCTCGCACATCCATTGCTGGACGCCTGTGAGGTTGTCCCAGCCGAGCCGGACCTGGCGCACCCACCGGCCGAGGTCTTCGCCCTGGTGCACGACGTCGCCGGGCTCGGTCGGGAGCTCGCCGCCGGCCTCGAGGTGGAGGCGGGTGAGGTGGAAGGCGCGCTGCCATTCCACGGGCCAGGTGGGGCACCAGGAGGGGTCGATGTCGTCTAGCTGTTCGCGCCGCTCCTGCGACAGCGCGCCGGCCGACGATTCCACCGGCAAGCCTTCGGCGCGCCGCTGCTCGATCTCCTGCGCCTTGCGGGCGGCGGCGCGGGCGTTCTTCAGCCAGATGCCCACCTTGTAGCCCTGGTGGGTGGCGTCCAGCGGCGCGAGCAGGTGCCCGTTCTCCTCTGCCCATCCGCGGGCGGCGGCGAGTCCTTCTTCCCATGCGACGTCGTAGTGCGACCAGACCATGCCGAGCTTCTCGAGCTGTTCGATGCGGTCGGTGTCCATGTCTCCGCGGGCGTAGGCGCGGCGTGCGTCGGCGATCCACTGCCCGAGGGGGAAGTTGGCGAGCGAGGCTGGCCAGCCCTCGGTCTCCACCGCCTGGTCGTTGCGGCCGGGGACGCGGTACGTGAACGGCACCTTCAGGTTGCCGTGGAGCCGGTTGTAGATGACGGCGGCCTCGATGCCGCGTCGCCAGTGTTCGTGCTCGGGGTTGAGGACCCGCAGGTTGATGAACGCGGCCAGCTGTGTGGGGTCGCGCGGTGTGGAGAACTTCAGCAGCTGCCGGGCAGGAGTCGACGGCCCGGACCCTTCCCCCTCGCCTTCGCCCTCCGGGCCCCCGCTGCGGCTCTGAACGCCTCTGACGCGGCTCTGCGCCTGTTGCTCGGCCAACTGCTCCACCATCCGGGCGTCGTGCGCCCTGAGCGCTTCCAGCAGTTTCGCCAGCCCGCCGAACGCGCGGGACGTGAGCATGTTGTCTGCCGTCTCGCCCGGCCCGAGCAGGACCGGCACCACGAGGCTGGCCACCTTGCCCTCACCCGGCTGCAGGCGTAGTGCGCGGCCGACGGCTTGGACGAGGTCGGGCATGGAGCCGCGCACGTCGGCCCAGTAGACGGAGTCGCAGTTGCGGGTGTCGACGCCCTCGCCCAGCACCTTCACCGAGCCCAGGAAGCCCTTCTCCACGACCGTACCGTCCGTGGCGATCCCGTCGGCGAACTCCCCGAGAACCCGCCGCCGGTGGTTGGGCTTGTGCTCGCCGCACAGCCAGTCCGCCCAGATCATCTCGGAGTACAGCTCCGGGTCGGTGGCGTGCAGTTGCGCAGCGACATCGGGGAGGCCGGCCGCGAACGCCTCGGCCTCCTTCACCACGTGGTGGAAGACCAGCGTGCGCCGGAAACTCTCCTCCGCCGACGCCTTCACCAGGGCTGTCTGCAGCGCGGCGAGCCGGGCCCCGCGGACCTCGTCCGAGCGGCCCTCAGCGCCCAGGAGCTGCGCGGCCTGGAGCTGGGTGTCAGACGTCATCCGCTTTCCGAACGTGATCGTTTGGTTCGGGCTGGATGGGCATGAACTCCGGTTGATGACGGGAGAGATGGGGGCGGTTCGTCC
>NZ_JBSFIH010000049.1:0-75953 GCF_053597455.1 Streptomyces sp. NPDC001393
AAGCACCTGACGGCGCCCGAGACGTCGCTGCTCGTCACCAGCAGCAGGGTCGGTGAGCACAACTACAAGGACACGCTCAGGTTCATCAAGAGCGTGCAGGACACGAATGTGACCAGGATCTCGTCGATCATTCTCCCCAGCGGCGGACACAACTTCAACACCTGGCGGCGGGAGATCCCGCCGACGCTCCAGTGGCTCAGCTCACGACTGGTCGCCCACTGAGCCACCGGTGCCGTCGGATGGCTCCCCCACCCTGGCTGGATCACGAGCGGGCGCCTGCGCCTGCTGACCCGCTCGGCCTCAACTCCTGCGAACGGCCGCAGCGATTGCCTGCCACAACCTCACATGTCGTTTCCTCCGGGCCGTGACCTGTGGATGTACTGGTCGGCCCAGGCGCTGATGATGTGAGCGGCTCGCTGCGCCTGTCCTCGTGCGGTCAGGAGGTGGTCTGCTCCTTCGAGCGAGACGAAGCTTCGCGGGTGCCGTGCCTCGCGGAAGATCTCCCCGGCGTTGGCGATGTCGACGGTGTTGTCGGTGGGCGAATGCATGACGAGTAGCGGCAGGTGCAACTCGCGTATCCGGTCGCGCAGGCGGGCTTGGTGGACGTCGTCGACGAAGGCACGTTTGAGGACCAGGGTCCGCCCGCCGACGAACCATTCGTGCGATCCTTCGCTGAGAACGCGTTCCATGACCGCGTCGTACTGTCTCTCGACGTGGCTGGGGTCGGCAGGCGCCCCGATCGTGGCGACCGCGCGGACGCCGGTTGCCTCGGCGGCTGCGGCAATGGCGGCGGCGCCTCCCCACGAGTGCCCCACCAGCAGATCCACTGGAGTTCCCCGCTCCGCCATGAGAGTTGCCGCACGGACGGTGTCCTGGACCTTGATGGTGAAGGAACCGTCCCCCCAGTCGCCGTCGGAGTCTCCGATGCCGAGGTTGTCGTAGCGCAGCATCCCGATCCCCTCGCGTGCCAGCTGCTTGCTGACACGCGAGGCGGCCGGCGAGTCCTTGCCGAGTGTGAATCCGTGGACGAAGATTCCCCAGCCTCGGATCTCACCGTCCGGCAGGTCGATCTTCCCGGCCAGTTCTGGGCCGACGACGCTCTTGAATCTCACTTCTTCAGTCATGTTGATCGCCTCGGCACGGACTGGTCGTGGGAGAAGGGCAGTTGGGTGAGTGAGGGCGACACCGGCTGGTGCCACGCTCGTGCTCCGCGCAGGGGAGCCTTGAGCGCGGTGCCTGTCGCTGTCGACGCGTCAGACGGCCGGCTTGCGAACGGCGGTCGGCTCGGTGGTGAGCAGTGCCGTGATCTCATCGGCGAGGTGCGGGCCGAGCTCGCCCCAGCCGTCCTTGTAGCCGTAGACGCCGGCCAGGGTGCGGGCCTCGTAGTCACCGTTCATGATCTCGATGTCGTGGGGTGTGATGAGTGCCGGGTGCGCGACGCCGGCGGCCGCCGAAACCTTGATCAGCTCCTTGCGCAGGGTGCGCAGGTAGACAGCGGCTCGGGTGGCCTTCGAGGTCGGGTCGACGCCGCGGGCCAGCCACGGGTTCTGGGTTGCGATGCCGGTGGGACACCTGTCGGTGTGGCATTTCTGCGCCTGGATGCAACCGATGGACAGCATCGCCTCACGGGCCACGTTGATCATGTCGGCACCCAGGGCGAAGGCGACCATGGCGTTCTCGGGCAGGCCGAGCTTGCCGGAGCCGATAAAGGTCAGGTCGTCGGTCAGCCCCAGCTCGGCGAACGTGCCGTAGACCCGGGAGAAGCCCATCCGGAACGGCAGCGACACCGAGTCGGTGAAGATCAGCGGCGCCGCCCCGGTGCCGCCCTCGCCGCCGTCGATGGTCACGAAGTCGACACCACGGTCACCACGCGCCATCAGCCTGGCCAGTTCCTGCCAGAAACCCATCTCTCCGACCGCGCTCTTGACCCCGACCGGCAGACCGGTCTCGGTGGCGAGCAACTCCACGAAGTCGAGCATCGAGTCGACGTCGCTGAACGCGGTGTGCCGCGACGGGGAGGCGCAGTCCTTGCCGGCCGGAATGCCGCGGATCCCGGCGATCTCCTCGGTCACCTTCGCGCCCGGCAGCATCCCGCCCAGTCCTGGCTTGGCGCCCTGGGAGAGCTTGATCTCTATGGCCCTGACCGGGGCGCCGGCGACCACGTCCTTGAGCTTGTCGAGGTTGAAGCTGCCGTCCTCGTTGCGGCAGCCGAAGTACGCCGTACCGATCTGAAGGACGAGGTCGCCACCGTTGCGGTGGTACGGCGAGAGGCCGCCCTCGCCCGTGTTGTGCATCGTGCCCGCCAGTGCCGCTCCCTTGTTGAGCGCTGTGATGGCCGCGCCGGAGAGCGATCCGAAGCTCATCGCCGAGATGTTCACCACGCTGGCCGGCCGGAACGCCTTGGCGCGCCCGCGCGGCCCGCCCAGCACCTTGGCCGAGGGCAGTGGGGCCTGCGGGTCGTGCACGTCGGGCAGAGCGCCGGCGAACGTGCGCTGCTTCAGATAGGCGTGCCCCTGCACGTGCTCGACGTCGACGTCGGTTCCGAATCCGAAGTAGTTGTTCTCCTCCTTCGCCGACGCATAGATCCACGTGCGCTGGTCCCGGCTGAACGGGCGCTCCTCCTCGTTGGACGTCACGATGTACTGCCGCAGCTCCGGCCCGATCGTCTCGAGCAGGTACCGGGCGTGCCCGATCACCGGGAAGTTCCGGAGCAGTGCGTGCTTCTTCTGGATGAGGTCGCGGGCAGCCAGAAGCGCCACTGCTGTTGCGGCGGCCGCGCCGATCCTCCGGGCGTGCATGAACGTTCCTCCTCGATGCACGACCCCATCGCCATGTGGTGGAGTCGTTGTGTCGTGTGGGGCGTTGGTCGGCAGGCACCGCCAAGCGGGCATCGGCGTCCGTCGAAGAATGCGACATGATATTAAGAGGCCGCTCGGACAGGCACGCGGCCAGGGGTCTGGTCCGGGTTCCGCTTCACGCCGGCGGGAGGGGACGGGACGGGGACGCGAGTGCGGACAGGCTCGGGTTGGTGCCGTCGGTGAGCTGTTGTCCCGGTACATGTGCGAGTGCACCCGAGTACGGGGATATGTGCACGGGTCCTACTCGCTGACAGGTCTGCTCGAGGCCGGGCTCACTCGCGGGCGCCGGGCCGGGGCCGCGGGTCCGCCCGCCGCGATGGCCGACCCCGGGGGGAAGTTCGACGCGGTCGTCATCGGCTCCAGTGAACGCGCCTTTTACGGCCGGACGTACGTGATCACCGAGTAGGCGGCGCGGCAGGATTGCGACTCGGCCCCGGTACGCCTTGCGACGGCGCTCACCGCCTACCACTTCGGCTCCCTGCTGGGAAGGCTGCCACACGGTTCCTGCATATTTCTACCGCGTGTCGTCCCACCTCGCTAGGCTGGCCAACAGGCTGGTGAGCGAGGGGAATAGCGTGCCTGAACAGGAGCGCAGCGAGAGGCGAGTTGGTCCGGGAGGCCCCAGCCGGGCGGGAACACCCCTGTACGAGCGTGACGATGAGGTGGCCGCCGCGCGAGAGGCAGTGGACGCGCTGTGCACCCGCTCGGCGGACAGCGGTGGTCGGCGTGGCGGGCTGCTGTTCTTGAGCGGCGCCGCCGGACTGGGCAAGACGACTTTGCTGGCCGAGATCCGAGGAATGGCCTCTGCCCGAGGGTGCACGGTCCTGTCCGCGCGCGGCAGCGAGCAGGAGCATACGGTTCCCTTCCACGTCGTCCGGCAGTTGTTGCAACCCGTCCTGGCATCCTGCACCGAGGCCGAGCGGCGCGAGATCTTCGGTGGCTGGTACGAGATCGCGGGGCCGGCCGTCGGCCTCTTCGCTCAGCAGGCCGGTGCCGCCGTACCAGATCCACAGGGCGTCCGGGACGGTCTTGACTGGGTCCTCACACAGCTCGCCGTGCGCAAGGCACCGATCATCACGGTCGTCGACGATGCTCACTGGGGTGATGCGGAGTCCCTCACCTGGCTGGCCACGTTCGCCGTGCGAGTGCAGGAACTTCCCGTCCTGATCGTCCTGGGGTACCGCCCGGACGAACTGCCGGCCGAGGCCACGGCATTCCGTGAACTCGTCGGCGGCCGCGGGTCGCACCCGATCGCCCTGCGCGCTCTCAGCCCCGAGTCGGTCGCGAAACTGGTCCGCGTCGCACTCGGGCCGGACGCGGATGATCCCTTCTGCCGCGAGTGCTGGGCCGTCACCGGCGGCAACCCCTACGAGACCGTCGAACTCGTCGCCAAAGTCCAGGACCGGGGTCTTCCTCCCTCCGAGGAGTCGGCCCATCTGCTGCGAGACCTTGGTGCGTCGTCCCGCGGCACCGGACTGGTCAAGCGACTGGAGAGGCTCGGCAACCGGGCCGTGCGGCTTGCCTGGTCGGCGGCGGTACTCGGTACCGAGATCTCTCCCGAACTGGCGGCTTCGGTGGCCGGGCTGCCACCGGCCGAGGCTCAGGACGCCACGGACACCTTGCGAGTCGCTCGTATCCTGACCGGCACCAGGACTCTCGAGTTCGTCCACCCCCTCATCGCCACTGCCGTGTACCGGGCCATCCCACCGGCGATGCGGACCGCCATACACGGGCAGGCCGCCAGCGCGGTGACGGACGCGGGCTTGAACATCACTGTCGCCGCCCGGCACCTGCTGGAGACCCATCCGAGCAACGACCCGCAGACCGTGGAGCAACTGCGCGCGGCCGCGCGGGAGAACCTTCGTCAAGGTGCTCCGGACGCCGCTCGTCGCTGCCTGGAGCGTGCGCTGCGCGAACCGCCCCCGGCCGAGGAACGTGCGGCCGTGCTCTACGAGCTCGGCTGCTCTGCTTTGCTCACCTCCCCGGCCACCACGGTCAACCACCTCACGGCGGCCTTGGCGCTGCCCGACCTCGATCCCACACTCAGAGAGGATGCCACTTTCCGGTTGGCCC
This sequence comes from Streptomyces sp. NPDC001393, assembly GCF_053597455.1. NCBI lineage: Bacteria > Bacillati > Actinomycetota > Actinomycetes > Kitasatosporales > Streptomycetaceae > Streptomyces > Streptomyces sp. NPDC001393. Next base: position 4,932 of record NZ_JBSFIH010000049.1, read on the forward strand.
AGGCTCTCGCCCACAACGACCAACTCGGGGAAGCAGCCGCTGTGGTGGGGGCCGAGGTTGCCCACGCACGGACATACGGGGCGCGGCTGCGCCTACAGGCCGCACACCATCTGTGGCGGGTCTTTGACACGCAGGAGGTGCAGGCGCCTGTCCGTTCCCGTCGGCTCGCGCGGCTCGCCGGGCATCTGTCCGGGCAGAGCGTGGGAGAGAAGGCCTTGTTGTGCCTGCGCACCTGGGATGCCACGCTGCGCGGTGAGCCGGCTGAGCACGCGTTGGCCGTCGCCTCACGCGCCGTGGGACTCAGGTACACCGACCCCGACTGGGGCTTCGAGCTGCCCAGCATCACCGCGCTCGGATACATGTACGCCGACGAGTGCGACCGCGCGGAGGAGCTGTTCAGTTCCGCCATCGCCGAGTGCCAGCAGGTCGGATGGAGCGGAGCCCATCTCTCCTTCGGCTTCAGCCTTCTCGGTCTGGTCCACTTCCGGCGCGGACTGCTCGTCGAGGCCGAGCGCTGCGCGCGTGAGGCAGTCCGGCTGGCGGACCGCGTCGGACCCAGGTTGCCTGCCAAGTGGTACGCCGTCGGTCTGCTGCTCGACGTCCTGCTGTCCCGCGGCCACTTCGAAGAAGCGCTGAACGTCGCCGAGATGCACGAGTTCGCGCCTCCTTACCCCAACGCGGTGGTCTTCCCGGACCCCCAGACGCTGTACGGGCGCCTGCTGCTCGTCCGTGGCCGGCGTACGGAAGCCGTCGCCCAGCTCACCACCGCCGGGGAACGGCTGGAGGCCAAAGGCATGCTCAATCCGACCTGGTGTCCCTGGGCGGGACACCTCGCCCTCGCCCTCGCCCCGGAGGACCCCGCGGGCGCCCGCGCTCTCGCAGCGCAGACACTGCGCCGAGCGGAGCGTTACGGCACGCCCACCGCCAAGGGCGAGGCACTGCGCTTCAGCGCGGCGGTATCCGAGGACGGGGACGCCATGGCGCTGCTGGAGCGCGCGGTGGAGGCTCTCAGCAAGTCCCCGAATCAGTACCTGTACGCCGAGGCACTGGTCGACCTCGCCGTCGGCCTCAGGCTCCGCGGCCGTGCGCACCGGGCGGCGGAACTGCTCTTCGAGGGCGCCGACTTGGCGGAGAGGTGCGGCGCAGAACATCTCGCTGCGCGAGCGCACGCGGAGATTGCCGCAGCGGGCTCACGCCCGACTGAACTACGCACCACGGCGCGGAGGGAAGAGCGGACAGCAGAGCCGGGCCGTGCGGAATACTGAGGACAACTCCCCGGCGCCGGCCGCCCTGATCACGGTCGCCGTCCCGGCAGCGGTCGTCCCGCGGGGCGCGGTCGGCCGTGGGCCCCTCCCGCCCGGGAGCCCACGGCCGTTGCTCACCGGCTGTGCTCCCGCACCACCCTCCGGGCCTGGGCGAACAGCATGCCGACGTTCACCGACTTACGGCAGACGACGACGGCGACGACGTCCTGCTGGTCGTTCATCCGCAGGAACAGGTGGGTGAGGTTGTCGCTGTTGACGAGGATCTCCTGGAAGAAATGGCTGTCGTCGCTGACGCCGCGGCGCTCCTTGAAGACATCCTCGATCATGACGACCGTACGCCCCTGGAACAGGTCGAGGGTCGCACCCGCCAGCAGGTCCAGCACCTCCGGCGGGTGGTTGTCGACCGTCTCGTACGACAGCAGCATCCCGGTGGCCATGTCGACCACACCGGCCGCGACGCAGTCGGGCACCTCCGTGCGCAGCGACTTGACCAGACTCATCACCTGGTCGGAGAAACCCGTCAAGCGCTTCGTAGCCATCCGTCACACCCCCTCTGGCGTCTTCTCGGTGAGGATCGATCCGATGCGGTCGAGGGCCGGGTGGGTCGCCCGGTGCAGGCGGTTCACGTCCATCCCCTCGTCACCGAGGACCACCATCAGGGCGGTGTCACCGACGGCGTAGAAGGCGACGCAGCCATGGCTGCCGTACGTCACCGTCTGGCGCAGCGCTCCGCGCGCCGTGGCGGCAGCGGTGCGGCGCGCCAGGCCCAGGCCCGCCGCCGCGAGCGCGGCGAGCCCCTCCGGGTCGATCGACTCCGCGGTGTCGGCCGCGATCAGCATGCCGTCGGCCGCCGCGAGGGCCGTGTCGGTGATTCCGGTCACCTCCTCGCGCAGTCCGCGCATCTCCCGCGCCAGGGCTTCGTGGTCCATGTGCTCAACTCCCTTGTTTTACCTGTCGGTTCGACCGTCGCGGCCATCGATGGACCCCTGTCATCCAGCGGTTCCGTGGCGCAGCCGGAAGAACCCTTTCCACCCCGCCCCGCTCGTCGGCGGGACGAGGACTTCGGTGATGCCGCTGGCACCGGGTGCGCGGCGCGGCAGTTCGGCGGCGTCGGTCGCCTCCGGCTCCGGCGGGAACTGCTCGCGGTGCCGTACGACAGGAGCCTCGGGCGCCACCAGGAGCGGGGCGTGGGCGAGCGGGTCCGCGCACTCCAGCAGCCCGTCGCTCAGCATCCGCGCGACCTCCACGGTGACCGTGTAGACCCCGCGGCCGGTGCGGAATGCGAGGTCGCGGGCGGTACGGCGGCCGTCGGCGTACGCGAGCACCTCCCGTCGCAGCGGGGTGCACGCCTGCTCCGGCGAGGCCATGGGCAGGGGTCGTTCCCGGTCGGGGCGCACGGGGTACGGCAGCGCGTCCACGGCGGCCACCTTGCGCACCGCATCCTCCAGCAGCCGGGCGGGCCGCTCGCCGACGGCTACCGGGGCGTGCGGCTCGGTGCGGGTGACCCGTTCGCAGGCGTCCACCCGCCCGGCGACCACGGCGAAGGCCGCATCCCGCAGCGCCAGCAGGCACACCACCCGGAGCTGGGCGGCCCCCGCGTAGCCGTGCGCGATCAGTCCGGCGGCCGGCCAGCGCGCCCCGGACTCGCGCACCAACTCCGCCCACTGCTGGCCGTCGATGCGCTTGGAGCGCAGGAGCAGCGCCTCGGCGCCGGGCGCGCCGGGGCTCTCGGCCGCCACGACGAGTCCGCACCGCAGATGGAAGGCGCCGCCGGGGCTGCCCGGCACGCGCAGCTCCCCCGTGAATCCGTCACGCTCACACGCGGTCAGCGCGTGCGCGAGCCCGCCGTGATCCATCGCTCCCCTTCACATTTCGCACAGACGCCTGACGTGTCGCACCGAGGGGGTATGTGTATCAGCCGATCGGCATATTTCAGCCGAAGATTTCCCACCTGATCCCGAGTGACGGAAGTTGGAGTTTCGAGCCGTTCACATCGCTTTGTTCGACACTCATTTGATCGATTGGCAGGCTCAGACGTCCCGGCCGAGCACCCGCACCGGCAGCGACCGCAGCACCCCGCGCAGGGCCGCCGCCAGCTCCTCGTACTCGGCGGACCGGGCCGCGCCCGCCCTCATCGCAAGGCTGACCCGACGGGCTGCTGCGGGTGGTCTCCAGCTTCAGGGCGGTGCGCGGGAGCAGGGTGCAGCCGAGGCCGCCGGCGACCAGCTGGACCAGCGTCGACAGGCTGGGCGGGTGACCAGCATGAAGTCCTCGCCGGACAAGGGGAGTTCGACGACTCCGGGCACTCGAGCGGGACTGCCGGCAACAGCAGGGCGAGACGGCCGGAGGTGAAGCCGTCGAGCACTTGGCCCTCGCGCTGCATGGCCTGCGGGCACGAGGGGCGTGCGAAGTTCAATGCCGTCCGCTGACCGGCCACCAGAAGCCACGTAGCTTCACCATCATCGGCTTGGGCCAACGTCCCGCCGGCGCGCGCTCCACTGGCGGCAGCACCGAGCCCGGGCAGTAGCGCCCTGATCGCGGCTCCTGCCAAGGGAGGTGTCTGCTGCGGAGTCTTGCCATCCCGCAGAGAACCCTTCGCCCCAAGGGACCGGCGCCCATGGGCGCCGGTCCGGCCGGCCCCAGGGCGACCGGATACAGTGCGCAAGACGGCAGCCTGGTCAGGGAGGGGAAGCGTGACCGCAACCAGCAACACCCAGCCCGCCGAGAGTGAGGCGCAAGCACCGCGGCAGAACCGACTGCACCGCCTGATGCGCTACATCCCCCTGATCGCCCCCGTCCTGCTGTGGGCCGTGCCCTGCTGGGTGCTCCTGCACAGCGGCCAGCACTGGCCGCTGCCCGTCACGCTGGTCGGCACCGCCCTGTTCGCCCTCGGCCTCGCCGGTATGCCGCTCGCGATGGTGCGCGGCCACGGCCGCCGCCAGCAGGACTGGGCGGCGATCATCGGTGACACACTGCTGGGCACCAGCTGGGTTCTGTTCACCTGGTCCGTTCTGCTCGGCGTGCTGTTGCGGCTCGCCCTGACCCTGGCCGACGTCGGCGGGGGCCAGGAGCGGGCACGAATCGTCACGTGGGCCGTCCTCGGCACAACCGCCGTACTGCTCGCCTGGGGGTACGCCGAGGCCCGCCGCGTACCACGCGTGCGCCGACTCGATGTACAACTCCCGCGACTGGGTGCCGGGTTGGACGGCACCCGCGTCGTCCTCATCACCGACACCCACTACGGTCCCCTCGATCGCACTCGCTGGTCGGCACGGGTGTGCGAGACAGTGAACACCCTGGAAGCCGACCTGGTCTGCCATACCGGCGACATCGCGGACGGCACGGCCGAACGCCGCCGCGCCCAGGCCGCCCCACTCGGAACGGTGCGGGCCACCCGGGCCCGGGTATACGTCACCGGCAACCACGAGTACTACAGCGAGGCCCAGGGCTGGGTCGACCTGATGGACGAGCTGGGCTGGGAACCACTGCGCAACCGCCACCTGCTACTCGAACGCGGAGGCGACACCCTCGTGGTCGCCGGCGTGGACGACGTCACCGCCGAGTCCTCCGGCCTGGCAGGCCACCGCGCCCACCTCGCCGGAGCCCTGAACGGCGCCGACCCCGACCTGCCCGTCCTGCTCCTGGCACACCAGCCCAAGTTCATCGACCGGGCGGCAGCCGCCGGCATCGACCTCCAGCTCTCCGGCCACACCCACGGCGGCCAGATCTGGCCCTTCCACCACCTGGTCCGCATCGACCAGCCCGCCCTCGCCGGCCTCAGCCACCACGGCACCCGCACCCTCCTCTACACCAGCCGCGGCACCGGCTTCTGGGGCCCGCCGTTCCGCGTCTTCGCCCCCAGCGAGATCACCCTGCTCGTGCTCCGCTCCCCGCACCCGCCGACCTCGCCGTAGACGAGGACGGGGCGGTCCGCGGGCCGACACATCGGCCTGGAGCTGTCCTCATGCTGAGGGGTGCGGCGGCACCAGATGACCAGGCTCGTCTCGCCGAGAACAGGATCCGGACCATCCCCGGGCCGACGGCTCCGACGAGCCACACGTTGCCACGATTTATGCGGGTCACCGACGCCGAGAGCGCCGAGAGGGCCGCGCGGGAGCGGTTATAGCTGCAGACCGTGGAACGTTTCGAGCGCGAGCAGAAGAACGGTGGCAGACGAGCTCGTCAGGCTCGGCCATCACCAACCCGTCCACGCCGCCGATAAACTCCTGCTGCTCATCGACGGAGCCCTGGCGGCCGGAGCCACCCGCCCCGACACCAACCCGGGTCCTATCCGCGCGGGCGCTGGCCGAGCAGCTCCTCGCGCATCGTTGCAACCAGGAGAACCCGGCGCGCCCGACCCAGCCAACGACGGCTGGACCCACTACCTCCCGGCCAGTGCGATCAAGGATTTCCAGGATCTGTTGCGCTTGAAGGGCATTTCAAAGATCCGGGAAAACAACCACGCCCCGAATACCGCAACCGGCAGGCCCAGGACAAGAGTGAACCCGAAGACGGGAAGCCGGGGAGACACAAAATTCGGTGCTATTCGGCGAGTTATGACCATGATGATCGGAAGATGAATCAGGTAGAGACTGTAGGAGAAGCCACCGAGACTTCGGATGGGACGCGCCGTCAGCAGCCGTACGAGGATGGCGGGTCTGCCGGTGGCAACCGCGGAAAGCAACATCGCCATGGCCGGAGAGATGGCGAGATCCACCCAGAAGTAGTGGTTCACCGTCCAAACGGAACCCTGGATGAAGCCGAGAGCCAGGACAGGCAAGGCGGCCAGGACGGCGAAGCATCCCCATGGCAGGCGTTGAACCCTGTTCGACGCAGCGACGACTCCTGCGCCAACCACCCCTGCGACGAACACGGGAGCAAGCTGCGGAGCAAGCCAGTTGTCACCCTCCGCAGGGGATGCGTCAATCGCCATCAGCCCACGGGCGATCACCGGAAGCGTCACGCACGCGACCAGGATCGTCGCGCCCCACCGCCGTCGGACGAACAGGAGAAGAGGGAAGAGGAGATAGAGTTCCGCCTCCACTCCGACCGACCAGAATGCACCGTTCGGCGTTGGGGCGGCGACCATGTCCTGAACAACGGCGCCGTACACAAGGACTGACGCACCCGTTGGTGGTCCGACATGCGAAGCCGGTACCACGAGCCACGAAATGATCAGGCTCATGGCCAGTGCCGCCCAGTACGGAGGCAGGATGCGCCAGGCGCGTCGGCGCAGGAATCGGCCGACGCCGCCCGACCGCCAACCGTCATGCGCCGAGGAGAGTGCCAGGGAAAAGCCGGACAGCACCAGAAAGAAGACGACTGCGAGGCGCCCGAACATCAGTCCGTCCAGCCACGGAGGCGCCGAACTGTGGGGGTAGCCCGGGAAGGTGTACAACCAGCAGTGGAACAGGACCACATACGACGCCGCCAGGCCGCGGAGGCCGTCCAGGCCCAGCACTTGCCGCCGGACAGGTGCTCCGCTCTCCCTCTCCCCCTGCCCGGTGGGAGCGGCTGATTCGACAGCGCTGTCGACCGGACGACTCGAGTCCACTGAAATCATTCGACCCTTCTTCCGGACACCGCTTGCCGCACGCCGCCTGCGGCACGGGTGCAGTCCACAGGGACCGGTACGTAGTCTCCGGCTGAGCGGTTCAACAGGCGATCCGACATGATCAGCGCTTCGCCGGGCTGGGGCCCGCGCTCATACGCTCTGGGCTGCCGTGACCAGGAACGGGGGCACACCGGCTCGAATTCGACAGTGATCCGCGCCGTGTCCCTGTGTCACAAGTCCGCCAGTGCCCGCGCGTGCTGCATCCGCCTGGCTTCCGCTTCCTCCATGGCCCCCATGAGCCCTGGGCGGAAGCAGGTTGACGCCAGCGGCCCTGACGAGCGGGCAACCGGCTCGGGCCAGGATCGCCGGTCAGCCAGTCATGACGGACTTGTGGCCGGTCGGGGTGACGGCGTACCACTGACTGCCCTTGCCCTGACCGTTCATCTGCCCGGCCTTGGTGTCGCCCACGTACCGGTACAGCGGCCAGCCGCCGAGGGTGACCTGTTTCATGCCGTTGCGGTGAACCGTGCCGAGAAGGCTCTTCTCCACGCCCATGGTCCGTACGGAGCCCTGCACCATGACCGGCATCCACGTCTGAGTACACGCACCGGCACACGTCCACTTGGAGGGAGTCGCCTGGTCCTTGTCGTAGCGGTAGAGCGTCATCCCCTTGTCGTCGGTGACCACACTGCCCATCCCCTTCACCGCCTTGGCCATCAGCAGGGTGGTCGTCGCCATGTGCCCACTGACGGAGTTGCCGCTGTCCGCAGGTGCGGAGGTGGCCGGTGCGGAGCTCGCGGGATCCGACGCAGCCGTGGCGACAGGTGTGGCGTTGCCGGAGTTCATGCTGGAGGCGTTGTCGTTCGAAGAGCCGCATGCCGCCAGCAGGAACGCGGACGCGAGTCCTGCGACCGAGGCCAGAACGATGCGTTGCGGGATCACGGAGTTGCCCTTCGTCAGGAGTCGCCATCTCTTCCTCCCTCAGTACGTCGGACAACTCGCGCGCTCTCAGCCGCTGATGTCACATGGCGGAGTCTTGACCATTGGCCCCGGACCCGGGGCACTGAACCGGGCCCACTCGGAGGAGTGCGGCGCCGCCGGCAGCGACGTGATGGTCCGGACCGTCGACGACGAGCGGGACCTGGCGCTGTCCCGGACGCTCGGCCTGGTGGGCTGCGTGACCGACCAGCCCGGCATAACGCGGCTGGTCGAGGCCACGGCCTGACCGTGAGGGATCCGGGGCCGGACCGGCCGCCCGGGCGATCAGCCGAGACCATGAACGCCGTGCCCACAGTCGCTCCGCACGGGGGCCGCCGAAGCCGACCAGGCAGGCGCGTGGGCGGCCACGGCCAAGGCGCGGGCCCGGGCCCGTTTCGCCCAGGGTGAGGCGGACGGTGGCCGTCGTCAGTTCCGTCGCGCCGGTCACTGTGCGAGCGCCGCTCCTCGGCAGGCTGCGGCGCACCTCAGCCGTGCGTTCGGCCTCCGCGAGCGCCGCCTCGGGCCGGGCCTTCTACTCCGATCGCGGGATCGTGGCGCCGACGGGCCGCAGCCCGGCTGGCTACCGCCTCTACGCCACATCCGCGTCCTGCGCCTGCGGCATGCGCTGCTGACCGTGGTGGCCGAGCGTGGGCTCACTGGTAAAGGGCGGAGTGGGCCGAACTGGGCCGCGGACCCGGATTTCCGCGTCAGCGTGCGGGCGGATGGCCGAGGACCAGGCGGCGGAACAGGCACAAGGCGACACCACGGGCCTGCGGCGCGACCTCGTTGCAGTCGTCCGTGACCGGGTCGGCCCCGCCCTGGCGGCGGGCATCGCCCCGACTTCGCACCAAGCCGATCCGAATGGAACGGCAGCGGGCCGGGATCGTCGGCGTGGGGGCGGAACACTGCCGCATAGGATCGGCAGGTGAACGACATCGTCATCCTGCATGCGGGCGCGACGCCGTCCGCTCCCGCCCTCGTCCTTCGTCCCTGGTGCATGGAGGACGTTGCTGCCCTCGTCGACGTGTTCCAGGATCCCGCACTGCGCCACTGGACCAGCTCTGCCGTAGAGAACGAGGGCGATGCGATGCGGTGGGTTCGGGGCCAGGAGCGAGGCTGGGCAGCCGGGGACCGGTTCGGGTTCGCGGTTCTTGAAGCGCAACCCGATTTGCCCCACGGGCAGTTGGGATTGGTAGGCCATGTGGTCCTCAAGGAGGTAGCCTCCGGCAAACCGTCGGCCGAGGTGGGCTACTGGACCGCGGCGCATGCCCGCGGGCGGGGCGTGGCGCCGCGCGCTGTGGAGGCTCTCACCGGCTGGGCCTTCGACGTCCTGGGGGCCGGCACGCTGGAGCATCTGGAACTCCTGCACCAGGTGGACAACCCGGCCTCGTGCCGCGTGGCGCACAAGAGCCGGTACGGCCTCGACACAGTCCTGCCCGCGGCGCCGCCGTCCTTTCCCCGCGAGGGCCATCTGCACATACGACGCAGGGATGCCTGAGATCCACTCGGTAAGGCTGCTCAGCCGCAGGCCGGCGCCAATCGGATTCAGAGTCAGGGCAGGCCGCTTCGAGCGCCAGCCGGCCGGGGGAGCAACTCCCTAACGGGTGCTTCGGAGGCCTCCGCGCTCGGCTCAGCCTCGTGCAATCCTCCGCTGTGCGGCTTCGGTGAGTGTCGTCGCCGTGTGTACCGCACTGGCGATGGCGTCGTCGGGACCGAGGCCGCACAGGTCAGTGAGGGAGAAGAGGGCTTCTGCGCTGACGACCACGGCAAGGTCCCGCTTGAGCTGGGCGAGGGCTTCCGGATCCGTCACCCCCAGTGTCTCCTCCAGGGGCAGGAGCGCGAGGTCGATCAACCCGAACCGGATGCCCGGCCTGGCGGCCGCCGCCTCGGGGCGGGTGATGGTGGCTGCGATCATGGCGCGCACCGCTCCCTGCCGCCGAAGTATGCCGCGCAACAGGAACTCGCAGGCGAAGGCGACCCGTTCCACGGGATCGGTGGAGTCCGCGACCGGCGCGAGCGCCTCGGCCGGGGGCGGCCAGGCGCCGGCCAGGGCCTCGCTGATCAGCGAGGGGAGGTCGGGGAAGTAACGGTAGGCAGTGGCCTCGGAGACCAGGGCCGCGCGCGCGATCGCGGGCATGGTCACCTCGCCGCCCGTGCCGATGAGTTCACGGGCGGCTTCGACGATCGCCGTACGCGTGCGCTTCTTCTGATTGCTACGGCCGGTGCCCGTCTGCATCGTCGCCACCCGTACGTCCCCTTTCATGCCCGCCCATCCGTCCCCACCTTATCACTGGCAGCTCTCATCGTGAGAGTTCACTTGCATGACGAGACTCCGTCCTCTAATCTCCTTCGTGAGAGTCAGCTCTCACGAAGGAGAATGGCGATGACCGAGGTTTCCGTGGTCGGCCCGGACGACGGCGAGACGATCCGTCTGGGACCGGCACAGATCCGCATCCTCGAGGACGGCAGCACCACCGGGCACCGGATCGGCATCGGCGAGATCACCCTCGCCCCGCACACCGCAGGACCCCCGCAGCACCGCCACGCCCAGCATGACGAGGGCTTCTACGTGGTCTCCGGCACCGTGCACTTCACCGTCGGGGAGACGACCCACGTGGCGCCGGCCGGCACGCTCGCGATGATCCCGCCCGGTGCCCCGCACACCTTCGCCAACCTCGGCGACGAGCCTGCGGTGATGCTCAACACCTTCACGCCCGACCTGTACGTGCAGTACTTCCGCGACCTGCGGGACATGATCGCCGCCGGCCGGGAGCTGACCCCGCAGGCGACCGTCCAGGTGATGAGCCGGTACGCCACCGTGCCGGCAACCGACTACGCGTGACGGCCCGCGTCAGCAACCCCCCGTCAACCCCCCCCCGTCGCCAGACATCGACTTGGAGACTGCCATGACCAGCACCGCCCGAACGATCAACCTCACCCTCGACTCCGGCGACGTCGACCTGAGCTTCACCGTCGACGAGCGGGGCGAGGGCCATCCCTTCCTGCTCCTGCACGGCGGCGGCGGTCCGCAGACCGTCACGGGGTTCGCCGCGCTCCTCGCCGAACAGCGGTCGGCGCGGGTCATCACCCCGGTCCACCCCGGCTTCGGCGGCACCGCCCGGCCCGACTGGCTCACCGACGTGCCCACCCTCGCCCAGCTCTACGTACGACTGCTGGACGAACTCGGCCTGGAGGACGTCACCGTCGTCGGCAACTCCATAGGCGGATGGATCGCCGCCGAGATCGCCCTGCTCGGCAGTGACCGGATCAGCGGCGTCGTCCTCGTCAACGCCGCCGGCATCCAGGTCCCCGGCCACCCGGTCGCCGACCCCTTCACCCTGACGCCCGCCGAGCTGTCCGCCCTCTCCTTCCACGACGTCGAGAAGTTCCGCATCGACCCCAGCACGTTCTCCGACGAGCAGCGCGCCGTCGCGGCCACCAACCGGGCTGCGCTGCAGGTCTATTCGGGCCCGCACGCCATGGCCGACCCCACCCTGCGCGAGCGCCTGGCCAAGGTCACGTGCCCCGTCCTCGTCGCCTGGGGCGAGAGCGACCAGGTCGTCGACACCGAGTACGGACGTGCGTACGCCGCCGCCATCCCCGGCGCCGGGTTCGAACTCCTCCCCCGCACCGGTCACATGCCCCAGATCGAGACTCCCGGGCAACTCCTGCCCCTGGTATGGGACTTCGCCGAGGCCCACGCCACCCATCGGCCCACCGACTGAACACGGGAGCCCACGTGCCCGATCACGTACCGGGGCGGCGCGCCCCCGTCCTGGCCGTCTGCTGCCTGAGCGTGCTGCTGGTCAGCCTCGACGTCACCATCCTCAACGTCGCGCTCCCCTCGATGCAGCGGTCCCTGAACTCGTCGGTCTCCGGGCTGCAGTGGACGCTCGACGCGTACACCATCGTCCTGGCCTCGCTGCTGACCCTGGCCGGCGCCACCGCCGACCGCCTCGGACGGCGGCGCGTCTTCCAGCTCGGTCTCGTGCTCTTCACCGGCGGATCGGCCCTGTGCAGTCTGGCGCCCACGACCGGCTGGCTCGTCGTCTTCCGTATGGTGCAGGCGGTGGGCGGCAGCATGCTCACCCCCGTCGCCATGGCCATCCTCGTCAACACCTTCACCGCACCACGGGAGCGCGCACGAGCCATCGGCGTCTGGGGCGCAGTGGTCGGCCTGAGCATGGCGGCCGGGCCGGTTCTGGGTGGCGTACTGGTGGGATCGGCCGGATGGCGGGCGGTGTTCTGGCTGAACGTGCCGATCGGGCTGGCCGCGCTGACGCTCGCCGCACTGTTCGTGCCCGAGTCCCGCGCGCCGGCGGCCCGACGCACCGACCCCGTGGGCCAGTTGCTGGTGATCGTCCTGCTCGGCACGCTGACGTACGCCATCATCGAAGCGCCCGGCGAGGGCTGGACCGCGCCGCCGATCCTGGCCTGCCTGATCGTCGCGGCGGGCACGCTCGCCGCCTTCGTGCCGTACGAGAATCGGCGCGCCGAACCGCTGATCGAGCCAAGGCTCTTCCGCAGCGCACCCTTCAGCGGGGCCACCGCGACAGCGGTCCTCGCGTTCGGCTCGCTCGGCGGCTTCCTGTTCGCCAACGCCCTCTATCTGCAACGGGTGGTGGGGCTGAGCGCCCTGGGCGCCGGGCTGCACCTGCTGCCGATGGCGGTCCTGTCCCTGGTGTGCCCACCGCTGTCCGGCCGGATCGTGGAAAGCCGCGGTCCACGGACTCCCTTGCTTGTCGCGGGAGCCGGCATCGCCGCCAGCGGTGCACTGGCTATCGCCGCCACCCGCTCCGCCCACCCCTCGGACATCCTGCTGGACGTCACGTACGCACTGTTCGGTCTCGGCTTCGGCTTCGTCAACGCCCCGATCACCTACACGGCGGTGTCCAGCATGCCGCGCGCCCAGGCCGGGGTCGCCGCCGCGGTTGCGGCCACGAGCCGTCAGGTCGGATCCTCCCTCGGCATCGCGGTGATCGGCTCCGCGGTCGCCTCCGGCGCGCGGCCTGCGGCCTGGTGGATCATCACCGGGTGCGGAGCGGCCATCCTGGCACTGGGCGCCATCACCACCGGCCACTGGGCCGCCGCAACCGCCGAACGCGTCGCCGTCCACCTCGAACCCAGCCCGCCGCGCGCGACGGCGGACACCGCGGGGTGACCGCCGGTGGAGCCAGATCCCCAGGCTGTCGAGGTCCACGCCCCGACGGCGGAGGCCGGCCAGCCCTTCCGTCCGCATCGGACCACAGGCGCCGAGGCAGACCATGAACCGCCACCGCGAGTCCCAACGCCCTCGGCGAGCGCGTCGACCTGGGCGACGGCGGCGCTGCACCGCCTGCGGCGACTGGTACGACCTGGTGGATCTTTCCGACGACACGTTGTCCCCTGGTCCACTCCGACAGCACGTTCGTCCTGCTCGACCAGACCACCGACCCGCCCCGGGAGCGCGGCGCACCGGCTACTTTCCGTGACGGCCGAGGATCCCGGCCACACCACGGGTCGTCCACGTGTACGCCTACCCGCCAGCCCTCCACTGCCTCCCCGCGGCGCCAGCTGCCCGCCCCACACCGCAACACCTGACTGGATTGACAATCATACGCTCAAGTTTGTATATCGAAGTAGAGGCAAACTTGGTCGGGAACCGCAGCCGGAAGGGTCGGATACCCAGAGACACCGCCGCGGCGAGACGTTCGGACGGGTGCGACCGAGTTACGGCGGGACGCCTGGGCACGGTCCGCGGGCCGCACCGGCGGGTACTCGGCTGCGTGTGCACAAAGACCCTGGTCGGCGGGGCACAGACGAGGAGGTGAGCCCAGATGGCGCGTCCGGTCGGTATCGACCTGGGTACGACGAACTCGGTGGTCTCGGTCCTCGAGGGGGGTGAGCCCACCGTCATCACCAACACGGAAGGGACGAGGACCACGCCGTCGGTCGTGGCCTTCGCCAAGAGCGGCGACGTCCTCGTCGGTGAGGTCGCCAAGCGGCAGGCCGTGACCAACGTGGAGCGCACCGCACGCTCCGTGAAGCGGCACATGGGCGATCACGGTTGGCGGTTTCCGGATCACGGTGACATCGGCGGCAAGCGGTACACCGCGCAGGAGATCTCCGCGCGAGTGCTGCAGAAGCTGAAGCGGGACGCGGAGGCGTATCTGGGCGAGGACGTCACCGATGCGGTGGTCACTGTCCCGGCCTACTTCGACGACGCCCAGCGGCAGGCGACCAAGGAGGCCGGGGAGATCGCCGGCCTGAACGTGCTGCGGATCATCAACGAGCCGACGGCGGCGGCGCTGGCGTACGGCCTGGACAAGGAGAACGACCAGACGGTCCTCGTCTTCGACCTGGGCGGCGGCACCTTCGACGTGTCCCTGCTGGAGATCGGCGAGGGCGTCATCGAGGTCAAGGCCACCAACGGCGACACGCACCTCGGCGGCGACGACTGGGACCAGCGGATCGTCGACCACCTGGTCAAGCAGTTCAAGAACGGCTACGGCGTCGACCTGGCCAAGGACAAGATGGCCGTGCAGCGGCTGCGGGAGGCGGCGGAGAAGGCGAAGATCGAGCTGTCCAGCGCGACCGAAACCAACATCAACCTGCCGTACATCAGCGCCTCCGCCGAGGGCCCGCTGCATCTGGACGAGAAGCTCACCCGCGCCCAGTTCCAACAGTTGACGTCGGACCTGCTGGAACGCTGCAAGGGCCCGTTCCACAACGCGGTCAAGGACGCGGGGATCAAGGTGTCCGACATCAACCACGTGATCCTGGTGGGCGGTTCGACCCGTATGCCGGCGGTGACGGAGCTGGTGCGGGAGCTGACCGGCAAGGACCCGCACAAGGGCGTCAACCCCGACGAGGTCGTCGCCGTCGGTGCCAGCCTGCAGGCCGGTGTCCTCAAGGGCGAGGTCAAGGACATCCTGCTGCTGGACGTCACCCCGCTGTCCCTGGGCATCGAGACCAAGGGCGGCATCATGACCAAGCTCATCGAGCGCAACACCACGATCCCGACCCGCCGTTCGGAGATCTTCACCACCGCCGAGGACAACCAGCCCTCGGTGACCGTGCAGGTCTACCAGGGCGAACGGGACATCGCCGCGTACAACAAGAAGCTCGGCATGTTCGAGCTGACCGGTCTGCCGCCGGCGCCACGCGGCGTGCCGCAGATCGAGGTCGCCTTCGACATCGACGCCAACGGGATCATGCACGTCTCGGCCAAGGACCTCGGCACCGGCAGGGAACAGAAGATGACCGTCACCGGCGGCTCGGCGCTGCCCAGGGACGACATCGACCGCATGGTCCGCGAGGCCGAGCAGCACGCCGAGGAGGACCGCAGGCGCCGCGAGGCCGCGGAGACCCGTAACCAAGCCGAACAGCTCGTCTACTCCACCGAGAAGCTCATCAGGGACAACCCCGACAAGATCCCCGCGGACGCGAAGAGCGAGACGGAGAACGCGATCAATGAGCTGAAGGAGAAGCTGAAGGGCGAGGACACGGCGGCGATCCGGCAGGCCATGGAACGTGCGGCCGAGGCGGCGCAGAAGATCGGCACGGCGCTGTACGAGCGGTCGCGCGCCGAACAGCCCACTGGCGGACAGGCTCCGGGCGCCTCGGGGTCGGACGAAGAGGTGGTGGACGCCGAGATCGTCGACGACGAGAAGGGGGAGGCGGGCTGACGATGGAGAACAGCCGAGTGCAGAACACGGACCCCACCGAGCTGCAGCGCCTGCTCCAGGAGCGCACGGAAGACCTGCAGCGGGTGAAGGCCGAGTACGACAACTACCGCAAGCAGGTGCGCCGGGACCGCATGGCCGTGCGCGAGATCGCCGTGGCCAACGTCCTGCGCGCCCTGCTCCCCGTCCTGGACGCCGTCGACCGCACCTGCGCTCACGAGCCCATGACGCCGGGCCTGAAGGACATCACCGACACCCTCCGGACGCAGCTCGGATCCCTGGGACTCGTCGCGTTCGGGCAGGAGGGCGACCTCTTCGACCCGGCATGCCACGACGCCGTGACCCATGACGTCTCCCCGCACGCCGAGCAGCTGATCTGCTCGAAGATCCTGCGCCCCGGCTACCGGCTCGGTGACCGGCTTCTGCGTCCGGCTCACGTGGAGGTCACCGGACCGGCTCCTCCCGCGAGGAACCCGCTCAGCCCCGATCGCGGGGAACCCCGACCTGACCGGGGGTCCGTAGAAGGAACCGCTGGCCTGTCACTCTGCCCCGCCCCACACAAGCACGACCAGCAACCACTACCGCAGTGTTGAAGCGGGCGGAGACGTCGCACAGGCCGTCGGCACCCACGCGGTGGGTGCGCAGGACCAGGCCGTTCTCGGCGACGATGTCTGCGGGTCGGGGCCGGCCGCATGGCGTCCCCGACCCGGCCGTCGGAGCGGGCCGCCGCGTCCTCGTGATGCAGGAGGCCGACGATCACCTCCTCGTCGTCGACCACCACGGAGACCCGATGCGCCGTCTCGTCGAGCATGTCCACCACGTCATCGAGTGGCTGGCGGACCGTGCACAGGGGTACGTTGCGGTCCGCCACGTCCCCAGCCAGCTCGGCTCCCCCGCCCCCCGTCCCTACCTGGGCATTCCCGCGGTCGGCCAGTCGGCCTTGCGTCCCATTGCCTGGGTGCTTGTGCCGTCACCGGGCCGGTCCCGCGACACACGCGTCCGGAAGGGCCACCAGCACCGTGACACCGGCTCGTCGCGCGCATGCGAGGTGTGAGGAGGGGTAGTCGGATGGCAACACGCCGCCACGGCGGGTCAGCGGCTCTGACAGCCACGGAGGGCGCGGCAGCCGCCGCGAATTCAGGAGCGGCGCCATGAGAGACGTAAAGCAGCAGAACTCGCTGGAAGAGCTGGGTCCGCCCGGCGCGACGCACCGAGTGATGACGGTGAGCACCGCTCCCGCGTCGGTACGCACGGCCCGGACCGCCGCTCAGCAGGCTCTCGCGGAACTCGGGGTCACCCCGGGCTCGGCGCTGGTCGACGCGGCGTTGCTGGCGATCAGCGAACTGGTCGCCAACGCCGTACGGCATGCCGCTTCCTCCTCGCCGACCGTGGACATCCACCTGGCACTGGACGGCAAGGACCTCGTCGTCGGCGTCGCGGACGGAGATCCGCACGCGCCGTCCACCGATCGGGCAGAGGCCGGCCGGGGGCTGCGCGCCGTCATCGAAGTGGCGGATCTGTATGACGGCTGCGTCTGTGTTGCCCCTGGCCGGGACGCGGGCAAGGTGATTTTCGTACGCTTCCGGCTCGGGTGAACTCTGGTCACAAGGCGAAGGGATGCGGTTCCGGCCCACTGTCTGAGTGGCCGACCGAGACAGACCGGATTCCGCCCACAACCGCCCGGCTGCACAGGCGCACCTTCCACAGCTGACCAGCCTTCCCCGCCGCTCGCCGCAGCTCAACCTGATCGCGCCTGGAGGGCTGCCCGGCAGACGGATGAGATCGCGACCCTGGGAGCGGATCGGGGCGGTTCGCGACAGTTCCTCAGCCAGGGCTGCCGCTGGGGATGGCGAGTTCACGGCCGCGGTAGAAGCCTTCCCGCTCCTCCACGACGTACGGGGCCATGGCGGCACGCCGCTGCGCCTCGGGCTCGGAGGCCCGCCAGGAGTCGCAGGCTTCCTTGGAGTCCCAGAAGGACACCCCGGTGATCTCCTGTCCGTCCTCGGACCAGTACGCGAGGGCGCGACGCATACCCCGCGGGTGGGTGGCCGGCCGCCACGCCTTCTCGAAGTCCTCCAGGGTGCCCGGACGAATGCGGCGGGTCGTCACCCAGACAAAGTGCTCCTCCATCGCGGTCTCCTCCGCTACGGCCATTCGGCTCGTCGGCGCCACTTCGACCACCGTAGGTCCACCGCACCGATCCCGCCTGCGCGGCGATCGCGGTGCCGGCGAATCAAGCGGGTGTCGCGGGACGCAGACGAGGCACCCGGCACGTCTGCTCCGGCACGTGCAGCTCTGGTGCGAGGCGACCGAGTGCACCGGGGCGCTCCCCCTGTGTGTGTCCGACGCCCCGGGCCGGAAGGCGGGACATGGTGGAGGTCCAGCACGATCGCGTGGAAGCGCGGAGGGACCAGGTCGCGATGCCCGCTCGTCGGCATCAGGACGCGTGAGGTCGCTGCAGTCCCTGGAGCAGGAGAGCGATCAGGCGTCGGGGGTCGTAGCGGGGGTCGTCGTCACGTCCGATGCAGAGGTTGCCGATGCCGCGCATCAACTCGTACGGCTGCGTAACGGGCTTGATCTCACCGGCCTCGACCGCGGCGTCGAGAAGTTGGGCGCAGACGGGCAGCAGGCGGTCGAGGAAGTAGGCGTGCAGCGCGGCGAAGCGGTCGTGGTCGGACTGCAGGGCGTCGGCGAGCCCATGCTTGGTGACGAGGAAGTCGACGAAAAGGTCAATCCACCGGCGCAGCGCGTCGAGCGGGGAGTCGACACTGGCCAGCAGGTTCGGGCCGGCCTCGGCGCATGCCTCGATCTGATGGCGGTAGACGGCCGTGACGAGATCCGCCCGGGTCGGGAAGTGGCGATAGATCGTGCCCATCCCGACGCCCGCTCGGGCCGCGATCTGACGGATCGGCGCGTCGACGCCGGAGGTGACGAACACCTCGGCGGCGGCGGTGAGCACCGTCTGCCGGTTGCGCTGTGCGTCGGCCCGCTTGCCTCGGGACGGCGACTGCCCAGTAGGGGTGTCGGTGACCATCGCGCACTCCTCCACACCGATTGACAAAACGGAGCGCCGCTCCGGATAATAAGTGGAGCGATGCTCCGCTTCAGGTTAGTCGAAGCAGGACGCTCCTGACCACCTTGCCCGTCGCCGGTCGCTGGAGACCGGCGGACAGCAGGTGCCACCGAAAGGGAACCCACATCGTGAGCACATCCACTGCCACCGGCGCCGACGCCTTCGGCACGCCCGTCCCGGTCGCGTCCTTCAGTCCCGTAGTCCTTTCCGTGCCCGGACGTCCCGTGGACCTTCAGATACGCGTCTCCGCACCCGCGAGCGGAACCGGACTTGCCGTCATCCTGCTCTCTCACGGCCACGGCCCCTCGAACAACCTCTCCTCGCTCAACGGCTACGCGCCGCTCGTCAACTTCTGGGCCGCCCACGGATTCGTGGTCATCCAGCCAACCCACCTCACCTCCAGGACGCTGAGCCACCTGGTCGCCGACGCCCCCGGGGCGCCCTTCTTCTGGCGCTCGCGCTCCGAGGACATGTCGCACATCCTCGATCGACTCGACCTGATCGAGAAGGCCGTGCCGTGGCTCTCCGGGCGGATCGACCACACCAGGGTCGCCGTTGCCGGGCACTCGTTCGGCGGCTTCACCTCCAGCCTCCTGCTCGGTGCCCGGGTCACCGACCCCGACGAGGGGGCGGAGGTGAGTCTTCTCGAACCGCGGATCAAGGCGGGCGTGCTGCTCGCCGCGCCCGGCCGGGGTGACGTCCTCAACGGACCGATGGCCGACGCGCTGCCGGTCTTCCGGACCATCGACTTCTCCACCATGACCACACCCACGCTGGTCGTCGCCGGCGACCAGGACGACTCCAGGCACTTCACGGACATGGGGCCGGACTGGCACGCCGACCCCTACACCCTCGCCCCCGGACCCAAGACCCTGCTCACCCTGTTCGGCGCGGAGCACGGGCTCGGCGGGATCGCCGGCTACGACGCCGCCGAGACCACCGACGAGAACCCCGCACGAGTCGCCGCCCTCGCCCGGCTCACCGCGGCCTACCTCCACACCCGGCTTCACCCCGGTGCCCCCACGTGGCAGGCCGAGTGCGAGGCACTGACGACCGGCCCCGATCCGATAGGACGCGTCGAATCCAAGAACGTCGACTGACGAAGGTGTCAGGAAACCAGGTGTCAGGACTCTGTGATCTCGATGTGCCGTGGCTTGGTGGCCTGTGCCTTGGGCACGGTGACGGTCAGGACGCCGTCGTGAAGGGTGGCGCTGACCTTCTCCGCCCTGACATCGGCGGGCAGGAGGGCCTGGTACTCGAAGCTGCCGGTGCGGCGGGTGCTGCGGCGCAGGACGCCTTCGCGCTCCCGCTCCTTGTACTCCCCGGTGATACGCAGTTCACGCTCGCTCATCTCGATGTTGATGTCGTCGCGCTTGATCCCGGGTAGTTCCGCCTCG
Organism: Streptomyces sp. NPDC001393; assembly: GCF_053597455.1. NCBI lineage: Bacteria > Bacillati > Actinomycetota > Actinomycetes > Kitasatosporales > Streptomycetaceae > Streptomyces > Streptomyces sp. NPDC001393. The sequence continues at coordinate 24,863 of NZ_JBSFIH010000049.1, forward strand.
ATGACGTAGGCGTTGTCGGTCTCGCACATGTCGGCCGCCGGAGACCAGGCCAGCGCGGCGGGACCGGCAGTGGTGGCGCCTTCCAGCAGCCGATTCATGCGCTCAAACAGATCCTCGAATTCGGCGGCGATGGGCTCACCCCATCGGAAGCCGGGGAACGACCTCTCCAGCAGGCTGCCGGGCCGGTGTCGTACGGGCAGCGTCATGGCGGTTCACCTCCGGCGAGTGGGCCATGCGGGTCACTTCCCATGGTGCGCGCCCCTGCTGAACCGGGCGACTCAACCCTGTCTGTTGCCCCGCCGACGGCCATGTGCGAGGTCGCGAGGTCTCGGCTGGTGAGGCTCGCCCAGCACGGCGCGCCGAAGACGGAACTCCAGTGTCCGAACCGTGTCGCGCCGCGGGTGCGTCCATGACCACGGTCGGCCGCGGAGTCGGCCGACAGTTCCAGCCCACCGGCGCGCACGGGCGACAGCAGGGGCTGCGGCCTGTCGGGGGAATGTTCAGAGGCCGGACGGTGTTGTCGTGAGGGTTCGCCGAACCGCCGGGCACGTGCGGGGCACGTGCGGGGGCTGAGGTCGATGCGTACGTATGGCATTCCGCGGGTGCGAGAGTCAGCCGTGGTGGCCGTTGACGCACAGGGCGTCGTGACCGCCTGGAGCCGGGGTGCCCGGCTGCTGCTGGGCTACGCGCCGGGGGAGATCGTGGGACGTCGGGCGTCGGATCTGTTGGCCGCCGACCTGCCCGAAGCAGCCAGGCAGAGCCTGGCCCGGCGGCAGGCGTGGACGGGACGGGTGACGCTGCGGGACCAGGGCGGGCGTCGGGTCGAAGCCGACCTTTGGGTCTGCCCGCTGATGGACGCCGAGCAACACATCCAGTGGTTCCTCCAAGCCGATCTCCCGCAGGAGGGCGACGCCGCCGACCTGGTTCTGCAGCGCAGCCTGCTCTCGCATCACCGCCCGGCCCGGCTGGCGGTGGAGACCGGAAGCCGCTATCTGCCGGCCGATCCCCAGGCCGGTGTGGGCGGCGACTGGTTCGATGTCATCCCGCTCTCAGGAGCCCGGGTGGCACTGGTCGTCGGCGATGTCGTGGGCCATGGCATCCATGCCTCTGCCGCCATGGGGCGGCTGCGCACCGCGGTTCGTACCCTCGCCGATGTCGACCTCTCCCCCGAGGAGCTGCTGACCCAGCTCGACGACCTCATCCTCGAAGAGATCGAGGAAGGCATCGAATCGGTCGGTGAGGTCGGTGCCACCTGCCTGTACGCGGTCTACGACCCGGTCTCCGGTCACTGCACCATGGCCAGCGCCGGCCACCTCGCCCCGGCCCTCGTCACCCCCGACGGCAGGACCCGCTTCCTCACCGTGGCGCCCGGGCCACCGCTGGGCGTGGGCGGTCTGCCGTTCGAAGCGACCGACACCAGGCTGCCCGAAGACAGCGTGCTCGTTCTCTACACCGACGGACTGGTCGAAACCCGCCACCGCGACATCGCCACCGGACAGCAGCTTCTGCTGAAAGCCCTGACCCGGCCCTCGCCCACGCTGGAGACCGCCTGCAACCATGTCATCAAGGCGCTCCTTCCTGATCGGCCGGACGACGACGTCGCCCTGCTCGTCGCCCGCACCCACATCATGGGCGCCTCCCACGTGGCCTCCTGGAACCTGCCCGCGGATCCGGCCATCGTCGCCACCGCACGCCGGCGGGCCGCGCGCCAGCTCTCGGTCTGGGGGCTCCAGGACGCCAGTGCCACCACCGAGCTGATCGTCAGCGAACTGGTCACCAACGCCCTGCGCCACGCCCACCCCCCGATTCAGCTGCGGCTCATCCACGACACCGCCCTGATCTGCGAGGTCTCCGACGCCAGCAGTACCACCCCGCACCCGCGCCGGGCCCGTGCTCTGGAGGAGGGCGGCCGAGGCCTCTTCCTGGTGGGGCAGCTCGCCGAACGCTGGGGCACCCGGCACACGTCCACCGGCAAGACCGTCTGGGCCGAGCAGCCCCCGCCGGCCCGGGAGGTTGCCACGACGGAGGCTCTCGCCGCAAAAACCCGCGCGTCAGTGGGGCTGGTCAGCGTACGGCAGGCCGGACAACTGCCGGCGGAGGACCACGACTGACCTCCGTGATGGTGCCCCCGGATCATCGCCTGGCTCTTCTCGACGACACCACGGGGTGCGGGCCCAGGACAGCGCCGTCGTCACGCTGAACTCCGTTGCCCTACATAGGCGTTGTCTGCCCGGCCCGCAACTGCTCCTCGCATCTGTTGGCAGAGCAGTGCCCGAGCAGGCCAGGCACCGAGCGCCGCCGGCGTGCGCGACGAGCGAGACGCCGGCGCCGTACGGCCACGACCAGGGCGTTACGCCGTGCGGGCCGATGTCTCCGCCCTGATGCGGCGCCGGACCTGTGACGCGAGTGTGCTCAGCCGCTCGGAGGCCGTCGCACGGGGCGCTGCGGGGGCTCTGATCCGGCGGGCCTCGGGCGGCAGCTCGGCGAGGTCTGCGGCCAGCCTCTCCCGGCATTCGTCGAGGGTCGGCCTGCTGCCGGTACGCTGCCCGTTCCGCATCACCGTCTCCAGCACCGGCCTGCCGTCCTCGGGTGGCTGCTCGTCGGCGAGAGCGATCACGTCGGCGCACCCGGGGCGGCGGAAGACCTGCTTCGGACCTGGCGCGGTCGCCTTCGCCGAGGACAGCTTCATCACCGGGCGGCCGTCGTACTGCACCAGCTTGTAGGCGGAGTCCAGGTAGGGCGCGTCGGCCGAGACTCCGACCCGGGTGCCGACCGCGTAGGTGTCGATCGATGCTCCGGAGCGGACCAGGTCGTCGACGGCGTACTCGTCGAGACTGCCGCTGACGGTGATCTGTACGTCCGGCAGGCCCGTGCCGTCGAGGATGGCGCGTGCCCGCTCCGCCAGGGCCTTGAGGTCGCCGCTGTCCAGTCGTACGGCCGAGCCGGGCCCGCGGTCCAGGTCCCGTAGGACGCGCGCCGCGACACGGACGCCTTCCTCGGTGTCGTAGGTGTCCACCAGCAAGGTCGCCGGGCCGGGATGGGACCGTGCGAACGCGCGGAACGCCTGCTCCTCGGTGGGGAACGCCTCCACGAAGGAGTGGGCCATCGTCCCGACGGCGGGTATCCCCAGGGCCGTGGCCGCGGCCACGTTGCTGGTCCCTGCGAAGCCGGCCAGCGCGCCCAGGCGGGCGGCCTGGAACCCGGCCTGCGGGCCGTGGGTCCGGCGAAGGGAGAAGTCCACGACCGGATGCCCGGCTGCCGCAAGGACGCAGCGCGCGGCCTTCGAAGCGATCGCGGTCTGGTGACTGAGCTGGTTGAGTACGTACGTCTCGGCCAGCTGCGCCTGCGGAAGAGGCGCGGTCACCTCCAGCAGGGGCTCTCCCGCGAGCACGATCCGTCCCTCCGGCACCGCCCGCACATCTCCTGTGAACTCCAGGCCGAGCAGGGCCTGAAGATCCCGCCGCGGCCGGTGCAGAGCGGCGGCGAAGGCATCGACGTCCTCCGGGCCGACGAGCAGGTCCGCCAGGTAGTCCAGGGCCGACTCCAGCCCGGCGGCAACCAGGAAGCCACGGTCAGCAGGCAGGTCGCGGACGAAGAGGCTGAACGTCGCCGGGCCGGTCATCCCCTCGCGCAGATACGCCATGGCCATCGTCACTTCGTACAGATCGGTGGTCGTCGCATCGGACATCAGGCCGCCTCCTCGGCTCCACTCCGGTACCGCATTGCCCTGCCTGGCGGGTTTCCGCGTGTCACGGACCGAAGCGTGTGCGGCGCGGCTGCCTGCCGGTTTCGTGCGCCCTGGCCTGGAAACTCGCATGCGGAGCGTGACCACCCCGGAAACGCACGGGTGCCACGGAAGATTCGAAGGACAAGACCTATGCCTACTACACATCCGCCGGACTTCGAGCACGCCATTCACACCGCCAACATCTGGCTGAAAGCGGTGTCCGAAGCCCTTGGAACCGAGGACCGCCACCTCGCCCACCGGGTGCTTCGCACCTGGCTGCACACGTTGCGCGACCGGGTCACCGTCGATGTGGCCGCCCACTTCGCCGCGCAGCTCCCCGATCTGCTGCGGGGCGCCTACTACGACGGCTGGGATCCCAGCGCCGTTCCGATCAAGTACGACCGCGAGGGCTACGTGAACCGCTTCGTCGAGGAAGCGAAGGTCGCTGCCGAAGACGTACCCCGGATCGTTCCCGCCGTCACTGCCGTCGTACGCGACCACGTGTCGCCCGGACAACTGGAGTCGGCGCTGGAGCAACTCCCGCACGACATCCGCACGCTCCTCCTCCAACCGGCTGCCTGACCGAGCTCTCTGCAGTCAGTAGCGCAGCAGCACGCCGATCCCGTCTGCCAAGGGCATATCCGCGCGGGGGACGGCGACCAGTTCGGCACCTGTGGTGACGGCCGCGTCCACCGGCTGGTCAGCCCGCCGCGTGACCGCACCGTCGGCCTTGCCGGGGACGTAGTCGTAGACACGCTCCACCAACAGTCCGCTCCTCCCGAATCATGCCGCGGGCTCCGCCCAGCGGCCGATCACTCGGTGTCGCGGGCGAGTTCGAGAGCCAGTGCCTGCAGGATCTCCTCCGTCGAGGTGGCGGATTCGGTCTGGTCGTAGGCGTCGGCGACTGCCTGGAAGGCGAGCACAAATCCGGTGATCAGCGCGCTCAACGGCTGGGAGAGCTGACTCAGTACCGAAAGCCCCACCTCTTGCGGTCCTGCCTCGGCGGGCACGGCGAAGTGGGTGGGAATCACCTCGCTGAGAAGTTCCGAGACGTAATCCCCGCCCACACCACCGCGCAGGGCTGTGAGCGCGGCGATGGCCTTGAGCTGGATCTCATTCTCGGTCATGTACAGAGCCTACCGAGCTGGGGTGTTGGGGCCTCAGGCACGAACCTGGGGAAGAGCGGGCATCATTTCGCGCCAGCGCCAGTGCACGTCCCGCTCACGTCACTCGCATGGCTGCCACAAGGCGTCGGCCCGGTGGAGCCGTGCTGGGATGGAAGCGATGTGCGTTCCTGAGGAGGGAGCCGACAATGCACGAAATGTGGTGCGGCACGGACACCTCGGGAGAGGCGATGTGGCATGTGCTGACGGCAGACAAGAACCTCACGCTATGCGGGGTGGAGAAGGCTGAGGAGCTCAGCGGGCAGGCGCCAACGGACAAGCACTGTTTCCTGTGCATGAAGGCGTTCCAGGCCGCCTTGACCTCGACGTCCTAATACGGGCGAGGAGGAGAATGGCCGCTGCTCCGACGGGCCGCGCCAAGAGCGACATTGGAGGCCCGGCCCGCAGGAGTCCTGTTCATCCGCGAGGTTCCCATCGGACCGGTCCCGCGCGCAGTGGCGGTTCAGGGGCTGTGGTGCCGAGTACGACGACGAACCTGTGGGGCGGCCGGGGCGGCGCCGGGGCCTGCGGGGGTTCGACCGGGGTGCGGTACGTCCGCTCGTACGCCTGGTCGTAGGCCGCGCGCTGCACGGGGTCCCGCAGTGTCTCGTACGCCGAGCGCAGCCGCACGAACCGTTCCGCCGTGACGGCATCCACCCGGGTGTCGGGGCGCAGTTCCCGCACCTGACGCCGGAAGGCGGAGATGATCGTCTCCACCGTGGCCGAGGGCTCCACCCCCAGCACTGCATACAGGTCCGGCACCTCCATCCAGGCCACCTCCCACATGCTGTGAGCTGCGGTTTCGGATCCACTTGCCTACAAGCCTGAATAAAACTTGAGCTCCCTCTTGTCAAGTATGACCGGAACGAGGTATAGGGGTGGCAAAGGCAATCCGGGCTCCCGGAGCCCGGACCGGCAAGCCGCCAACGAACCGGATCCCACCAGACGAAAGGAGCTGAACAGCGAAAGGAGCTGAACAATGGTGCTCATCCGAACGGACCCCTTCCGGGACCTCGACCGACTCACCCAGCAGATGTTCGGCACTCTCGCCCGGCCGGCCGCCATGCCGATGGACGCCTACCAGAGCGGGGACGCCTTCGTCGCCCACTTCGACCTGCCCGGCGTCGACCCGGACAGCGTCGATCTCAACGTGGAGCGCAACGTCCTGACCGTACGGGCGGAACGGTCCGGCCCGGACGCCAAGGAGGTCGATCTGCTCGTAGCGGAGCGGCCGCACGGTGTCTTCAGCCGCCAGCTCTTCCTGGGCGACTCGCTCGACCTGGAGAAGATCAGCGCGAGCTACGACGCCGGTGTGCTCACGCTGCACATCCCGGTGACGGAGCAGGCCAAGCCGCGCCGCATCGAGATCAGCCGGGGAGACGCAGAGGCCAAGCAGATCGAGAGCTGACCGCATCGAAGAGATGAGCGGCAGAGAGGAGGGATGCACTGACAGGTACCCAGGACACGCGGTGAGGCCGCCGCACCACTGCAGCGCCGTCGGTGCGGCGGTCGGCAAAATCACCCGGGTCATGCCCGTCTACCCCACGCTCGCCGCAGCCCTCGCCGCGCCCGAGCCGTCCCCGCCGAGCCGACTGGAGGTGCCGTGCCGTGATCACCGAACTTGCCCTCGAACGTGTCGAGTTCACCTGCGGCGCATGCTGGCACCGCTGGAGCGTCGACTACGACGTCCAACGCTACCGGGACGCTCTCGACGCCGAGTGGGAGTACTTCTACCGGGACAACACGGCGGTCCCCTCCCCCTACACCCCGGCCGGTGCCCCGCCCTGCGAACACTGTGGCCGGCGCTGGGTCGGCAGACTCGTGGCCCGCCGCCCCATTCCCCTGCCCGGCGACGCGGATACCCTTCGCACCCGCGTCCCCGCCGAGGGGGCCCACCGTCCCGAGCGCCACACCGCGCCCCTCCTGCAGGCGAGCGGTCATCCCCAGCCCGAGCCCGACGCGCGAGCGGCCGGGCCCTCGGTGAAGCGACGGTGATCCACACGGCCGTACGCAGGCTGTGGTCTCCTCGCAGGCAGACACGGGGATTGCCCGGCTCCGATCCGGCCGTCCGCGGCCAGCGGGACAGCCGCGGGCTCGCCGAGGATCGACGCCGCCTGGAGGAGCCGACCATGGAGTGGTTCGCCAACGCCGACTACTGGTTGAGCAGGCTCGTCTTCCAGCGAGGCCTCGCCGTGCTCTACGGTGTGGCGTTCGTCAGCTCCGCCCTGCAGTTCCGGGCTCTGATCGGCGAGCAGGGACTGCTGCCCGTGCCGCGGTTCGTGGCATCCGTGCCTTTCCGGCGGGCACCGAGCATCTTCCAGTGGCACTACTCGGACCGCTTCTTCGCCATCATCGTCTGGACCGGCGCGGCCCTGTCCGCCGCTGTCGCGGCGGGCGCGGCGGACCTGGTGCCGCTGTGGGCCGCGATGCTGATGTGGTTCGCCCTGTGGGCGATGTATGTGTCCGTCGTCAACGTGGGGCAGGCCTGGTACGCCTTCATGTGGGAGATGCTCCTGCTGGAGGCCGGTTTCCTCGCGATCTTCCTCGGCAACGACGAGGTCGCCCCGCCGGTGCTCGTGCTCGGGCTGCTGATCTGGCTGCTGTTCCGGCTGGAGTTCGGCGCGGGGCTGATCAAGCTGCGCGGCGACCGCTGCTGGCGTGACCTGACCTGCCTGTACTACCACCACGAGACCCAGCCGATGCCGGGTCCTCTCAGCTGGTTCTTCCACCACCTGCCCCGGCCGGTGCACCGGGCGGAGGTCGCGGCCAACCACCTCGCGCAGTTGGGCGCCCCACTGGCCCTGTTCGCCCCGCAGCCGGTGGCCGACTGGGCGGCGGCCTTCATCGTCGTCACCCAGTTGTGGCTGGTGGCGTCGGGCAACTTCGCCTGGCTGAACTGGCTGGCGATCCTGCTCGCCGTGTCCGCGATCGACGACGTACGCGCCGCTCACCTCCTGCCCCTGCCCGGGCAGCCACCGGCCTTCAGCGCAACGCCCGCCTGGTACGCGGGCCTGGTGCTGGCCGTGACCGCCCTGGTCACCGTCCTCAGCTACTGGCCCGTCCGCAACCTCTTCTCCCGCGACCAGCGGATGAACGCCTCCTTCAACCCACTGCACCTGGTCAACACCTATGGGGCGTTCGGCAGCGTCAGCCGCGTCCGCTACGAGGTGGTGATCGAGGGCACCGACGAGCCGGACCTCACTGATCAGACGCGGTGGAAAGAGTACGAGTTCAGGGGCAAGCCGGGCGACAGACGGAGGCTGCCGCCGCAGGTGGCGCCGTACCACCTGCGACTGGACTGGCTGATGTGGTTCGCGGCGCTCTCGCCCGCGTACGCCGCCGAATGGTTCGTGACCCTGCTCGTCCGCCTCCTGGACAACGACACCGCCACCCTGCGGCTCCTGCGCCGCAATCCCTTCCCCACCGCCCCGCCCGCCTTCCTGCGCGCCCGCCTCTACGCCTACCGCTTCACCACATGGCCAGAACTCCGCCGGACCGGCGCCTGGTGGCGCCGCACCCTGGTGCGGGACTACCTGCCGCCCGTCGCCCGCGCGGCGACCAACGAGCGCCGCTCGCCGGCCCACGGATCCCTCACCGAGTGACAGCGGTCCCCAGCAAGGCGTCACGGTCTCCGACAGCGGCACTGGACGAGTCGGAGGCGCAGCGGTGATCGCGGGCACGGCCCACTCCGTATGGCCGCACCGGCCCTTGCGCAGCCCGCGGCCAGGTCAGGGCACGAATCTCACCATGTGGGCGACTCTGTCCCATTCGACAGCCCGCTGAATAGCATTCCGCCAATCGGAGGAGTTGCTATGGGTGAGCACGTTCACGTCCGCATCTGGGACGGCCTGAGTGTGACTGATGGCGGCGAATTGATCGAGTTGTCCCGCTGCCGCTGCGGTGCCACATGGACCAGGACGTACCGGGTGGACGAAGGAGCCCCCGAGGAGTGATCGGGGTGACGCGCACGCTCCTGGCCCGCCAGACGGTGCGGTATGCAGGGCAGCCGGGTCACCGGTTCTGCTGCTCCTCGCGAGCGAGGGCCGCGATGGTGCCCCCGGCGATTACGGTGCGCCGGCGGCCGTCGGAGAGGCTGTGGCGTACCTCGTAGGTCTCGTCCTTGGTGGTGTTGTGCAGTCGCAGCAGGGGCTCGGCCCCGGGTGCCAGGACCGTGTGGAGGTTCTCCAGGCGTAGCCGGTCGCCGGTGCCGATGCGGTCGTAGTCGCCCGGGTCGGTGAACTCCAACGGCAGGACGCCGAAGTTGGTCAGGTTCTGCCAGTGGATGCGGGCGTAGGACTTGGCGACCACGGCGCGCAGCCCGAGGTGGCGTGGGGTGATGGCGGCATGCTCGCGGGAGGAGCCCTGGCCGTAGTTCTCCCCTCCGATGACGAAGTGCACGCCTGGCCAGCGGTCGGTGGCCAGGTCGGCGGCGCGCCGGGGGTAGTCGGGATCGATCCTGGTGAAGGTGAACTCGGCGAGCTTGGGGATGTTGGAGCGGTAGGGCAGTGCTTTCGCGCCGGCCGGGGAGATCTCGTCGGTGGAGACGTTGTCCCCGCACTTGAGCAGAACCGGGCCCTCCAGCACCTCCGGCAGTGGATCGAAGTCGGGCAGCCCGGAGATGTTCGGGCCGCGCTCCAACTCGATCCGGGACGCCTCCTCGGACGGCAGCGGGGGCTCCAGCATGGCGCGGTTGACCGATGCGTGCTCGGGCAGCAGCAGGTCCGGGTACGGCACGCCTTCCGTGGCCGCCCAGTCGCGGGGGTCGGTGATCTCGCCGGTGAGGGCGGATGCGGCGGCGGTCTCCGGGGAACACAGCCAGACGGCGTCCTGCTCGGTGCCTGAGCGGCCGGGGAAGTTGCGCGGGAACGTGCGCAGACTGTTCCGGCCGGGGGCAGGGGCCTGGCCCATGCCGATGCAGCCCAGGCAACCGGCCTGATGGATGCGGGCCCCGGCGGCGATCAGGTCGAACGTGGAGCCCGTCTTGGTCAGGTCGGCGAGGATCTCGCGGGAGGTGGGGTTGAGGTCGAAGCTGACGTCCGGGTGGGTCTGGCGGCCGGCGACGATCGCGGCGGCGACGGCGAAGTCACGCAGTCCCGGGTTGGCGGAGGAACCGATGACTGCCTGCCCGATCGGCTCGCCCGCGACCTCGCGCACCGGTACGACGTTGCCGGGCGAGGTGGGCCGGGCGATGAGCGGTTCCAGCGTGGCCAGGTCGATCTCGTCGGTGAGGTCGTAGACGGCGTCCGGGTCGGCGGCGCGCTCCTGGTAGTCGGCTTCCCGGTCCTCGGCACGCAGGAAGTCGCGCACCGCCGCGTCGGAGGGGAAGACCGAGGTGGTCGCGCCCAGCTCGGCGCCCATGTTGGCGATGACATGCCGGTCCATCGCGGTCAGGTGCTCAAGCCCCGGTCCGTGGTACTCCAGGATCCGGTTGACCGCCCCTTTGACGCCGTGGCGTCGCAGCAGCTCCAGCACCACGTCCTTGGCGCTCACCCACTCGGGCAACTCGCCGGTCAGGTGGATGCCCCAGATCTCCGGCATGGTCACGTGCAGGGGCCGTCCGGCCATGGCGAGCGCGACCTCCAGGCCTCCGGTGCCGATGGCGAGCATGCCGAGCGATCCGGCGGCGCAGGTGTGCGAGTCGGATCCGGCGAGCGTCTTGCCGGGGATGCCGAAGCGTTGCATGTGGGTGGGGTGGGAGACGCCGTTGCCGGGCTTGGAGTACCAGATGCCGAAGCGGCGGCAGGCGGAACGGAGGAAGGCGTGGTCCTCGGCGTTGCGTTCGTCCGCCTGGAGCAGGTTGTGGTCGACGTACTGGACGCTGACCTCGGTACGGACCCGGTCCAGGCCGAGGGCCTCCAGCTCCTGCATCACCAGGGTGCCGGTGGCGTCCTGGGTGAGGGTCTGGTCGATGCGCAGACCGATCTCCCGGCCCGGCTCCATCACGCCGTCGACGAGATGGTCGGCGATGAGCCGGTGCGCCAGCGTGCCGTGGGAGAGCGTCACAACGCCCAGGCTGCGCGCACCGCACGGAGCCGGCAAGCCGACGCGCTTCAGGGCGAGATCAAGGAACGGGAGCGGACCGGCACCATGCGCGGGGCCATGAGGCGCTCGGGGCGATTCGCATGCCGGACGATGCTGTCTGGGGAAATCAACACCGAAGTGATCGGCGCCACGCTCCGTGACGGTGCGCTGACCGTGAAGGTCCCGAAAGCGGTGCGCAATTGGCGATCGGCGTTCGCGAGGACGATGCCGCCCTCCTCGCAGCCCGCCAACGACCTGTCTGAGCCCGAAACTGCCAACTCAGACACCAGCCGCATGCAAGTGGTCCGGGCGTTGACGCGGCGGACAGCACTTCGTGAGCAGGGCATGGATCTCCTTCGTCGACAAGCCCATGCAGAGCAGCATGTGCGCGTTCACGCGTGCACAGCGGCCACCGAACCCTCTGCGAGCGGCGGCGGCCGAAACGATCAAGGCCATGGCTGCGGAACTGGTCGAACGGCTCGAGGAGTCGGCGCGCCGCCGGAACAGACCGGCGCTGCCGAAACCCGCACGCGGCCGCCCCGGAAAGTGCCCGGCGCGGCCGTCCAGCACCCGCCCCTACCGAAAATCTCGGCCAAGGGATCCCAACGGCCGGACGTTCGCGACGCCCGCGTCCGTCCCGGTGCCAGCCGCGGCAAGACGATCAGTTGGTGCTGGGCATCCCGAGGTTGACGCCCGCGTCGGCCGGATCGGGCCAGCGGGTCGTCAGCACCTCCCCTGGGAGGGCCGCCCGGCCTCCTTTGCCGTTGAACTTGAATATGTCCGGGCACAGAGAGCTCAGGGCCGGCCCTTCGGAGGACCTGGTCAGCGGACGAAGGAGATCTCCGGGTATTTCTTGTCGGGGCCGTCGAGCAGGGTGCTGTGCCGGTGGCGCAGTTCCTGGTCGAAGAAAGCGGCGAGGTAGACGCGCTGGATCTCGATCGCACGGTTGGGGTCGATGGTGCCGTACACCTGCTGGAGCTGGGCCGGCGTGAGTCTGAGCAGGCTTGCCTCCTGGGGCGCCATCGCCTCGTCGTCGACGAACGACACGTGCGCCGCGCCGTGGAGCTGGATGTCGACCCGGTATCCCTTCAGATGCGACCACAGCGTGCGCCACGACCCGTCGTCGTTGCGGTTGTGGGTTCCGGAGCTGAACAGCATGAAGGGGCGGTCCAGGTTCTTGCCCGGTGCCGGGCCGAAGAACTGGCCGTCCAGATTGGCGCCTGCGGCGATGCGGTGGTCGAGTTGCATGGCGGTGTCGACCGCCGCGCCGCCGAGCGAAGCGCCGAACATCCCGATGCGGGACATGTCCACGGCGTGCGACAGCCCGGTGGGGAGCCTGGCGTGGTCGACGTCCGGGTTGCCGCCCTTGGCGATCGTGGCGAGCTGGTCGATGACGAAGTGGATGTCGGCAGCGCGCACGTTGAGCGTGTCGGAGGAGTGCGCGCCGGCCGGCATGGTGTTGACCTCGACCCGTCCGTCGGGGAACTGCACCTCGTTGGCGTCGTGGGTGTGGTCGACGGTGACGACGAGGTAGCCGCGGCTGGCGAGGTCCTCGGCGAGCACGGTGCCTCTCGCACGGTCCGAGTGCAGCCCGCTGGAGTACAGCAGGACGGGCAGCTTGCCGAGCTTGGTGTCGACCGGGGCGAGGACATGGCCCGCGGTCTTCGGCAACGTCACCTGTTGTGGCGTCAGGCCCTGGGAGGCGAGGAAGTGGGCACCTGAGGCTGCCGGCATCCACGGCGCCGCGTAGTGACCGCGGGTGGAGGCGGCCGGGTACCAGAACGACACCATCAACTCGCGCGGCTTGTTGCCGGGCACGTACGGGTCCGTGCGGGACTTGTCGACGAGGTGCAGGCTGAACGTGCCCACGCCGTGGTGCCCGGTCGGTGCGGGCAGACTGAGCTGGAGAGCGGACGTGCCCGTGCGGCCGGACGTGAGGGCCTCAGGGTGTACGGCCTTGTGCTGCTTGGGCACCTCGTCGTGCTGTGGCGCCCAGGGCGCGTCGTCCCGGTCGGACTGGTCGGACTGGTCGGGCGAGAACCCGGTGGCGGTGGGCTTGTTGGCCGTCTTCCCGGCGGCCATCGCCGGCGTCATCCCCGCACCCAGGGCGATGGCCAGCGTACCGGCCGTACCGACCGCTCTGGCGATCACTCTGCGACGGTGGCGCGGTCGGCGGTGTTTCATGGGACCCCTTTGTTGAGCAGCGATCAAAGAACTGGCGATCGGCTGTTGTACGCCGTACCGCCGTAGTGGCCTACGGATGTGGAGGCCCTGGCGTTCACCGCGGCGGCAATCGGCACGAGCAGGTGAACCACGTGACCGGATGGGTCATCGATCAGACGGTTCTGCCCTCAAGTCTGGCTGTTGCTGAGGCATGCGGCGGCGTACACATGGACGTCAGTGGGTCCACAGGTCCTTCAGCAAGCCTTTGCCTGCTCGCCCCGACACCTCGCTGCCCGAGGCCGCAGACCAGCTGGTCGACTCGCGCGCCCCCTCACTTCTGGTGGTCGACGGCACCGACCGCCCGATCGGCCGGATCCACGCCGATGACGTGCTCCCGAGCGCGGGCGGATGCGCTTCCGGAGGTTTCCGCGGTGACCCGCGACCTCGGCCTGAACGGACACATGTCCGAGCCCGTCAAGGACGAGCACGCGTTCGTCGGCGCGTACGCCCTCAACGCCGTGGACGGGCGGGAGTTCGCGGAGTTCACGGTCCATCTCGCCGGATGCCCGCTGCGCTCGCCGACGTCCCGCCTTCCGCAAGGTCCTCGCCATGTTCGCCCAGTCGGCCGTCACCGAGCCGCCGACCGACCTGGTCGCCCGGGCCGTGGGTTCTGAGGGTGGTTCAGGCGACGGCGCTGATCCTCTCCTAAGATCCAGCGCCGGCACCTGGAGTGTCACGGCATGACAGGGTCGTATCGAAGAACCCGGATACGAACAACTCCTCCTTCGCCATGACGTCGGAGGTCGGCGCGGTACCGGTGTCCGAGGCGATCTCCTCGGGCGTCATCACCCCGCTCAGCTGCGGCATCAGCACCTCGGCGTCGGTCAAGGAGCCGTGCCGCGTCCCCCGCAGCGTGATGTCGGCGTGCCGGCCAGTGCTGTGCGCCAGCACCGCGGCGCACGACGGGTCGTCAGCGGCCGTGCACGCGTCCGTGGCGTCGCTGGAGAGGATCAGGAAGGGCTTGCCCAGTCCGTGCTGAGCGACGGGTGAGAAGTTCGTGTCCGTCGGCGCGCCGAAGACGTACTCGAGCGTCCCGTCCATGTTGATCCCCGCCTTGATCCGCGGGTCTTCGTACATGGCCTCGAGCGTGGTGAAGCCGCCGCCCGAGTGGCCGAACATGGCGACTCGGCCGAGGTCGAGTGCCGACCCGAGTCCGGCGGGCAGCGGCGCGTGCTCGGCGTCGGGGTCCCGGCCGTCGGCGAGCCGCGTCAGCGAGTCGAGCACGAACTTCGTGTCCGCGACCCGGGTGCCAAGCACAACCGTCTCAAGGAACTGGGTCTCCGTCCCGTCCGCGACCGCCTGCGCGTCCATCTGGAGGAGCCGGCTCGACGCGACCCGGCCGCCGGGGAACTCGACCGCGGAGGCGTCGTACGTCGGGTCGATGGTCACCACGACGTATCCCTCGCTCGCCAACTGGTCGACGAGCACCGAGTCCCACGACCGCACGTCCCCCAGGCCCGGCGAGTACAGCACCACCGGGAACCTGCCGGAGGCCGCCGGCGCTCCCATGTGCTCAAAGGTCTTGATGGCCGAGTACTTGATCGTGGTCCCTTTGGGGACGTTGTAGTTGTAGACGCCTGCGAGGGCGTTGAAGCCCGCACTGGCCCCCGCCGTCATCAGCGGCGCCCTTGGGTACTTCGCGGCATGCTGAGCCGGGTAGACGACGCTGGCCATAACTCACCTTCACGTGTCAGGTCTCGATGCTCCACAGCCCAAATTGGTCGTGGTCTGCGATACCTCAATCCTCTCGATCACCCCGTCGCGCGAGCCATCCCGCTGCCACGACAATCTCAGGTAGGGCTGGCCCCACCACACAGATCGCTGATCGATGACCGTGCACGGCACTCAGGTCGAGCACTGCGCCGCTCACCGCCCCGGACCCGTCGGACGCGAGCAGTTCGGGAGTCGCTCGGCGCTCGACGGCAGCGGAGATGTTCACGGGAAGTGACGTCACTGCGTGGGATTGACGGACTTTCACCTCCGCCCGTGTCGCCCACGCAGCGCCCGTATCCGCACCCGCCTCACCCGCGCCCTGAACGAGGCCGGTGTTGAGTTCCGGACGCATGATGGACCGGCCGGGGCTACGCCGCCGGCGTAGGGGCAACCCGGATGAGCACAGCGGTGCCGGGGCGAGCTCGCCACCCGCGTCGGGCCGGCCGCGGAACGCCTCGTCGTCCGCTAGAAGGAGCCGGGCCCCGCCATCTGGCGGGGTGGGTGGGAACAGTTCCCGCCACCTGCGGGTTCCTACACCGGAGCCCGGCCCCGAGAGTGGTGGCCGTACGTTCCCCGTCCGCGTTCCCGAAGGAGCCAACGATGGCCGACCAGACGACGCCAGGCACACTCGGTCCTGTCACGACCCGCCCGCCGTTCGACCCGGAGCTCGCGCCCGTCCAGGAGGCGATGCGCGGCGTGGTTGCGCCCTTGTCGGACGAGTCCCTGCCGACCCTCCGACGGCTCATGGCCGAAGGAATTCCGGGAATGGAGCGGGAGGACCTCACAGCGGGCGGCAGGGTGAGGGTGGAGGAGCGTCAGGTTCCCGGGCCCGATGGTGCGCCGGACATCACCCTGCTGATCGCCAGCCCTCTCGAGGACGGCGGTTCCAGGGCAGGCATCTACTACGTTCACGGTGGTGGGATGGTCGTCGGAGACCGCCAGGTCGGGGTAGGTGCATGGCTCCCCTACGTCGCCGAGGGCAGCGCGGTCGTGGTGTCGGTCGAGTACCGGCTGGCCCCGGAGCACCCCGACCCCGCCCCGGTGCAGGACTGCTACGCCGGGCTGGTGTGGACGGCGAAGAACGCGGCCGAGCTGGGCATCGATCCGGAGCGCCTGATCGTCGCCGGCATGAGCGCCGGGGGCGGTCTTGCCGCCGGCACCGCGCTGATGGCCCGCGACCGCGCCTTCCCCAAGCTCAGCCACCAGATCCTGGTGTGCCCCATGCTCGACGACCGCTGCGAGACGCACAGCAGCCGCATGCTGGACGGGGAGGGAATCTGGGACCGCAACGACAACCTGTACGGCTGGACCGCCCTCCTGGGTGAGCGGCGCGGTGGACCGGACGTGTCGCCGTACGCGGCTCCGGCCCGCGCCGAAGACCTGAGCGGTCTCCCCCGCACCTACATCGACACCGGCTCGGCGGAAACGTTCCGCGACGAGATCCTCACCTATGCGCGGCGCCTGTCCGAAGCGGGTGTGAGCGTCGACCTCCACATGTGGGGAGGCGGTTTCCACGGATTCGACGGGGCGGCGGCCCACGCGGCTGTGTCACGGGCCTCCAACGCGACGCGCGACGAATTCGTACGGCGAGCCATCGAGCTCTGAGAAGCCGGGCCGGCCGCGACACGTTCGGCGGCGCGACAGTGGGTGCTGGAGGTTGGCGTGCGTGATCTCATCGGCAGGCTGGAAGTCGTCGACGACGCGGCGGCCAGTGCGCTGGGCGTCATCGATCACTTCGACGGCCTGGTCGAGGAGCGGGCACCGCTCGCGGCTGTGGTCCGTGCCGCGGCCGCGCTGGCGGGGTGTGCCGCCGGCCTGCACGACGCCGGTCGCGGGCTCACCCGTCGGTTCGCCCCCGACGGGCGCGCGCTGCCCGACGACACGGGTCCTTCACAGGCCAGCGCCCGGGCTGCGGTGCCGGGCCGGCCTGGTTCGTGGGTGTGGCTGGAGCGGAGCGGCACGGACGGGCCGCTCGATGCCCTCATCCTCGAACGCTCGGCCAAGGCGGTCCAGACTCTCACGAGGGACTCGGCACCTCCTTCAGCCGACACCGCGGTGAGGATCGCCTGTGATCCCGATGCCTCCGAGGCCGACCGTCATGACGCCGTCGGCAGGCTGGGACTCTCCGGAAGCGTGACCGTCGTCGTCAGCGACTCGGCAGGACCCTGGACACCACACGGCACCCGGATCGGGAAGCACGTCGTCACACTGCTCCGGGGCACGCCGGCACTACCCCAGGATGTGCGAGCCGGAACGGCGGTCGCGCAAGAGCCCGCGCACCTGCCGACCGCTCTGGAGCAGGCCCGCATCGCGCTGCAACTGGCCGACCGCGTGGACGGGCCCGGTCCGAGTGTCGTGGCGTTCGACAGCCTCGGAGCCCTGGCCGCCGTCGCCGAGCGGATCACTCCGCAGGAGGCAGGGGCCGTCGGCGACGTACTCCGCCTCGACGAGGTGCGGGTCACCCGCCCCTGGGTGATCGACACCCTGCAAGCGGTACTCGACCTGACCAGCCTGCGGCAGGCCGCCGCACTGCTGCACGTCCACCATTCGACTCTCCAGGAACGCCTCACCTGGCTCGCGTCCCAGCTCGGATACGCGCTCACCAAACCAGGCGGACGTCAACGCGCCACTGTCGCCCTGCTGCTCTGGCGGATCGCTCACAGCCAGAACGAGAACCAGGGCAGCGACGATGCAGGCAGCTGAGCGCGCACTTCCCGGCGACACCAAGATCTCCTGCATGCTGCTCGACGAAGGCGTCCGCGACAAGGTGTGTCCCGGCGCCGTGTGGGCCGTCGGCGACACCACTGGCGTCCGAACCCAGGGCACCACCGGCGTCCTCGACCCCGATGAGCCGGACATCCCCAAGCGTTCCGACACCGTGTTCGGCGCCGCCGGCCTCACCAAGATCCTCGCCGTCTGGTCATCCACGTAGGCGCCAGGCGAAGATCTCGCTGTGGGACATGCATTACAGGCGGGTGTATACCGATATGTATGGGTGCGGGGCGTGTGCCGGTGGACCGCCTCCCGGAGCAGCAGCTGGGCCGCAGGCTGGTGGCGATCCCCCTTGCGCTGATCGTCGTGATCACGGTGGTGGACGTCCATTCCCCGCCGGACGTCCACCTGGGCCCCCTGCTGGTGATCGCGCCGGCCCTCACCGCGTCCCTGGCCGGGCCGCGACTGACCGCCCTCGTCGGAGCACTGGCTGTGGCCGCCCAGGTGCTCATCGCCGTATTCCACGGCGGACTGACCACAACCAACCACCTCTCGCAGATCGCCGGCTTGACCCTGCTGTCCGCCTTGGTCGTCTTCGTCTGCCACGTGCGCGAGCGGCGCAGTCGTGAGCTGAACCGGGCACGGTCGGTGGCCGAGACGGCGCAGCTCGTACTGCTGCGGCCGCCACGCCGCCGGATCGGCCCGCTGCGGGTGGCGTGGCTGTACCTGGCGGCCGAGGACGAGACCCGTATCGGCGGCGACCTGTTCGCGATCGCGCGCTCGGAGCGTGGCACCCGCGTGATCATCGGCGACGTCCGCGGCAAGGGGCTGGCCGCCATCGGTGAGGCATCCATGGTGCTGGGCGCGTTTCGCGAGGGCGCGCACCGCTATGACACCCTGCCCGAACTCGCCGCGGGCCTTGAGGTGAGCATCTGCAGAAGCCTGGAAGACGTCGCAGACACCGAGCACGACCGGGGCGAGCACTTCATCACCGCTCTCCTGCTCGACATCCCCGACGACGGCACGCAGGTCGAGATGGTCAATTTGGGCCACCCGCCGCCCCTGCTGCTGCACGACGACCAGGTCACCGTCCTGCACGCACGGCGCCCGGTACCCCCCTTGGGCATGTGCGAACTGTCCGTCCCCAGCCACCGCGCCGACCCCTTCACGTTCGAGGACGGCGACACGCTGCTGCTCTACACCGACGGCGTCATCGAAGCCCGCTCACCCGAAGGAGCCTTCTACCCCCTCACCGAGCGCGCCGCCTCCGCGCCCGCGTCCGGACCCGAGGCCCTGATCCGCCACATCCACCGCGACCTGCTGGAGCACGTCGGCCACGAACCCGGAGACGACGCCGCTCTCCTGGCCATCGAACGCTACGGCGCCCACCACCTCCACCTACCGCACACCACGGCCCATCCCCTCGACGGCCGCCGTCGACTCGACTCCGGCCCGAAGCCGGTTGCGGAGGACCCTTCCTGAGCCTCGACCCGGCCCGCAGACCGGCCAAGAGAAGTCCAAAGGGAGAGGGAGTCATGACGACGCAAAAGTCCGAGACGTCGGCGACTCCGGCGGACGCGAAGTGCGACGGGCCCCACCTACCCATATGCGCGCTGGACCCGGCGGCGCGTTCGCCGCGGATCGCGTCGAAGATCGCCTACTGTGGGCGGGCCTCCAGCCTCACTGGCGTTGCTGCCCGGCCGGATGACGTCGTAGAGCGGAAGCCTGTCGGTGTGCGCGGTTACGGAACCGGCCGGCGGGCGGATGTCGTGGATCCCATGAACTGGACCGTGCGGCGTCGGCCGGCCGTGCGGGCCAGGGTCGCCATCGTGCGGTTGAGGCGGCCGGAGATGACGCTCGGCTGGGGTGTGCGGCGGTCGAGCGTGCGCAGTGCCGTGGCAACGACCTCCGCGGGGACTGGCGCTTGCTGCCGCCGTCTGCCGCATCCGTGCCGACGACGTCGAAGAACTCCGTGCTGGTCGCTCCGGGCGACAGCGCGACGCCGTCCTGTGCTTCAAACTCGACAACCGGCGCCTCGCGCTGGCCCTGGAGGAAAGCGGAAGCAGTAGCCCGTACCAGGCGGAGCATTACGGGTGGTGGCACAGCTTGCTCCGAGCCGTACTGGAGCAGATCCCCGGCCTGACCGACGGCGACTTCACCGCCCACGCCCTGCTCGCCGCCACGCGAGCCGACCTCGTCGAGCACCTGGCCGGAGAAGACCGCGTGCCGCGGGAAACAATGCGCACATGGTTGGCGAACTTCGCCACCAGAGTCCTGGCCTCCGGCCCACTGCAAGGTTGACCGCCGCGGAGTGCTCCCGGGCGCTCGCCAAGCACGCCAAGCGCGAGGCGTACCCCGGAGCCGTCAAACAGGCACACGCCGACTTGGCCGCGCTCCAGGCCGAGGAGATCCCCAGCCCTCGTATGGCGACGGCTGAGCCCGCGCGCTGACGCGGTAGTGCGTCAGCGTCTACCGCTCATTCCCGTTCCGATACCCCAAGTGGCCGCAATTTCATCGGATGCAACACTGCGGCTGGATCGCACACCGACGGCAGCTTGACCGTTCTGCACTGGTCAGCGGCTTGCATGAGCCCGCTGAGGGGGACTGGCCGCGCCGCTTGAAGGGGGTCGGATGCACGGCATCACGTCTTCTGAGCTGGGAACTTGTCAAGCGATTACATCTAATGAAAGATTCCTTCGTCTGATGTAGGTGGCGGAGGGTAGTCATTCGTGGGTGGGAACAGGCTCGCGCCGGGGGCTGTCGGGCTGCATCTGGTCAGTGACCTGCCGCTGCTGCGGCCGGACGAGCAGGTGTTCACGGCGATGCTGGACGGCTGGCGCAACCAGCAGCTCGCGCGGAACCTGGCGTTCTCCACGATCGAGGGCCGGGAGAAGGTGGTACGCGCCTTTGTCCGGCACGCGGACACGTTCCCCTGGGCCTGGTCGCCGCAGATGGTCGACGAGTGGCTGGGCGACCTGCGGTCAGTGCGCCACCTGCGCCGTTCCACGCTCCGCAATTACCAGGGATCGGTCCGGTCCTTCTGCTCCTTCATCACCGATCCCGCCTACGGATGGGCGGTGACCTGCGAGGAGCGTTTCGGCGCCCATCCGGTTCAGGTGGTGCACGAGTGGAACACTGCGGTGCACGTGGAGGAAGCCGAGGCAGACCCTGGTAAACGGGCCTTCACCCGGCAGGAGTTGCAGGCGTTCTTCGACCACGCCGACGACCAGGTCGGCAGGGTCCGCGGACGGGGCCGCAAGGGCTGGCTGCCCGCTTTCCGCGACGCGATGCTGTTCAAGACCGCCTACGCCTTCGGCCTGCGCCGCAACGAGACACGGATGCTGGACGCGGTCGACTTCGGGCGCAACCCCGAAGGCCCCGAGTTCGGCGAGTACGGCGTCCTCTACGTCCGCCACGGCAAGGCGAAGAAGGGCTCACCGCCCAAGCGCCGCAGCGTGCTGACCGTCTTCGACTGGTCGGCGGAGATCCTCCAGCAGTGGAACGAGGAAGTGCGTCCGCTGTTCCCCACTGCCGGCTCCGGAGCTCTGTGGCCCTCGGAGCGCTCGGCCCGGGTCGGCTTCTCCCAGATGAACACCCGCTTCACCACCTACCGGGACGCCCTCGGCCTGGACGACGGACTCGACTTCCACTCCTTCCGCAGGTCCTACGTCACCCACCTGATCGAGAAGGGCATGGACGCCCGGTTCGTCCAGGAACAGGTCGGGCACGAACACGCATCCACGACCGCGATCTACACGTGCGTGTCCTCCGACTTCCGCACCCGCACCCTGCGCAGAGCGTTGGACGCGACGATGCAGGCCGCTCTGCGGCCGGCGAGGAGGGCTTGATGAAACGCCAGGTCAGCTACCAGTGGCGACTGCGCGAGGTGATGGCCACCCGCGGCATCTTCGCCGCCTCCGACCTCTCCCCACTGCTCGCCGAACGCGGCATCGAGCTGTCCTCGGTCCAGGTCTGGCGCCTGGTCACCCAGACTCCCGAACGACTCTCCCTGCCCGTCCTGGCCGCACTCTGCGACATCCTCGACGTCACTCCCACCGACCTGATCGCCACCCGGGCCGAGAACGTTGCCCCGCGCCGCACCGCCGCCTCCGGCGGCGCCGACGTCGTGGACCTGGCCAACACCATCCGGCCCAAGCGCGCCCGGATCACCCCCGACTCGTGAGCCCGGCCTACGACAGCCGCGAAAAGTACGAGCGGTGGCACATACGCACCTGCGCACGCTGCGGCCGCCGCGCCGCCAAGTCGGCGAACTGGTCGGACGGACCTATCTGCCGCACCTGCTACGAGCGGGCCACGCGGGACCGGGGCCGCTGCCCCGGCTGCGCAACCGAGCGGCTGCTTCCCGGCAGGGACGCGGCGGGGACCGCGATCTGCCGGGACTGCGCAGGCATCGGCCGCGACTTCTTCTGCGACCGCTGCGGCTTCGAGGGCCTGCTTCTGGGCGGACGGCTCTGCGAACGCTGCACCCTCTCCGACCGGCTCACCGCCCTCCTGGACGACGGCACCGGCCGCATCCACCCGCAGTTGGTCCCGCTGCACCAGCTTCTGGTGAGCCTGGACCGCCCGAAGAGCCGGCTGATCTGGCTCCGCAACCCGCAGGTCCCGGCTCTGCTGCGGGACCTCGCCACCGGAACAGTGCCGCTTACACACGACGCCATCCAGGCCCTGCCGAACTGGCGGACCGCCGCCTACCTTCGCGACCTGCTCATGGACAGCGGTGTCCTGCCTCACCTCGACCGTCGGCTCCTGCTGTTCGAGCGGTGGCTCGCCCAGCGCATCGCCGCCACCGCCGACACAGAACACGCCCGCATGCTCCAGCACTTCGCCACCTGGCACCAGCTCCGAAAGCTCCGCGCCAAGGCGGCCAGGAGCCCGCTGGGTACCAGCACGACGCAGGAATCCCGTCAGCAGATCACCCAGGCCGGCGCCTTCCTGGTCTGGCTCGCCGCCCGGCACGTCACGCTGGACGCCTGCACCCAGACCGATCTCGATGCCTGGCACGCGGAGAAGTACGCCACCCGGCGCCCCGCACAAGCATTCCTGCGCTGGTGCATGGACACCCGCCGCATGCCGCGGCTGACCATCCCGAACCGCCCGACCACCAACCCCCACCCGATGGGCCAACACCAGCGCATCACCGCCCTGCAACGGGTCCTCGCCGACGACAGCACCTCGCCCAGAGTCCGCCTCGCCGCCTGTCTGGTCCTGCTGTTCGCCCAGCCCGTCAGCCGGATCGTCCGCATGGTCACCGACGACGTTGTCCACGACGGTCGGCATGTCGCACTCCGGCTCGGCAACCCGCCCACCCCAGTACCCGAGCCGGTGGCCGCCCTCCTGCTCGACTACCTCCAGGCCCTGCCCGCCAACACCCCTGCCATCAACCAGAACTCGCCCTGGCTCTTCCCCGGCCGCCGCCCGAGCCAGCCGATGAATCCCGGCACTTTGCGCGACGCACTGCGGAAACTCGGCGTCCCGGCCGAGAAAGGCCGCACCTCCGCCATCCGCCAGCTCGTCCTCCAGGCCCCGGCGCCCGTCATCGCCCAGGCACTCGGCTACCACGACAAGAGCACCACCCGCATCGCCACCGAAGCCGGAGCCCCCTGGAAGAACTACGCACCCGGCGACCACACACGCTGACTGGCCCCCTCGAACTACGCGCCGGGCGAAAGATCACACCGCTCGGCGGTCTTCACCCCACAGTGGTGACCATGCTGAACCGAGTAGCCGTCCTGTCCGACATCCACGGAGTCCTGCCGGCCCTGGAGGCAGTACTCGCCGAACCCGACGTCAGCACCGCCGATCACATCGTGCTGACCGGCGACATCACCGCCGGCCCGCAACCGGCCCAGGTGCTCGACCTGCTGACCAGCCTCGGCGACCGCGTCATCTGGATCAGCGGCAACGCCGACCGGGAACTCCTCGAATACCGCCGGGGGCAACGCGACACGATCCCCGACCCGATCGCCCCCTGGGCAGCCGAAAAGCTCCGCGAAGACCATCTCGACCTTCTCGGCTCGCTTCCACGATCACTATCCCTGTCCGTGAAAGGCATGGGAAAGGTGCTGTTCTCCCATGCCACCCCTCGCGACGACGAGGAGGTCGTCCTGGTCGACTCCCGCCTCGGCCGCTGGGAGGAAGTCTTCAGCGGACTCGATACCGACATCCGCACCGTGGTCTGCGGCCACACCCACATGCCGTTCGTCCGCCTCGCCCACGGCCGGCTCGTGATCAACCCCGGCAGCATCGGCATGCCCTACGGACGAACCGGAGCACACTGGGCCCTACTGGGCCCGGGCGTCGAACTGCGCACCACGCAGTTCGACCTCCAAGCCGCAGCCACCCAGCTCAGCCAGGACTCGTCCTACCCCGACATCACCGAATGGGCGGACTACTTCCTGCACGCTCGCGCGACCGACGCCGACGCCCTCACAGCCTTCGCCCCACGGGACGGACGCGACCACAGCCCGTGACACTCGCACCCCATCCACGACAGCGGGCAGCCGAACACCGACTACACGATCAACGACGCCTACCAATCCCGAGGGCCGAGTTACGGGATGAGACCTGGCGCCGACGTGACTCTGTGATGGGCGGGACCCAGATCGTGCCGAGGTGCGGGCGCTGCTGGTCGAGCGGCATCCGGAGTGGGCCGGGCGGGAGTGGATCGAGTCGGGCTTCAGATGCCTGCGCATCAGCCCGCCGCGGACGCTGACAGCGCCCCTGGCGGCTCGACTGCCCTGGTGTGACACGGCGCTTCACGGCCGGAGAGGGAGGCGGTCGCCAGAAGTGGCCGGGGCCGCTCGCATCACCGCCATGGGCCGCCGCCCGGATGAAGCGGTCACTTCGTCAGGACGATCAGTACGGCGGCCCCGAGGAAGGCCATCCCGCCCAACAGCAGAGACACCGCCGTCCCCATCATGTACCGCCACATGTGCACCCGTGCCGTCTGGGGGTGCCGGCCTTCATACACCACCGGAACCTCGCGCCCTGTCTCCAGGCCCATCCTGGTCCCCCGCATCCGGGGTGAGAACTCCACGCGATGTCCCTGCTGGTCATGGAAGGCGACGACCGGCACCCAGATCTGCCCGTCGTCATCGGCGACCTGCGTGTTGTCGACCACGACGCCTCGCGTGTGAATGCCGTCCCGCCGCAGCCGCCGCACCACAGCCGCCTCCCGCCACGCGACGACGAAAAGCAGCGCGGCCGGCGCAGCACACAGCACCGCGACCGTGGTTCCGTTCGACATCAACCGCTCTTCCCGTTCCGTCCGGCACACCGAGTCCTCGCTGTCGAGGAGACGCAGCACCCCGAGGACCGGTTGCAACACAACACCCAGACGACCCGATTCCCGGAGCGCCACAGGTTGGGCGACGGGGGATTTCGCCGCCTGGCAGGAGGCCGGCTCCAGCAGGGAACGTTTGGCCCGGCGAACCGTCCGCACCCGGCCCTCGTCTTCCCGCGCGACCACCACCACACGCCCAGGAGAACAGATCGTGGCCGACGTCATCGCCATCGGCATGTTGATCGCTGGAGGCACCTTGCGGCTGGTCTCGCACGTTACTGGCCGAACTCGCCGAATCCGCTGGCAATTTGGAGAACTCGGTACGTATGGGCAACGGGCATCGAGAGGGCTCTCACCTCCTCACTTGCCCTGTTCGTCCCGGCCAGGCAACCCTCGCGCGCGCAGGCCGAGGCCGTCTCGGCGTCGGCGTCCACCGAGACCACCGCGCCCGAACGGTCCGCTGTTCCCTCTTCCCCATCACGGAAGGCGGGCAGGCCGGCCCACCGGAGTGCTTGGATCACGTGGTCGGCCAGCTCGTACCGGACAGCGAGAACTTGGTCGGACGCGCGGGCAAAACCGTACTCGGACATCGCGTTTCTCTTCTCCTTGGGTGGTGCGGCGGGCATCTTGATGACCGCCCACCGCACCCGACACGTTCCCTATCTGCTCAGCGGAATGCTGAGTGGACCGGAGAAATGCCGTCCCTTCGAACCTTTGGATCAGCTTGTACAGGAGGTTCGAGGAAGCAGACCCGTTGGGGACGGAGTAGGTGATGGGGGCCCCGGGTTTGAGCAGGTTCTCCAGCTTCGGCGCACATGCATCGCAGGGGCTCCGTTCGCTGTACAACGCTTCGATCTCGGTCGGGGGCAACCGTCACCCTTGCTGAAACCGACGACATGGAGGGTGTCTCACGTGGCACGTTTCGCGAGCTTCTTGTAGCAGGTCAGGGCGGCGGCCATGGCCAGGCCTCGGCTCTGCCAGTCGTTGCGGACCACGTACGGGATCTTGAGACCACGAGCAGCCCATGGCAGGCTCGTGCCGCATGATCGATGAATTCGCGAAAGACAACCTGCACGGGAGACTGCGGCGGGACCGCAAGGCGCTGCTCTGGAAACTCGACGGCTTGTCCGAATACGACGCCCGTCGACCTCTGACAGTAACCGGGACCAACCTCCTCGGCCTGGTCAAACACGTGGCCACCGTCGAGGCCAGGTACTTCGGCGAGGTCTTCGGCCGCCCTTCCCCGGAACCGCTGCCCCGGTGGCAGGACTACAACGGCAGCGATCTGTGGGCGACCGAGGACGAGACCCGCGATCAGATCATCGGGTTCTACCGGTGCACGTGGGAACACTCGGACGCGACGATCAACGAGCTTCCCCTCGACGCCCCCGGCCACGTGCCGTGGTGGCCGGAGCCCTATTCCAACACGAACCTGTTCGCCGTCATGGTCCATGTCCTCGGCGAGTCCAACCGGCATGCCGGGCACGCCGATATCCTGCGCGAGGGCCTCGACGGCCGGACCGGGGTGCGCCCCGAACACGAGAAGCAGATCGACGAGGAAGCTCGTGCGGCCTACTGCGCGAAGATAGAACAGGCCGCCAGGTCGGCCGCACCAATCAAGGCTTAGAGGCAACTAGGCCACGCCTGGAGCCCGGCACAGTACGACGTCGGCCGACATGCCGCCGCCGGTACAGCGGCGGCGCGCCGGTCGGCGCCGTTGTGACTACGCGCCCCCGGTGGCCGCTGTGAAGGACTCGGTCAGCGAAGGGCGTCGTTGGTGCGGGCGGTCCAGATCGCCAGGGCGGCGAGGAGGGCGCAGGCGCCGCCGAGCCACAGCACGCCCTGGAGGGCGAGCGCGTCGACGATGACGCCGCCGACCAGCGCGCCGAGGCCGATGGACAGGTTGAACACCGCCACCCACAGCGAGGAGGCCGCTTCCACCGCCCGCGGGGCGGACTTGATCATCCAGGTCTGGAGGCCCACGGACACACCGCCGTAGGACAGACCCCAGCCGATCAGCATGACACCCCTGCCGGGCATTGCAATGCAAGAATGGAAAAGTTGAAAACCAATGACCGCTTCGCCGGGAATGGCAACCGACAGCGCCGCGGATGCACTCTACCGCCTGGTCCACGAGGACTCCCAGGACACGCTTCTGACAGCGCAGGAGCTTGAGGGTTTCTTTGTGTGGCCGCCAAACGAATCCGAGGAAATCATTCTCAGGGGCGTCCCTGATACGTTCAGCGCGCTCTCCGGGGACTTCGACGACATAGGGATCGACGTGGTCGACCTCGACGGGAAGCGGATCGGATCCTACTACATCGGCCGTGTTCAGCTCGGTGACGCGGAACGCAGCCTTCTCGGTGCCGGCCTTGCCGACCGAAAGGCTTCCTTCCACGGAAGTGCCTGCGCGTACCCATATGCGGGTCAGTTCTGGCGTCGCCGGGCCGGTGGAAAGCCGACGGAAACGGGGGAATGGCGTCGCCACCCCGTTGAGGCCCATGAGAGCTGGCTGCACGTCGTGCAGTCCACGTGGTTCGCGACAGGGCACGAGGCGGGCAGGTACGGCACTGACCGCGCAGTCGTCATCGATGGCCTCGAGATGCCTCGGGAAAGCAGCTTCTTCTGCGCTCTCGGAGAGGCGGTGAACGGCCCCGGAGGGTACTTCGGCTCGAACCCCGCGGCCCTCGACGACTGCCTCATGAGCAGCAGACTTCCGAGTAATCCGCTTCAACTCACATGGCGCAATTTCGCGGCGTCTCGCGAGCAATTGGGGGATGACTTCACTGCCTGGGCGGTGAACGTCATGCGAGAGTACGGCGTCGAGGTCATCCCGACCTGACGTGCCCACGTCGACCCCATGGCGTGCAGACCCTTCATTCGTCGCCGCTGACGGTCAGGGATTTTCGATGTACGAGTCCCGGCCCACGCTGTCCGTCGGGCGCGAAGAGGCCCTGTGCCGCCCACCCCCTGTCCCCCGACTGCATATCAGCTCCAGGGGGTGGAGGCGAGCCAGCTGGTGTCCTGGGGCCACAGCGAGGTGGCGTCCCAGGCGTAGGAGCCGCCGTCGCTTGCGACGTACGCGACGTGGGAGTAGTGGCGGATGTACTTGGCCGGGTAGTTGAACGACTGGAACGAGTAGCCCGTGCCGCTGTTGCCGGGGGACGGGCAGAATGTGGCGTCACCGGCAAACTGCGCGGTCCCGTCGCGGGGTTTGAGGTAGAGCTCGAATGCGTAGTGCCTGAGGTACGCGCCGGATGCGTTGGCCGACTCGAAGGAGACGCACTTGCTGTCCGCCAGACCTGGCCTGACGATCCACGTGGCGTTGGCCTTGTCGGTCGATGAACTGCTCGAGGTTACTGGCGCGATCACGACCTTGTCGTCGCTCGCGTCGTGCTGCAGGTAGTCGGAGGTGCAACAGGCGGTCGTGGCCTGGAGTGAGATCCTCGCCCCCGGGGTGAACGGCGTGGTGGTCGTGGCGTAGCCGGCCGCGGCGATGTTGGCCTGGACCGCGGCGTCGGTCGTGTCGGAGGGGTAGCCCTTGACCATGGCGCCCTCGTAGAAGGTGCCCGCGCTCGCGTTCGTGTTGGTCTGGCAGCAGTCGCCACCGCTGCCGAGGATGATGGCGCCCTGCTTGTGCATCGGGTTGTACCCGCTGGGCAGTGAGCCGCTGTAGAGCCTCGTCAGGCTCCCGGACTGGGCGTTGGCGGCGCCCAACGCCATCTGGGTCGTGCCGTTGTTCTTGAGCATGGCAGTGACGAAGTGGCTGGTCCGGGAGACCTGGTTCGGGTTCCACGTCTTGCTGCCGCCGGAGAACAGGCCGTTCTCCAGGTCCGCCTGCACCCAGGGCCCGGTTCCGCTGCAACCACCGAACCAGCACTCCGTGCCGAAGTTGATCGCGTCCATGGCGCCGTTGCCGTCGGCCTTGTGGTCCGTCTCGGTGTTGCCGTAGTCGAAGCAGCAGCCGTTGTTCACGTGGGTGCCGCTGGTGACCATGTACTCGCCCTCAGGTGAGCTGCCGGTCGGCACACCCGAGGCGGAGCCGTCGACGAAGTAGCTGTTGCCGGGGTTGACGTAGAGCGCGTAGGCCTTCTGGCCGCCTACCGTCACCGCTTCCGAGGTCGCGGTGGCCGCCGTGTCGGCGCCGCCGGTCCCGCCGGGTCCCTGGTAGAGCAAGGTGTTGCCCTTGCCGGTCTGGTCGTAGACGCGGGTGACGACGCAGTCCGTACCGGCGCAGAACGAGTCCTGTGCGGCGGCGTTGGCGACGCCTCCGGCGCTGAGCACACCGATGTCGCGGGTGGTGCTGTCCGACGAGCGTCTGACCTGGTAGAGCGCGCCGTTGTAGGACGCGTACAGGGCGCGGGTGGTGCTGTGGGCAGCGATGCAGGGTGTCCCGCCCGCGGCGTAGATGTCGCAGGGCGCTTGCGTGGCGGCGTGCGAGGCGCCGGTGGAGGCCACCAGACCGGCGAGGGCGAGCGCCAGCGTGGTCAAGGAGGCCGCCAACCCCTGGCGCATTCGGCGAAAAGTGGACAGCGCAGGCAACAGGAACTCCCGTGTTCATCGGTGCGGATCATCAAGTCGCGCCCCGACCGAGTCCGCGGCGGACCGGTCGGCGCGGCAAGGGCCGTGCAGGCGAACGGCGGTGAGAGGCCGCCGGGGCCAATCCAGTGGGGCAGCCGCGGGGCCAATCCAGTGGGGCAGCCGCCCCCCTCGAGCGCGCCCGCGGCAGCCACTCGTCATGCCGGTGCCGGAGTCACACCGCCGTGAAGGTCCACTCCAGGTTGGGACTGCTGTTCCCGGACCACTGCTTGGTCACGGAGCCCGAGGGCACGTTGCCGCCGCCGTCGAGGACGAGGCCGGTGGTGCGGTTGACGATCCAGTACCTGCCGCCACCGCGGGGCTGGATCTGCCACTGCTGGTTGGTGCCGCCGTTCCAGGGAGCCTGCTGGGCGGCGGAGCCGTTCGTGGTGGCGCCCCATCCGTCGGCGACCATGCCGTTGGTGCGGTTGACCAGCTTGTAGTAGCCGTTGCCGAGCTCGACGGCCTGCCACTGCAGGTTGGTGCTGCCGTTCCAGGTCCACTGCTTGAGGTTGGAGCCGCTGGGGACGTTGCCGCCGCTGTCCAGCACCAGCCCGTCGGTGACGTTGGTGATCCTGAGCAGGGCCGAGGGGTTGAACTGCACCTTCATCGACACGACGGCGTCGTTGTTGCCGGTGTTGCGCAGGTCGGCGTTGTCGGAGGTGAAGGTCCAGGCGGTGCCGGTGAAGTTGTCACCGGAGTAGCCGGTGATCTGGTAGCCGGGGGCCAGCTTCAGGGAGGACAGGCTGGGACTGGGCAGTCCGGCGAGCGTCAACTGGTCAGCGGTGTAGGAGCCGATGGGCAGCACGGCGTAGCCACCCGAGTAGTTGACGTCCTGGTAGGCCACGGCCCCGGCCAGTGGCTGCAGGGTGGGTATCCGGCCGGAGAAGGTCAGCTTCACGACGTAGGCGAGGGCGGAGAACGGCGCCGACGACGGCAGGGTCACGCGCAGCCCGGTCGAGTCCTGCGTTGGCGTGGGCAGGTTTGTGTACGTGCCGGCGGTGGAGTTCAGCAGCTGTACCGAGGTCAGGGAGCTGACGTCGATCCGGGCCGAGTTGAGCGTCGATATCGTCAGTGTGCTGCCCGGCCAGCCGAGGACTGTGGCGTACAGGACGGTGTCGTTCTTGTTCCGGGTGAAGCGGATGTCCTGCGGGGTACCTGCTTGCGGGGCGGTGAAGGCGCCGCCGCCCATCTGCGTGGGACCTTCGCCGTATGCGGTCCAGGCTCGGGTGGAGTACACCGACTCGCCGAAGCGCTTCAGGTAGTCGCCGATGCCGAGGAGGATGTCCTTCTGCGCCTGGGGGATGATGCCGTCCGCCATCGGGGCGATGTTGAGCAGCATGTTGCCGTTCTTGCTGACCCGGTCGATCAGTGAGTGCAGCATCTGCTGGGTGCTGTAGTAGCCGATGCCGTCCGTGTAGCACCAGCTGGAGCTGGAGATGCTGTCGTCGGTGAGCCAGTAGGGGGCGGTGATGTCGGCGGGGCCGCCGCGCTCGTAGTCGAAGACCTCGCCGTGGCTGTCGAAGCCGTCCTTGTAGGTGGCGACGACTTCGCGACCCCAGGAGTTCGCCTGGTTGTAGTAGTACGACAGGAAGTTCAGCCGCTGGCCCTCGTCGACCTTGGACAGGTCGAAGTCCTCCCAGAGGATGTCGGGCCGGGCGAGGTCGATGACCTCCTTGAGCTTGTCGTACCACAGCTGGTTCTCCGCCGTGGTGCCCAGTTGCCCGTACAGCTTCTGCAGGCTCGGGTCGGACTGCGCCGGCACGTGGTCGTAGTAGCCGTTGAAGTTGTACGCGTGGTGCATGGCCACCAGGAGCTTCAGCCCCTTGGCGCGGATGGAGTCGGTGAACAGCTGGAGCAGGTTGAGCTTCGGTCCCTTGGCGACCGAGTTCCACTCGTTGACCCGGCTGTTCCACATGGAGAAGCCGTCGTGGTGTTCGGCGACCGGCCCGGCGAACCTCGCGCCCGCGTCGACGAACAGCTGCGCCCACTCGTCGGGGTCGAAGTTGCCGCCCGCCGACTTCAGCTTCGGTGCGAACTGCACGAAGTTGCCCGCCAGGTCCTTCGCCCCGTTGATGAAGTTGTGGTATGGCCACACGGACGGGTCGCCGTAGGTCGCGATGTGGTGCTGGTTGACCGAGTCGCCGCTGATGTACATCCTGCGCGGATACCACTCGTTGCCATAGGCCGGAACGCTGAAGACGCCCCAGTGGAAGTAGATGCCGAACTTGGCGTCCTGGAACCACTCGGGGGCGGGCGGGTGCTGGTCGAGCGAGGGCCACGACGGTGTGTAGGTGCTCGGTGCCGCCTGTGCGACGCCTGACCCGAGGCCGCCGCCGGCGACGGTCGCCGCCGCTGCACATGTGGCGGCGGCCAGGAACTGGCGTCTGTTGAACGAGCTCGGCATGAGGACATCCCTGAGGTGGGAGGACAAGGGGAGACACGACGCCCACGGCTCTGGAGCGCCGCACGTTACGCATGAAGTTCGACCATGTGACGCGCAGATGTCAACGGGCGTGCAGGGATGAAAGCAACCTCTTGACTCCCGATTCCACCCCGAGTTAGACGCTTATGTCCCATTTATCGAGCATCAGACATGGCATGTTTGCGCGATGCGATGCGCGAAGGGCGCACCGCCGCACGGAAAGCCCGAGGACAAGCCGTCGACGCATCACACATGCGCATCATTGATGGGATTGATTTTACGCCCGGCCATCCCGGGCGACTCCAAGACCACCTGTTTTTCAGCGACTTCTCCCGAGACCTAGACAGCACCCTCGATCGCCGCCTATACATACATCCCATCTCTCCGATGTGGCGGCCCGCAGTCGTCGCCGTGCACACCCTCTCCCGCTCCGGGACCAGCGCGAGGAAGTATCGATGAGACTCAGAACTGCTCTCTGCTCCACCGCCTCGGCCCTGTCCGCCCTGGCTCTGCTCAGCGCCTGCAGCAGTGGCTCGGGCACCGCGTCCGCCTCGAGCGACGCGCCGCTGGTCGGCGTCGACTACCCGCGTTCCGACACCGACTTCTGGAACTCGTACATCAAGTACACACCGGAGTACGCCAAGCAGCTCGGCCTCTCGTTCAAGACCACCAACTCGCAGAACGACGTCGCCAAACTCACCGCCAACGCACAGACGTTCATCAGTCAGGGCGTCAAGGGCATAGCGATGGCCCCGCAGGACACCGCCGCCATCGCCCCCACCCTGGCGCAGCTGGAGGCCAAGAAGATCCCGGTCGTCACGGTCGACACCCGCCCCGACACCGGCAAGGTCTTCATGGTCGTCCGCGCCGACAACCGCGCGTACGGCGAGAAGGCGTGCAAGTACCTCGGCATCAAGCTCGGGGGCAAGGGCAAGGTCGTCATGCTCCAGGGCGACCTCTCCTCGATCAACGGCCGTGACCGCACCGAGGCGTTCAACGCGTGCATGAAGGCGAACTACCCGGGCATCAAGGTGTTCGGCGAGGCCACGAACTGGGACGGTGCAGTCGCCGCGCAGAAGCTGCAGACGGACCTGACCGCCAACCCGGACATCAAGGGCGTCTACATGCAGTCCAGCTTCGCGCTGTCCGGGACGCTCCAGGTCCTCAAGCAGAAGGGGCTGTTGGCCGGCCCGAAGGACAACAAGCACGTGTTCGTCGTCTCCAACGACGGCATCCCGGAGGAGCTGAAGGACATCGCCGCCGGGCAGATCGACGCCACGGTCTCCCAGCCGGCCGACCTCTACGCCAAGTACGCCCTGTACTACCTGAAGGCCGCGATCGACGGGAAGACGTTCCAGCCCGGCAAGACCGACCACGACAGCGCCATCGTCAAGGTCCGCGACGGGCTGCTCGAGGACCAGCTCTCGGCTCCGCTCGTCACCGCCGACGGCGCCACCTACGGCGGCGTGCCCAGCGTCAAGAGCGACGACAAGTCGCTGTGGGGCAACAACCTCGGCTGACACCACGTCCCGAAGACCAACGGCGAACACCACCAAGGCGGTTGAGATGAGCGACGGGGAACGAGCAGTCCGCCCCGCACCCGCCCCGACGGACGACGGACGGGTCCCGGCAGATCCGCCCGTCGTCGAGGCGACGGGCATGGTCAAACGATTCGGTCCTACGGTGGCCCTGAACGGCGCCCGGATCACCATCAGGCCCGGCGAGACGCACGCGCTCGTCGGCCGCAACGGCGCCGGCAAGTCGACCCTGGTCTCCGTCCTCACCGGCCTGCAGGCCCCGGACGAGGGAACGGTGACCTTCGGCGGCAGCCCGGCGCCACGGCTCACGGACCGCGATGCCTGGCGCCGGCGCGTGGCCTGCGTCTACCAGAAGTCGACGATCATCCCCACGCTGACCGTCGCCGAGAACCTCTTCCTGAACCGGCACGACCACGGCCGCCACCGGCTCATCAGCTGGCAGGGGGTACGCCGCCGCGCGAAGGACCTGCTGTCGACCTGGTCCGTGGACGTCGACCCGCAGACGCCCGCCGCCGATCTCAGCGTGGAGCAACGGCAGTTCGTGGAGATCGCCCGGGCTCTGTCCTTCGGTGCCCGGTTCATCATCCTCGACGAGCCGACCGCCCAGCTCGACGCGGCGGCGATCAACCGCCTCTTCGACCGCATCCGCGACCTGCAACGGCAGGGCGTGACCTTCCTGTTCATCAGCCACCACCTGCAGGAGATCTACGAGATCTGCGACATGGTGACGGTGTTCCGGGACGCCCGCCACATCCTGACCGCCCCGGTGGCCGAACTGCCCCGCACCGAACTCGTCGCAGCCATGACCGGTGAGGCGGCGGCCGACCGGCGCGAGGAACGGGCGAGCAGCCTCGACGCCGGCGCCACGGCCGCGCTCAGCGTCCGGGGTCTGGGCGGCGAGACCTTCGGCGACATCACCTTCCAGGTCGGCGCCGGGGAGATCGTCGGGCTCGCGGGGGCCGCGGGCAGCGGACGCACCGAAGTGGCCGAGACCGTCGTGGGACTGCGGGCCGCCGACAGCGGCGAGGTGGAGATCGCCGGCAACCGTCCACGTCCCGGCAGCGTGCCCGCCGCGCTCGCCGCCGGCGCCGGGTTCGTCCCGCAGGACCGGCACCACCAGGGCTTCGTGCCGGACATGTCGATCGCGGACAACGCCACACTGTCCGTTCCCCGCAGGCTCGGCAGGAACGGATTCCTCAGCCGCAGCCGACGCGACCGGCTCGCCGAGGGGATGATCGAGCACCTGGCGATCAAGACGCCCGGCCCCGACCTGCCCGTCTCCGCCCTCTCCGGCGGCAACCAGCAGAAGGTCGTCATGGCCCGCGCCCTCGCCGACGACCCCCGGCTGCTGGTTCTGATCAGTCCGACCGCGGGCGTGGACGTGCGCTCCAAGGAGTTCCTCCTCGGAAAGGTCGAGGAGACCGCGGCCACCGGCACCGGGGTGCTCATCGCCTCCGACGAACTCGACGACCTGCGCATGTGCGACCGGGTCCTGGTGATGTTCCAGGGCCGTGTGACCTCAGAGATCGCCCGCGGCTGGCACGACCACGAACTCGTGGCCGCGATGGAAGGAGTGGACCTCGATGCCTGAAACCGTCCTCGCGGACACCGCCGCAGCGGGGGGCATGGAGCCTCGGGCGAAGCGGACCGCGCTGCTCGGCGGTCGGATACCGCTGGCCCGGCTGCGCGACCTCGCCCTCGTGCCCGCCATCGTGGTCATCGCGATCGTCGGCCAGATCGTCAACCCGGTCTTCCTGCAGGTGGACAACCTCATCAACGTCCTGCAGACCATGTCCGAGATGGCCCTGCTGGTCCTCGCCCAGACGATGATCCTGATCGTCAAGAAGATGGACCTGTCGCTGGAGTCCACGATGGGGCTCGCACCGGGCGTCGCGGCCTGGCTGGTGGTGCCGGCCGGCGCCGGGCACGGTCTCGGCCTGCTCCCCGGCGCCTGGGCCATCCCCGTCACCCTCGCGGTGGGCGCGCTCGTCGGAGTGATCAACGCCCTGCTGATCATCCGTTTCGGTCTCAACGGCTTCATCGTCACCCTCGGCATGCTGATCGTGCTGCGGGGCGTCCTCACCGGCATCTCCGGCGGCCAGACCTTCTTCCAGCTGCCACCGTCCATGCTGTACCTGGGCACCGCCGAATGGTTCGGGATGCCGGCGTCGATCTGGATCTGCCTGGTGCTGTTCGCGGTCGCCATCGTCGTCCTCGGCTGGACCAGCTTCGGCCGCTCGCTGTACGCCATCGGCGGCAACGTCGACGCTGCGAAGGCGGCCGGCATCCGTACCGACCGGGTGCTGTGGATCGTCATCGTCACCGGCAGCGTGCTCGCCGCCCTCGCCGGGCTGCTGCTGTCCGGCCGCCTCGCCTCGGTCGCCTCCGCACAGGGCAACGGCTACATCTTCACCGTCTTCGCCGCCGCCGTCATCGGCGGAATCAGCCTCAACGGCGGCAGGGGCACCATGTTCGGCGCCTTCAGCGGCATCCTGCTGCTGTTCATGATCCAGAACGTGCTGACGCTCGCGGGCGTCCCCGCGCAGTGGATCGGTGCCCTCAACGGCCTGATCATCCTGGTCGCCCTGACCATCTCGCGTGTCACCGGCGGCAAGGTGCAGGAGTGAACCGGGCGGCCGTCGCCGTCGCACACCGCTCGCCGCTCGCCCTTCCGTCGCAGGGGGCCGTGTTCCCGCCTGCTCTCACAGGAGTTGCCGTCATGTCCTCTGCCGTGTCCGCTCCATCGGCATCTGCCCGTATCACCGCCCTCGACGTCCTGGACGTGCGGTTCCCGACGTCCGAGCACCTGGACGGGTCGGACGCGATGAACCCCGAACCCGACTACTCGGCCGCCTACGTGATCCTGCGCACCGACGCCACCGACGGGCTGGAGGGCCACGCCCTGGCCTTCACCACCGGACGCGGCAACGACGTGCAGGCCGCCGCCATCGCGGCCCTCGCACCCCACGTGGTCGGCCTGTCCGTCGAGGAGGTCTGCGCCGACCTCGGAGCCTTCTCCCGCTCCCTCGTCCACGACCCTCAACTGCGCTGGCTGGGACCGGAGAAGGGGGCGATTCACATGGCCACCGGCGCGGTGGTCAACGCCGCCTGGGACCTCGCGGCCAAGCGTGCGGGCAAGCCCGTGTGGCGCTTCCTCGGCGAGATGCCGCCCGAGGAACTGGTCGCGCAGGTCGACTTCCGCTGGCTCAGCGACGCACTCACTCCACAGGACGCCCTGGACATCCTGCGCCGTGCCGAACCGGGCCGCCAGGAGCGCACCGCCCGCCTGCTGGAGCGCGGCTACCCCGCCTACACCACCACCCCCGGCTGGCTCGGCTACTCCGACGAGAAGCTGGCCCGCCTGGCCCGGGAGGCCGTCGCCGCCGGCTTCACCCAGATCAAGCTGAAGGTCGGCGCGTCGCTGGAGGACGACGTACGACGCATGCGGGTCGCCCGCGAGACGGTCGGCGACGGCATCCGTATCGCCGTGGACGCCAACCAGAGATGGGACGTCCAGGACGCGATCGACTGGGTGCGCGCCCTGGCGCCCTACCAGCCGTACTGGATCGAGGAACCCACCTCTCCGGACGACATCCTCGGCCACGCCGCCGTCCGCAAGGCCGTCGACCCCATCAAGGTCGCCACCGGCGAGCACATCGCCAACCGGGTCGTCTTCAAGCAGCTCCTCCAGGCCGGCGCGGTGGACATCGTGCAGATCGACAGCGCACGGGTCGGCGGCGTCAACGAGAACATCGCGATCCTGCTGCTCGCCTCGAAGTTCGGCGTGCCGGTGTGCCCGCACGCCGGCGGTGTCGGTCTGTGCGAGATGGTGCAGCACCTGTCGATGTTCGACTACGTCGCCGTCTCCGGGACGGTCGAGAACCGGGTCATCGAGTACGTCGACCACCTCCACGAGCACTTCACCGACCCGGTGCGCATCGCCGACGGTCACTATCTGGCGCCGGAGCTTCCCGGGCTGAGCGCACAGATGCACCCGGAGTCCCTCAAGGAGTACGCCTACCCCGACGGACCCGTCTGGACCGCCCGTGTCTGATGCCCGGACCCTCGTCGACGCCCACCACCACGTGTGGAACCTGGACATCCGGCCGCAGCCCTGGCTGGACGAGCCCGGGCACGAGCCGCTCCGCCGCAACTTCAGCTCGCACGCCCTGCGATCGGCCGCGACCCGGCCGATCGCCGGACGACGGCTGACAAGTACGGTGCTCGTCCAGTGCGTCACGTCCGTCCCCGAGACTCGCGACCTCCTCACCCTGGCCGACAGCGACCCGCTGATCGGCGCCGTCGTCGGCTGGGCGGACCTGACGTCCCCAGCGATCGGCGACGTCCTCGACGACCTGCGGACGGGCTCGGCAGGCCGGTACCTGCGGGCCGTCCGGCACATCGTGCAGGGCGAGTCCGACCCGCACTGGCTCGGGCGCCCGGAGGTCGAGCGGGGGTTGCGAGCGGTCGCAGAGCGCGGGCTCGGGTATGACGTGCTGATCCGCAGCCACCAGTTCCCGCAGGCGATCCGTCTCGCGGAGAGGCTGCCGGAGCTGCCCCTCGTCCTGGACCATGCGGGCAAGCCGCCTCTCGTAACGCGGGAACTGACCGACTGGGCACAGCAGGTGCGGACACTGGCCCGGCATCCCCAGGTCCGCTGCAAGGTGTCGGGGCTCGTCACGGAGGCCGACCACGAGAAGTGGACCGTCGACGACATCCGCCCGGTGTGGGACGTCCTGCTCTCCGCCTTCGGCCCCGACCGGCTGATGTTCGGCTCCGACTGGCCGGTCTGCGTCCTCGCCGGCGGCTGGAACCGCTGGGCCGCCACCGTCGAGGAACTCCTCGACGGCTGCTCCGGCACCGAGATCCACGCGGTGCTCGCCGGCACCGCGACGGACTTCTACCACCTGACGCCTGCCCCGACGAAGGAGGGGACGCCGTGCTCCTGACGGACCTGCTGCACCCCGGAATCCTCGAAGCCCTGGCCGGAGCCGGCCACGGCGCCCGCGTCCTGCTCGCGGACGGCCACTACCCCGCCAGTACGGCCACCGGGGAGCGGGCCAGGACCGTCCACCTCAACCTGAGGCCGGGCCTGCTGGACGTCACCACCGTGCTCGACGTCCTCCTGCGGGCGATCCCCGTCGAGTCGGCCCAGGTGATGGTGCCGCCCGAGGGTGACCCGGAGCCGCCGGCCATCGCCGAGTACCGCGCCAGGCTGGCGCCCGCCCCGGTGGAGACGCTGGACCGGTTCGGGTTCTACGACGCCGCACGCTCCCCCGACCTGGCGCTGGCCATCGTCACCGCCGACATCCGTACGTACGCCAACCTGCTGCTGACCATCGGCGTCCGCGCTGAAGGGACCCTGACCCCACGATGACACTCGCAGTCCGCTACACGGCCGCCCGCACCCTGGACACGGCGCCCGCCGAGGCCTCCTCCCCCGGCCCCGGCGAGGTGGAACTGGCGCCCGCCTACGTCGGCATCTGCGGCACCGACCTGCACATCTTCCACGGCGACATGGACGCCCGGGTCGCCGCGCCCGCCGTCCTCGGACACGAGATGTCCGGCCGCGTCGTACGCGTCGGGCCGGACGTGGAGGGCTGGCAGCCCGGTGACGCGGTGACCGTGATGCCGCTGCGCTGGGACGGAACCTGCCCGGCGTGTGCCTCCGGTCACCGGCACATCTGCCAGAACCTCGACTTCATCGGCATCGACTCGCCGGGCGCGATGCAGCAGCGCTGGACCGTGCCGGCCGCCACCCTCGTCCGGCTGCCCGGCTCCCTCGCCCTGGACCGGGCCGCACTCGTGGAGCCCACGGCCGTGGCTGTGCACGATGTCGGCCGGGCCGAGGTGCGGGAGGGCGAGCGGGTCGTCGCGGTCGGCGGCGGACCGGTCGGGGTGCTCATCGCGCTGGTGGCGCGGGCCGCCGGTGCCGAGGTCCGCGTGGTGGAACTCAGCACCCACCGACGCCTCCTGGCCGAGGAGTTGGGCCTGACCACGTGGGACCCGGCCGCCGACGACGTGCCCGAGCTCGTCCAGCGGTGGACCGGCGGCGCGGGCGCGGACGTCGCCTTCGAGGTCTCCGGCGCCGCGGGCGGTGTCGGCACCGCCGTGGAGGTGCTGGGCGTGCGTGGCCGCCTGTGCCTGGTGGCGATCCACCCCCGCCCGCGCGAGGTGAACCTGCACCGCTTCTTCTGGCGGGAGCTCACCCTCGTGGGTGCCCGGTTGTACGACCGCTCCGACTTCGAGCGGGCGGTGACGCTGGTGGCGGACGGCACGATCCCCGCCGAGCGGCTGATCAGCAAGGTCGTGCCGCTCACCGAGGCGCCCGCGGCCTTCGAGGCGCTGGAGGCGGGCGGGGACGTGATGAAGATCCTGGTGGACTGCGGCAACGACGCGACGGGAGCCTGAGATGCCTCTTTTCGATCTGACCGGCAGGCTCGCCGTCGTCACCGGCGCCCGGCGGGGCATCGGCCGGGCCATGGCCCGCGCGCTCGCCGAGGCCGGCGCGGACGTCATCGGCGTCAGCGCGTCGCTGGAGGAGTCCGGCAGCGCGGTGGAGAAGGACGTCGTCGCCGCGGGCCGCACCTTCGAGGCGATCCGCACCGACTTCGCCGACCCCAACGCCGTACGGGCCCTGGGCGCGGACCTCGCCGGGCGCGAGCGGCCGGTGGACATCCTGGTCAACAACGCGGGCACGATCCGCCGCGCCCCGGCTGCCGAACACCCGGACGCGGACTGGGAGTTGGTGCTGCAGGTCAACCTGAGCGCCCAGTTCGCGCTCACCCGGGCGGTCGGCGCGGCGATGGTGGCCCGCGGCCAGGGCAAGGTCATCTTCACGGCCTCGCTGCTCAGCTTCCAGGGCGGCATCACCGTCCCCGGCTACACCGCCGCCAAGCACGCCATCGCCGGACTGACCAAGGCACTGGCCAACGAATGGGCCCCGCACGGCGTGAACGTCAACGCCATCGCGCCCGGCTACATCGCCACCGACAACACCCAGGCACTGCGGGACGATGCGGTGCGCAGCAAGGCGATCCTGGACCGCATCCCCGCCGGACGCTGGGGGACCGCCGACGACCTCGCGGGCGCCACCGTGTTCCTGGCCTCGGACGCCGCCGCCTACGTCCACGGCACCGTCCTGCCCGTCGACGGCGGATGGCTGGGCCGATGACCGCGTCTGTCGTCTCCGTCCTGTCCGGTGCCCGGATCCTGCCGGTGCTCACCGTTCCGTCCGTCGCGTGCGCCGGCCCGCTCGCCGACGCGCTCACGGCGGGCGGCGCCCGGTGCGCCGAGGTCACCTTCCGTACCCCGGACGCCGAGCAGGTGGTGAAGGCGATGGCGGCGCACGGCGGGCTGACGGTCGGCGCGGGCACCGTGCTCACGTCCGAGCAGGCGGAGCGGGCCGTGGTGGCCGGGGCCCGCTTCGTGGTCTCCCCCGGTTACGACGCCGAGGTCGTCGCCACGTGCCGCGAGCTCGACGTACCCGTCGTACCGGGTGTCGCCACCGCCACGGAAGTGATGCGGGCCCTGCGCGCCGGTCTCGACACGGTCAAACTGTTCCCCGCCGAGCCGCTCGGCGGCATGGGCATGCTCAAGGCACTCGCGGCTCCGTTTCCCCGGGCACGTTTCCTGCCGACCGGCGGCATCGGCCCCGCTCACCTGCCCGGCTACCTTGCCCACCCGGCGGTCCTCGCCGTCGGCGGCAGCTGGATGGCGACCACCGGCCACGTGGAGCGCGGCGACTACGACGGGATCCGGCGGCTGACCGCCGAGGCCGTCGTCAGGAGCAGGCGATGAGCTCCCCCGAGGTCATCGCCCTCGGCGAGGTGATGCTCCGCTTCGACCCCGGCGAGGGCCGCGTCCGCACCGCCCGCACCTTCCACGTCTGGGAGGGCGGCGGCGAGTACAACGTCGTACGCGGACTGCGCCGCTGTTTCGGCCTGCGCACGGCCGTCGTGACCGCTCTGGTCGACAACGCGGTGGGGCGGCTGGCCGAGGACCTGATCCTGCAGGGCGGAGTCGACACCTCACTGATCCGCTGGGTGCCCGGCGACGGCATCGGCCGCACCGCCCGCAACGGGCTGAACTTCGTGGAGCGGGGCTTCGGCATCCGGGGTGCGCTGGGTGTCAGCGACCGCGCCAACACGGCCGTGTCCCAGCTGCGCAAGGGGGACGTCGACTGGCATGCGCTGTTCGCCGCGGGCCCGCGCTGGTTCCACACGGGCGGCATCTTCGCCGGCCTGTCGGACACCACGGTGGACGTGGCGGACGAGGCGATGGCCGCGGCACGCCGGCACGGCGTCACCGTTTCCTACGACCCCAACTACCGCCCGAGCCTCTGGGCCGGCCGCGGCGGTGCCGAACGGGCCCGCGAGGTGGACCTGCGGCTCGCCCGGCACGCCGACGTGGTGGTGGGCGCCCTCGGCCTGGCCGGACCGTACCCCGGAGCGGTGCGCGTCCGCCCGGACGAGGTGCCGGATGCGCTCGCCGAGGTCGCCGACCTGCTGCCCGAGGCCAAGGTACTGGCCACCACGCTCCGCGGCGTGCCCTCGGCAGGCGTGAACGACTGGTCCTCGGCGGCCTGGTCACCGGCGACCGGCTTCGTCGCGGGCCCCGACATGCCCGGCTTGCACGTCCTGGACCGCATCGGCTCCGGCGACGCCTTCGCGGCCGG
Organism: Streptomyces sp. NPDC001393; assembly: GCF_053597455.1. Lineage (NCBI taxonomy): Bacteria > Bacillati > Actinomycetota > Actinomycetes > Kitasatosporales > Streptomycetaceae > Streptomyces > Streptomyces sp. NPDC001393. The sequence goes on from NZ_JBSFIH010000049.1 coordinate 66,943, forward strand.
ACTCGTCTACGGGCTGCTGACGTCGGCCCCCGGGCCTGAGAGCGAGTCCACGGCCGGTTCCGGCCCGGCTGACGGACGGTGGAGCGCCAAGGCGCCGCGGCACCGCCCCCTCGGCCGGGCCGGGTCGCAGCACGCACCGCTCCGGCGCCCCGCCGCCGAGCCGCTCACGGGTGCCGAGCCGACCGGTGCGCCGCTCACCACCGCCCGTCTGGAGCGCGCCCTCGCCTACGGCACGGCTCACGGCGCACTCTCCATGACGACGCCCGGCGACGTCTCCATGGCCTCGCTCGCCGAGGTCGAGGCGCTCGTGGCGGGCGGCTCGGCAGCCGTCTGGCGCTGAAACGGCGCCTTGTCCCGCCCACAGGAAGCCGTCCCACCCGTAGGACCCGAGGAGCACGTCTTGCGAACCCGGAAGATCACGAACACCGCCGTCGACGTCACCGAACTGGGCTTCGGTGCCTCCGTCATCGGCAACCTCTACCGGGTCACACCGGTCCAGGACGCGGCGGCCGCGATCGAGGCGGCCTGGGACAGCGGCATCCGGTACTTCGACACCGCGCCGCACTACGGGCTCGGCCTGTCCGAGCAGCGGCTGGGGGCCGCCCTGCGCGACCGCCCCCGCGAGCAGTACGTCGTCTCCTCCAAGGTGGGCCGGCTGCTCGTGCCCAACGAGCAGCCGCGGGGCGTCGACAGCGAGGGCTTCGTCGTCCGGGACGACCTGCGCCGCCAGTGGGACTTCAGCCGGGACGGCGTGCTCCGCTCCATCGATGCCACCCTGGAGCGTACGGGTCTCGACCGTCTCGACATCGTCTACGTGCACGACCCCGACGACCACTGGCGGCAGGCCGCCGAGGAGGCTCTGCCCACCCTTGCGGACCTGCGCGACCAGGGGGTGATCGGCGCGATCGGCGCCGGCATGAACCAGTCGGCCATGCTCGCCCGCTTCCTGGGCGAGACCGCGGCCGACGTGGTGATGCTGGCCGGACGCTACACGCTCCTCGACCAGTCGGCGCTGGACGACGTGCTGCCCGCCGCACGGGAACACGGCAAGAGCGTGGTCGCCGTCGGCGTGTTCAACTCGGGCCTGCTCTCCCGGGACCGTCCCGTGCCGGGCATGAAGTACGACTACAAGGACGCTCCGCCCGAGTTCGTCGCCCGTGCCCTGGCCATCGCCCATGTCTGCGAACATCACGGCACGACCCTGCCCGCCGCCGCGATCGCTTTCCCGTTCAGCCATCCCAGTATCATCAACGTCACCCTGGGAATGAGGAATCAGGAGCAGGTCAGGCACAACGTGGAACTCCACCGTCGGCAGGTGCCGGAAGCTCTCTGGGACGATCTTCGCGCCCAGGGCCTGATCAGGCCGGACGTACCCACGCGGAACAGCGCGGAGAACACTCCGGAGAAAGGGGTGCGCGTTGTCTCTGACGGACAAGGCCATTGAGCGGATCCGTGAACTCATCCGCACCGGGGCGCTGCCACCGGGCTCGAAGCTGCCGCCGGAGCCGGAGCTGGCGGCTCAGCTGGGCCTGTCCCGCAACCTGGCCCGCGAGGCGGTCAAAGCACTCGCGGTCGCCCGCGTGCTCGAAGTCCGCCGGGGCGACGGCACCTATGTGACCAGCCTGCAGCCGAGCCTGCTGCTCGAGGGCCTGGGCGGCGCGGTCGAGCTGCTGCAGAGCGACTCGGCGGCGCTGCTGGACCTCATGGAGGTGCGCCGGCTCCTCGAACCGGTGGCCACTGCACTCGCCGCCACCCGGATCTCCGACGACCAGCTGGCAGAGGTGAAGCAGCACCTGGAGGCCATGCGAGCCGCACGTGACGACGTCGAGCAGCTGAACGCGCACGACGCGGCGTTCCACCGCGCGGTGGTCTCGGCCACGGGCAACGAAACGCTGCTCACCCTGCTGGAGGGCATCTCGGGCCGCACCCTGCGCGCCCGCATCTGGCGCGGCCTGGTCGACGACCAGGCCGCGGGCAGGACCCTCGCGGAACACGAGGCGATCTTCGAGGCGCTCTCCACCCGTGACGCCACCCTCAGCCAGGCCGCCGCACTGATGCACGTGAGCCACACCGAGCAGTGGCTGCGGAAACATCTGAGGAGCACCGCGCCGGCAGGATGACGCCGCCCCCCGACGGCCCTTCCCGGGGACGTCCGCCCGGCCGGTGCCCGGCGTGGCGCGGCGGGGCACTCATCCCAGTGTCCACTGCTGATTGCTGCCGCCGTTGCAGGTCCACAGCTCGGCGAGGGTTCCGTCGGCGGTGGCCGCTCCGGTGACATCCAGGCACAAGCCGGACTGGACGCCGGTGATGGTGCCGTTGGAGTTCAGCATCCACTGCTGGTTGGTCTGGCCGTTGCACGGCCAGATCTCCACCTTCGTCCCGGGGGTGGTCTGGTTGTTGTAGGCGTCCAGACACATCTGGGCGCTGCCGGAGTAGACGGTGAGCTGGTCGGAGGTGGAATGCGTCCATGTCTGGCCGGCCCCGCCGTTGCAGCTCCAGACCTCCACCTGGGTGCCGGCGGTCGTGGTGGAGTTCGGTACGTCCAGGCATTTGCCCGCACCCACCGCGTGCAGCTCACCGGTCACGCCGGTGCCGCCGCCGCTGCTGGTGCCGCCCGCGACCCGGTACATCACCGTGCCGTGGGCCGGCACCGAGGTGCTGATGGTGCCGGAGGTGGTCGAGGACGCGCCGGACCACAGGTCGGTCAGGGTATAGGCGGACGCCCCCGTCTTCCCGATCGCGGCCGCGGAGGTGGTGATGGTGGCCGTCGAGTCCGTCTCGTTGAACAGGGCCACCGACACGTCCCCGTTCGCCAGCGGCTTGGCCAGCACGTCCAGGCCGCCCGAGGACGACACCATGGTGCCCTGTTTGCCGAGGGGGTCCTGGTCGACCGCGATCACCCGGGAGTTGGTCAGGGTGGACAAGGTGTCGGAACTGGCCGAGGGAATGTTGGTGCCCGTGATCAGCGGAGCGGCCATCTCCGCCCACAGGCTGAACTCGCTGCGGTTCTCGGTGGCCGTCATCGAGCCGTTGCCGATCTCCAGCATGTCCGGGTCGTTCCAGTGGCCGGGTCCGGCGTAGGAGGCCAGTCCCACGTTGCTGTGGAAGATCGACAGCATGCTGGAGTAGCTGGGGCTGATGTCCCCGGTGGTGCGCCAGCTGTTGCCCACGCCCGCGCCCCAGGTCCACACGTTCTCCTGGCCCCAGTTGCACAGGCTGAACAGGATCGGCCGGCCGGTGGCGGCCAGGGCGTCCCGCATCGAGGTGTACCGGGTTTGTGCCGGCACCCCGGTGTTGTTGCAGTTGTCGTATTTCAGGTAGTCCACACCCCACGACGCGAACGACTGAGCGTCCGTGGTCTCGTGCCCCAGGCTGCCCGGATACCCCGCACAGGTCGCGGTGCCCGCGTCCTCGTAGATTCCCAGCTTGAGCCCCAGCGAGTGCACATAGTCCGCGGTTCCCTTGATGCCGTCGGGGAACTTGGCCGGATCCGGCACCAGGCGGCCACCGGAATCGCGGCTGTGGGTCATCCAGCAGTCGTCGATGTTGACGTACGAGTAGCCCGCCGCCTGCATGCCGTTGGTGTGCATCGCCTGAGCGGTGGACTTGATCAGCGACTCGGAGACATTGCAGCCGTACGCGTTCCAGTCGTTGAAGCCCATCTGCGGCGTCAGCGCGAGCCCGTTGCCCAACGCTGCGACGGGCTGCGCCGTTCCCAGGGATCGACGTCGCGTCAGCGCGGACAGGACCGCGGAGTAGGCCGGCTTCTTGTTGCCGCCCGCGTCGAACAGCAGCGGGTTCTCCCCCGTCCGCCACGAGTCACTGTCCCTGATCCCCCACACGGTGATGCCGGTGCAGCGGGCGACGTTCATGCACGCCTGCACGGTGTTGGCGTAGGCGGTCGGTGAGGCCTGGGCGATGTCGAGTTCGGTGATCTGGACGTCCACGCCGAGCGCGGCGAAGTTGGCCAGAGTGGTCCGGAAGCCGGCCGGCGGGCCGCCTGCGCCGAAGTGGCTCTGGAAGCCGACACAGTCGATGGGCACACCGCGGGACTTGAAGTCCTTGACCATGTTGTAGACGCCCTGCGTCTTGGCGTCGGACCAGTTCTCGATGTTGTAGTCGTTGTAGCAGAGCTTGGCCGAGGGATCGGCGGCCCGCGCGATGCGGAACGCCTCCTCGATGAAGCCGTCGCCCAGCACGTTCTGGAAGACCGAGCTGCGGTGCTGGGAGGAGCCGTCGGCGAAGGCCTCGTTGACCACGTCCCAGGCGTAGATCTTGCCCTTGAAGTGGCTCATCTCGGTGGTGATGTGGTTCTTCATCACGCTGCGCAGCGTGTTCGCATCTCTGATGCCGCTGACCCAGCCGGGTAGCTGCGAGTGCCACACCAGGGTGTGGCCGCGCACCCGCTGACCGTGCGCGGAGGCGTGGCCGACGATCGAGTCGGCCGGGCCGAAGTTGAAGGTGCCGCGGGACGGTTCGGTGGTGTCCCACTTCATCTCGTTCTCCGGGGTGATCATGCTGAACTCCCGGTCGAGAATCGTGGAGTACGTCGGGTCGCCGAGCTTCCCGGCTGCCACGGCCGTGCCGAAGTAGCGGCCGCTGCCCGCCGCGGCCGAGCCCAGCGTGCCGGAGGCCGCATGTGCCGCGGGTGCCGCCGTCCCGGCCAGGGCCAGCACCGTACCGACCGTCAGACCGGTGGCCGAGGCGAGGACCTTGCGGAGACGGGGCTCCTCGTTGAGCCAGGACATGGAGGATCACTCTCCTTGTGTGTGGGGGGGACACCGACCGCGAGACAGTGCTGCGGTGCAGTCGGGTCACGAGCTCAGGAGACCGGCAGAGCGGTCCACTTCTGGTTGGCGCCGCCGTTGCAGTCCCACAGGACCAGTTGCGTACCGTCGGTGGTGGATGCGCCGGGGTCGTCGAGACAGCGGCCGGAGACCGGGTTGCGGTAACCGCCGTTGTACGCCTGCCATTGCTGGTTGCTGCCGCCGTTGCAGTCCCATATCTCGATCTTGGTGCCGTTGGCGGTACCACCGCCCGTGGCGTCGAGGCACTTCCCGAGCGCCCGCAACGTGCCGTCTGAGCGCGCGGACCACCACTGCGCGGCGGAGCCGTTGCAGGACCAGATCTGCGCGGCGGTCCCGTTGGCGCTGTTGCCACCGTTGACGTCCAGGCACTTCCCCGCGATTCCGGAGCGCACCGGCCCGCCGACGGGAACCGGCGGCTTGATCCAGCCTGCCGCGTCCGCGGCCTGGACCCCGGCGTTGAAGGCGTCCGCCATCTTGCGGTAGCCGTTGTCGTTGGGGTGGAGGGGGTCGGAGAGGTCCGCGGTGGTCAACGCGCTCATGTCCACCAGGCGTACGTGTTTGCCGGCGGCCTGCTCGGCCTGGACGATCCCGGGGAGCTTGGCGTTGAACGCGGGCCGGTTGGCCTCCTCGGTGCCGCTGGTGGAGATGATCACGGTGCCGAGGAGAACGGTGGCGTCGGGTGCGTCCTCGGTGATCCGGTCGATGAGCGCACGAAGCCGGTCGGTGGCGGTCGGGATCTGGTAATTGCCGTTCAGATCGTTGGTCCCGATCTCCAGCGTGATCACGTTCGGCCGGTAACCGGCCAGCACGGAGTCCGCGATACCGGTTATCTGGTCGATCCGCCAGCCGGAGTGGCCTTCGTTGTCCGGGTCGGGCATGGTGCCGTTGCGACCTGAGCCGACGAAGTCCAGGGCGTGCCCCTCGGCCGACAGCTGGTTCCACAGAAAGCCCCGGTAGCCGTTCCCGGACGGACTGCCGACGCCCCAGGTGATCGAGTCGCCCAACGGCATCAGCCGCAAGGGGGCGGGCGCGGCGGCGGTCCGGACGGCGGAGGGCGGCGCCTCGGTGCCGATGGCCGCCGCCGCGGGCAGGGCACAGGCCATGCCGAGGGCTGCCGTCAGCGCCGCGGTCAACGGCGCCAGGTACTTCTTCATCAGCGTTCCTCACTGGGACGGGACAGTGGGTGGGGTGAACGAGCCCGCGAGCCGGTCAGCGCGGGGTGAAGTCCTGCTCGGTGAGGGAGGCGTCAGTTGAGTCGCCATTGCTGGTTGGATCCGCCGTTGCACGGCCAGAGTTCGGCCGGCGCCCCGTTGGCCGTGGAGGCGGCGGTGACGTCGAGACAGAGTCCGGACTGCGTGCCCGTGACGGTGCCGTCGCCATTCAGCTGCCACTGCTGGTTGGCGCCGCCGTTGCACGGCCAGGTCTCCACCTTGGTGCCGGCGGAGGTCTGGTTGTCGTATGCGTCCAGGCACATCTGGCTGCCGCCGCTGTAGACGGTCAGCTGGTTGGAGGCTGTGCGGGTCCAGGTCTGGTTGGCGCCTCCGCTGCAGTCCCAGATCTGCAGCTGTGTGCCGGCCGTGGTGGACGAGTTGGGCACGTCCAGGCACTTGCCCGCGCCCACCGCGTGCAGCGCACCGGTGCTCGTCCCGCCGGAGGAGTTGCTGTATCCCGCCGCGGTGATGTTGGCCTGGACCGCGTTCTCGGTGGCGTCCGACGGGTAGCCGGAGGTCATCACGCCCTCGTAGAAGGTGCCTTGCGCGCCCTTGCTGTTGTCGCCGCCGGTGCCCAGGATGATGGCACCCTGCTTCCGCATCGGGTTGTAACCGGCGACGTTGGGGCGCGGTCCGTCGTAGAAGGTGGACAGGCCGCCGGACTGCGCGTTGCCGCCACGGATCGCCCAGTGGTTCGGGCCGCCCTTGATGATGGCGGTCGTATACCGGTGGTTGATGGTCGGGTCGCCCGCGTTGTCATGCTGGTTGACCCCGGAGAACAGGCCGTTCTCGAGGTCGGCCATGATCCACGGACCGTTGCCCGAACCATAGCCCCAGACCTTGATGTTGCCGAAGTAGATGGCCTCCATGGTGCCGTTGCCGTCGTCGTTGCTGTCCGTCTCGGCGTTGCCGTAGTCGAAGCAGCAGCCGCCGTTGTAGTGCGTACCGTCGAAGATCGCGTACATGCCCTCGGGGTTGTCCCCGGTCGCGATGCCGTTGGTGTGGTTGTTGCGGTACCCCGTGCCGGGCGCCACGAAGACGCCGTAGGCCTTGTGACCTCCCACCATGGTGGGCGCGGCAGTGGCGTTCGCGAGGTTGTCGGGGCCGCCCGCGGCACCGCCCGCGGGCGCCTGGGTGAGGCTGTTCCCGCGGCCTGACTGGTCGTAGATGACCGTGATCAGGCAGGTCGTCCCCGAACAGAAGGAGTCCTGGGCGGCGGCGTCCGCATACCCGCCCGCGCCCAGGACGCCGATGTTCCGGGTGGTGTTGTCCGAGGCACGCCGGACCTGGTAGAGCGGGCCGTTGTACGAGGCGTACAGCGCTCGCGTCGTGCTGTGCGCCGCCACACAGGGCGTGCCGCCGGCGGCGTAGATGTCGCACGGCCCGGACGCGGCGGCCCGAGCCGTGCCGGCCGTGGCCGTGGCTCCGACCAGCGTTCCGGCGACGAGTACGGCTGCGGCCCCGGCCCGGGCGAACGTTTTCGACCGCGAGCGGGGCGAGCGCGCCGACGGCGGGACATGTCCCTGGTCCGGCACACTTTCCGGCCTGCCACGGTGCCGTAACGCCGCCAGGAGCCGTCGTATACCACCACGCCCGGACAGCGGGTGGGGTCTTGTGCGCATGGTTCCCATCTGATCTCCCCTACGTGCCGCCGCGACCCAGTCGGGTGTGTTGGCGGCGCTGACGATCCGAAGCACTTGAAGGTGCCGTATGTGCAGTGAGATTGCAGAGAGGTTTCGGGGGGAGACGGTCCTCCCGAGCCGCGGGGCTGTCAAGGGTTCTAAGCCCCTGCCGCGAAGGTTGTCGCGGAATCGATTCGACGGCTGATTTCTGCGGTTCGGACCTCGTCCGCACACTCGAACAGATCCGGCGTGACAGCAGGCAGAAGGCAGTTTCCCTGACCGCAGCGCCTTGGCGCCGCCATGCCTCACGGCCCGCCATTGACCCCGCACTCGGCCGGTCGGTAGCCTTTCGTCGAAGCGCTTGCGTGGAACCGATTCGTCCAGGTTGTCCGGCACTTGTATGCGATGCGGAACGCGCGGCGGTTCCGCAGTCCCGACGCCGCAGCCCCGCGGAGGCCGGCCCTCGCGCGTCCTTCGTACGTCCGGGCCCCGTGGCGCGCGGGGCACCTCCTGGCACCGCTGGGCACCAAGGCGCTCGTCCAGCACCATCCATGACGAGTCCTCGGGGCGGCTGCACCGCCGCACGCGCGGCTCAGCACCGTGGACTCACATGGGCAACCGTCGCCGGCAGCCCGTCAGTGTCCTTGCGGCCGGAGCGTAGGTCTTGAGGAGCTGCATGAACATCGGGGAGATCGCTCGCCGCGCGGGAGTGTCGCGCAGCACGGTGTCCTATGCGCTCAGCGGCAAACGCCCTCGCCAGCGTGGTCGACGCCGCCGCCCAGGTCGACCTGGATGTGCTGCTGTCCCCTTCCGGCGAGGACCACGACCGTTCCTTCGAGCGGTCGATTTCGGAACGCCGTGCCGACGGCGTCATTCTGATGGAGATCCGCCCGGAGGATCCTCGTGTGAGGCGCCTGCAGGATGCCGGGCTGCCGTTCGTCGGTATCGGGCACACGGCAGGCGACCATCAGATGTCCTGGATCGACGTCGATTACTCCGGTCTGGTCCAGCACTGCGTCCGGCACCTCGCCGATCTCGGGCACCGCCGGGTGGCTCTGGTCACTCGTTCCCCGGAACTCATTGCGGCCGGCTATGGCCCGGCGCACCGGGCCAGAGAGGGTTTCGAGGCAGCCGTGGCGGAACGCGGCCTTGACGCAATGCCGTGACTCTGTTGGCGATCTTGTGAGGGGTGCTGACGCGGCGTCTGTTCTGCGGTTCGCTGAAGTGAGGCGGGGTGGTGTCTCGGGGAGGGGCCCAGGGATGTCGTTGCGGCCGAGGAGTTATCAGCGGATTCCGGCGCGGACGGTGCTGACAGCGTGGGCGGCGTGTCCGAAGGGGGCGCCGGCGATGCTGATGCGGGACCGGTTGGA
>NZ_JBSFIH010000050.1:0-75899 GCF_053597455.1 Streptomyces sp. NPDC001393
CCCGCCGCCGTGGTCCCGGCGCGGGCGCGGGCCGGGGGGGCCCCCCCCCCCCACGACGCGCCGTGCGGCCTGCTGCAGGGCGTCCCAGGGGTGCACCGTGGACACGGCGTCCGCCAGCCTGCCGATGCCCTCGTCGATCGACTCGGCCGGATCCTCCACGAGGCCGTCGGTGTAGAGGGCGAGCAGGGAGCCCGGGGGTGCGCCGAACGTGTGCACGCCGAACGGCTCCCGCAGCGCGAACTCGGCGCCCAGGCCGGGATGAGGTCGGACCGCGAGCGGGCCCGCGTGTCCGTCCGGGGAGACCAGGACCGGGGGGAGGTGGCCGGCGCTGGACAGGGCCACGCGGTGGCTGACCGGGTCGTAGAGGGCGATGCAGCAGGTGGAGCCGAGGGCGCTGTAGCCGGCCGCCAGCCCGGACTCCGCGTCGTCCAGCAGCGATACGGTCTCGTCCAGGTGCTCCAGCACCTCGTCCGGCGCCAGCCCCGCGGACAGCAGCGCACGGGCCTCCATGCTCAGCTGGCCCATGGTCGCCGCGGCTCCCAGGCCGTGCCCGACGACGTCACCGACCACCAGTGCGGTACGTCCGTCCGGCAGCGGAAAGCTGTTCACCCAGTCGCCGCCGACGCCCGCGCTGTCGGGCGTGGCGGGCTGGTAGACGCTGGCGATCTCGATGGTGTCGCCGCCGGTCCGGGGCAGCAGCCGGCGCTGCAACGCCAGCACCTGCGTGTGCTCGCGCTGGTGCTGACGGGCCAGGTCGACGTGATGGGCGGTCCTGGCCACCAGTTCCTGCAGGTCGAACAGCTCGCTGTCGCGGAAGGGGCAGTCCGCCCGCCGCCAGACCTCCGCCACGCCCAGTACGACCGGCGGCGGGCCGTCCAGCACCAGCGGTATGCATGCCACACCCGCCGACCGGTCGCCGGGCACCAGGGCGCGCATCACCCGCGGGCTGCCGAGGACCCGCTCGACCGCCTCCCGGTCGGGTATGACGATGGCCTGCGGGGCGTCGTCCCGTCGTACCGCCTGCGCCAGCAGGCGGCTCGCGTCGCTGGGAAGATCGTCGCCCGGAGTCACGTAGCCGTCGGGCCACGCCCGGTCCGGCACCAGGGCCGCCCGCCGCAGCCGGATGCGCCCCGGCGCCTGCTCGGTGACTCCCTCGCCCGTCCACACGGCGAAGTCGAGGTCGACGGCGGCCACGTCCCCCCAGGCCAGCAGGGACTCCGCCAGCGACTGCGCGGTCTCGCCGATGTCCAGCGAGGTGCCGATCGCGGTCTCGGCGGCGTACAGGTGCAGCCTGCGGGCCATGGCGATCACGGACACGGTCAGGCCCTCCTGGGGCGCCGGGGCGGGCAGGATGCTCATCGACACCACCAGCTCCGACCCGTCGCCGCGCCGCAGGCGCTGGATCCGGGCGACGTGCGCCTCACCGGTCTCCAGGACCTGCTGCAACCGCCGGGTGACCGTCGGTACGTCCCTGGGGGGCAGGAGATCGACGAAGGGACTCCCCACCGCGGCGTCCAGACCCGCGAACACCGGGGCGGCCAGGGCGCAGCGGGTGATTCTCAGATCCCTGTCCAGGCTGACCACGCCGAGGATCTGGTCCTGGCTGCCGGCTTCCGGGTCGCCGGGGTCGGGCCGGCGGGTGCCGCGGTCGCCCCGGGCGTCGGCGGGACCGGCGGCCGCTGCCGCTGCGCCGCGCGGGATGTAGCGCCCCAGGGCGCTGCTGACCAGGTCGAACGGCGAAGAGGACGAGGGAGAGGGTGTGGAGTCCATGCGGCTCTCTCGGCAATCCCCGGCGCAGCGCCGGGGCCGTACTCGGACCCGTGCGACGGGGCCCCGAGATCCCTGACCGCACACCTCATTGAATAACACCGGTGGTCGCTTCGCCCACAGCGGCGGATCGCGCGGTGAACACGGACAGTGAGCGAAAGCAGCGGCCGGGGGGCCGTGTCAGCTCCCTTCCGGAGGTGGGGACGGTCTGGGGCCGTGGGGTGCGGAGTCGGGGAGGAAGAAGTCCAGGAGGGCCTCGCGGACGGGATGGTGCTGGCGGGTCCGGAGCGAGGCCGCGGAGTCCTGCCCGGGTGGCCGGGGTGCTGCGTCGGCCGCGGTGGGCGGTTGCTCCGACGGCGTCGCCGAGGACGGGTCCGAGTCCGGAGTCGGGAGCGCCTCTTCGGCAGCCGGGGCGGAGGGGGACTCGATCGGTGTCGACAGGAGCTCCTGGACGATCTCCTCGGCGCGCTCGTCGCGCGGGCGCATGTCGGAGACGAGGATGCCGTACGGGGCCAGGACGCGCGGGAGGAGCAGGTCCTCCCACTGCTGGATTCGGCGGGGGCCCGGGCAGGACTTGGGGACGGGAGTCCAGGGGCTCGGCGAGCCGAGGAGGGTGTGGTGGGCGAGGCCGGGGTCGGCGGGGGTGCGGCAGGCCCGGTGGGCGATGGCGGGGTGGGTGCGCATCAGCCACCAGTGGAGGCGGATCAGTGCGTCCAGCTGGGCGTCCGTCCAGGGCTCGGAGACGTGCCCCTCCGTCGTGATGCCGACCGCGCCCGTGCCGTCGGAGCGGAGGTTCGCGCGGTACGCGGAGTCGGCGGGGGTGGTCGTGTCCAGCCACTGGGTGATCTTTCCGGTGGCGGACACGCCGAAATGGCTCCAGCCGCGGGCGCCGGGCCGACGGAAGCGGACGTCCGCGGCGGGCAGGGTGGCGTTCGCCGTGTGGACGATGATCTGGGTCGGCTTCAGGGGCGAGGGCGGCTCGGGCCGGGCGAGGAGCCGGACCGAGGCGAAGGGGCAGAGGGGCACGTCAGTTCTCCTCAGTTCTCCTGGGGCTCCGCGTTCGCGTCCGACAGCGGCGTGGCGAGGGGATGGAAGACGCGGCGGAGGTCGGAGAGGGAGTTGTCGCCGGTGATCCAGGCCAGCGGGGCGTAGTGGACGTCGATGCCCAGCGGGAGCTGGAGGAGGGGGTCACCGGCGGAGTTGGCCGGCCACTCGACGGCGCCGGTGACGGTGCGGGTCGGGACCAGCCAGAAGTCGCCGGAGCGATAGGAGCCGCCGGGGTTGAAGTAGATCTGGAGGCCGTCCTCCAGCTCTGTCCAGGTGCCCTCCTCGACGGGCAGGGCGCCGCCGTCGGTGCGCGGGCGGTGGCCGGGAGTGCCGGTGGCGGCGTGGTCCCAGCGGCGCAGGAAGGGGTGGCGCTCGGGCAGTGCGCCGACGCCGGGGAGAGGTTCGGCGGAGAGGCGGACCCGGCGGCCGGGGAGGTCGATCTCCTCGACCCTCAGCAGGGGCGCCGGCTCGCCGCGGCTGAGGTAGGCGGAGTCGCAGACCTCGACGCGGTCCCCGACGTCCAGGGTGAGCTTGTCGTCGTCGCCGAGGGTGGACAACGCGACCCAGGTGCCGTCGAGTTCGGCGATCGGGAAGGCGACGCTGCCGTTCTCCCTCGACCACTTGAAGGTCGCGCCCCGCTCGGCCGTTCCGCCCTGGTGGATCTCGATGCGGTAGAGCTGGTTCTCCGGGCCGCGGTAACGGGCGTCGGGCCGGACCAGGCAGGGCTCGTCCGCCGCTCCCTCCGGCCGCTCGGCGCGAGCGGCCAGGCGGGCGGTGGAGCGCTGGGCCGCGGCCCACTCGTCGAAGGCGGCGCGGACCGTGGCCGCGCCCCCGTCGCCGACGTCCAGGTCCTGGGCGGGGAGGGTGAGTACCTGCCAGACGGTCTTGACGCGGGCGGCGGTGTCCGGCATGGCGGCGCCGAGCGCGACCTCGCGGATCTCGGGGTCCTCGACGGCGGTGACGCTGCGGTCCCAGACCTTGAGATAGGCCAGAAAGGGGAAGGAGGTGGGGAGTTGATCGCTCAGCAGGTTGGGGTCGCGGTAGGCGTCGGGCTGGTTCCAGTAGGTCCAGGTGGCCGGGGTGGGGGACGGGATGACGCCGTCGCTGTCCGCGCCTGCCGAGCCGCTGTCGAGCGGCAGCGCGCCGCCGGAGGGGACGGCCGGGGCCGGCTGGGGGCGCGTCGCGTCGAGCTGGATGCCGTCGACGTAGTAGCGGCCGCCGCCGATGGTGAGGTCGTCCTGATCGTGGGTGCCCTTGACGTAGGCGATCCGGAAGCCGGGGCCGTCGCCGGATGTGCCGGCGGGTCCGCCGTCGCGTCCGATCAGGTCACGGGCCAGGGTGCGGGAGCGGAACAGCTCGATCGCCGTCTGCTCGTTGGCGTCGGCGTCCAGTTGGACGCGGCCCTGCTGGGCGAGCACCGCGGAGTAGTGCTTTGCGGGCTGGTGGGTCAGGCGCGAGAAGTCGCCGTGCATGGTCCCCCTCAACTTTCTTGTGCTGGTGCGCCGATGGATGGTCTGCGTCTGGAGATGGACGGGCGTCAGGTCACGAAGAAGACACCCGCGTCGGTGCCGGCCGGGGCGAACTCCGCCAGGCGGGCGCGGAGGTTGTCCGTGCGCTGCGGCTGGAACAGGTCGTGGAAGGCGCCCTGCTCGGAGCGGTCGGCTGCGCCCCGCGCGATCTCCGGGGCGCAGCCGTGGGCGAGCTGGCCGTAGGCCGGGGTGCCGTAGCGGAGGCTGGTGAAGCGCGGGCGGACCCGGTCTGTCTCGGCGGCGGCCAGTGCGGGGGCGTCCGCGCGGGCCGTCCGGCCGCTCTCGACGAGCTCCTGGACGGCCTCACGGACCGCATCCGGCTGGCAGTGGTAGCGGCGCGGGGTGCGCGAGCCGGGCGGCACATAGCTGAAGCGGAGGCAGCCGACCGAGCGGCGGGCGACGTTCATCCGGCCGGTGAAGATGCAGTCCTCGGCGGTGTCGACGGCGTGCGTGTGCACCTCGCCGATCACGGTGGTGCGGTAGGCGTGCAGGACGGCGTGGGCGTGGCGGCAGTCGGGGGCGGAGAGCGCCTCGAGGTCGGAGGCGGTGGCGTCCAGGATGCTGTCCGCGATGTGGATGGGCAGCGGGTCGTCGTCGACCTCGTCGCCGACGACCTGGACGGTGCCGAGGATCGACCGCTCGATCTGGACGCAGGCCGTGGTGCGGTCGAGGACCAGGCTGGGCTCCTCGGGCGAGTGCGGTGCGCAGTGGTCGGTGAGCGACCAGCCCGGTACCAGGGTGCAGTGCCGGATGACCAGCTCGCCGAGCGGGCCGGTGACGTTGACGCCGCGGCCGGTGACGAGCAGGCCGTCCAGGACCATGCGTCCGCCCCGGGTGCGGCCCGAAGCGCCGCCGGTGGCACGGACGTTGAGGGCGTCGGGGCGGTTGCCGTACCAGTCGAGCAGGCGGATCACCGGGCGGGTACCCTCGGCGGCGCGCAGTTCGAGGCGGTCCTCCGGGTCGAGGGCGAAGTCCAGCTGCTCCTGGTAGGCACCGCTGTGGGTGATCTGGATGATCGCCTCGGACCCGGCCGTGCCCGCGGACTTGTCGGTGCGCCACTGCTCGTAGGCGTCGGTGATGCGCTCGAAACGGCGGCCGGGGCCGACCCGGTAGACGGCGGCCTCGGGCGGGGTGACGCGGTCGCGCGGGTACTGGCCGCCGCCCATGTCGTCGCAGAACGCGTAGTGGTAACTGACCCAGACGCCGCGTGTCGGCGCGGAGCGGGCGCCGAAGGCGATCCGCCCGAGCTCGGGGTCGACGGCGACCTGGCCGTACCGGGGCCGGTAGTGCCAGCCCGAGAGGTCGGCCACCACGATGTCGGAGAGCGGGACGGGCGTGAACTCGTCGTCGCGCCAGATGGCGAAGCTCTTGCCGGGACCGTAGAAGTCGCTGAGCCGGTCCGCGAGTTGGCGGTGGGTGATGAAGCCGGGGACGTTGTCGATGGTGGCGATGTGTGTCGCCGAGGGCTCCGGTTCGGGGAGGGTGACGAGCGGGGTGTCGTTGCCGAGGATGGAGAAGGTGTAGTGGTTGCGGGCCCGGTCGAGGCAGTAGGCCGGGCCGCGGGAGATCGCGTACGGCTTGAGGCGCCAGACGAACAGGCCCACGCCGGCCGGGGTGACCCCGCCCTGGCTGCGGGTGGAGGCGGCGCGGCGTACGTCGGCGGTGCGGGCCGAGCTGTCGAAGGGGCTCCCGAGCAGGTCGAGGGCGGTGCCGTCGCGGAGGTCGGCGAGGCGGCCACGGCGCAGGCGGCGGTGGTCGGCGGACGTCTCGTCGGCCCGGAAGAGGCGCACGGGCTGGGTGGTGGCCAGGAGCCGGGAGAACTCCACCGCGCGGGCCGGCCAGTCGGCGGTGGCGGCGCAGATCTCCTCCAGCACGGCCAGCGTGCCCTTGCGACGGCGGCCCGCGACCGTGTCGGCCACGTCGCGGCGCGGGGCGAGGCGGGCGGCCAGCCCGGGGTCGGTGCTCAACGTGTCCTGGTAGCCGGGGAGCACCCGGTACCCGACGAGGTCGCCCAGGTAGGGCAGGACCCAGTCGGCGGCGGTCTCCACGAACCAGTCGTCGTACTGCCGCTCGACGGTGGTGCGGATCAGGTCGATCTGCTCGGAGATGACCGCGAGCAGCGCCCGCAGCGGCTCACCGGACTCGGCGTCGCGGATGCGGTACCAGTCCGGGAGCAGGTCGAGCAGGCCGTCGGGGTCCCGGCTCATGCGGAGGCCTCCTTGAGGATCAGGGTGTCCGGCAGGTCCGGGGAGAGCACGGCGAGCTGCGCCGGGCGGATCCCGCGGAAGACGACCACGCTGCTGCCGGGCCCCAGGGGCTGGGTTCCGGTGAGGTCGGGGTTGAGGCGGAGCAGTTCGACGAGGGAGATGCCGTACTGGGCCGCGATGTCGGTCAGGGTCTCGTCCGCCGGGCCGGTCACCCGGTGGCGTTCGACGCGGTGACGGGCGGGCTGTGCCGCCACCACGTCCTGGGGTACGGCGAGTCGGTCGCCGAGCCGCTCGAGCCCCTGCGGGGAGAGGTCGCTCGCGACCCCGGTGAAGGCGGTGACCTCGATGTGGTCGACGCCCGGGACCGAGTGGGCGGTGGCCAGCACCTCCGAGAGGTGGGCGGGCTGGGCGAGTTCGCGCGCGTCGAAGCCGAAGCGGGCGAGGAGGGCCGAGCGCAGGGAGGGCTCCACCTGCTCCCAGTCGTGGTCCCGGCCGACCGTCACCTGGGCGGCGAGGAGCAGCAGGACCTGCTCGCGGACCGCCACCTCCACCGGCAGCCGGAGGTCGCCGTACTCGGCGAGCGAGGCACGCAGGGAGGTCAGCAGTCCGGAGTCGGGGGCGATCGGTATGTCGTCCACGCCGGCGACCGTGACATGCACCAACTGGCGTCGCCCGTCGAAGAGCTGGGCCGCCCTGGCGCGGCCGATGCCGGCCCGGGCCCGGGTGAAGTCCTCGTAGTCGGGGACGGAGACCAGGCGGTCCAGGGCCGAGACGGCCAGCGGGACCTGGCGGCGCCGCGGGGTGAAGCCGCCGGTGAGGGCGCGCGTGTCGGTGGCGCCGGCGGCGCCCTCGGGGTCGGCTCCGCCGGTCGCCGGGAGCGGGTTGGTCACTGCGGTCACACCGAGCGGGCGCGTGGCCAGCTGGGTGATCTTGCCGGCGGCGACATTGGCGGACCTGCCGATGCCGGTCCGGTACGTGGCCCGGACGTTCTCGTGGCCGCTGGGCAGGCGGCGGCCGTGGATGCCGTCGCCGAAGGTGACCCGGATCCGGCCGTCCTCGGTGGTGCTCGTGGTGTAGACGCGGTCGTGCGGGCCGGCCGCGGCCAGGGTGTCCACCTCGTGCCAGAGGACTCCGTCGACGCGGATGCGCAGGGTGCTCGCCGCGCCCTCCGGGGTGTCGGACGCCAGCCAGGTGAGCGGGGCCTGCCAGAGCACGAAGCTCTGCCCGGCCCTGCTCGCGTCGCCGCTGCCGATCGGCTCGTCGCGGGTGGCGCCCTGGGTGGCGCGGACCACGTTGCCGTGGATCGTCACCGTGGCGCGCTTGTAGCGGTGGGCGAGCGGGGCGGTGAGCATGAGGGTGGTGCGGACCGTGTCCCCGGGCAGGGCCGGGTCCACGGCCTGGAGCGCCTGGGAGACCATGGCCAGCTCGCTGCCGTGCACGCCCGGGGTGCCGGGAATGTCGGTCCGTTCGCCGGAGACGACGATCCAGCGGCCGGGGGCCAGGCCGTCGTAGAGCTGGGCGAGGTCGATCAGGTCGCCGCCGACGTCGTCGGTGAGCGGTTCGTCGGCCAGCTGGAAACTCTCGCCGCGGGCGTAGACGCTGGTGTCGCGGATGTGCGAGAGCAGGGTGTCCTTGTCGTCCAGCCACGGGTCCTCGAGGGTCAGCTCGGTGACCTTGCCGGTGATGCCGAAGTCGGCGCGGGAGAGCACGCGGACCCCGCTGACCCGGGTGATGACCCTGGAGAGCCCGGGGTCACCGGGGACACCGCCGGTGACGCCCTTGCGGGGGCGGTCGACGGCGACCCAGCTGCCGGGGGCGATGCCCTCGTAGACCGCGTCGAGCGCGAGCACATTGCGTGCGGTCAGGCCGAGTTGGGCGGTGAGGGTGATCTCGACGGAGGCCGGTCCGTCGTCGGCGGATCGCTTCACCGTGATCTGGTACGCGCCCTGTGTGCCCGTCAGCTGGTCGCCGGGGGCGAGGTGGAAGTCGAGCGGCCCGGGCAGCGGCGGGTTGGGGCCGTTGCCGTCGCCCTCGTCGGTGGTGCCGGTCGCGGTGATGGTGACATGGATGCGGCCGTCGTCGCCAGGGCGGGAGACGAAGAGGTCGCGCTCCGGGAGGTGGGCCTGCAGGCGTGCGGTGACACCCTGCTCCTGCCCGGCTTCGAGGGCCCGGCGCAGCGCCGACTCGTTGCCGGTGGTGGCCAGTTCGATCCGGCCGGGGCCGAAGTCGTGCGTGCCGTCGTCGCCGGGGAGCGTGAAGTTGATGCTCACCGATCCGCCGGCCTCGACGTAGCTGAACTCCGCGCGGCGGGGCGTGGTTGCGTCCGTGTCGTAGTCGACGCGCATGCTGGTGAGCTTGGAGCCGGTGAGCGGCCAGTCGGTGTAGCGGACGACCCGGCCGGTGGCGTCGTAGACCGGCTTGAGCGGGGCGGTGGCGCCGAAGGGCGTCCCGGTGACCCGCATGGCCTGGGCGTCGAGCAGGGCGAGGGGTGCGCCGAGGTCGACGTTGCCCCAGGCAGCGTACAGGCCGTCGCGCAGGCGCGGGTCGAGCGCGGTGAGCAGTTGGGCGCCGAGGTCCGACCCGGGCGCGTAGCTGCGCTCGGGATCTCGGGAGAGGGCGCGGGCGTCCGCGGGGAGGCCGGCCGGCGGGGTGCGCAGGGCGGAGAGCAGCGGGCCCAGGCCGGCGAGGGCCGGGTCGATCACATCGCTGGGGCAGTCCCCCGGCTCGCTGCCCGGAGTGGGCGTCGCGTCGGAAGTGGCCGACGCCCGTGCAGTGTGCGCGCCGGTCCCCGCGGCCGTCGGCTGCGGCGGTTGCAGGCCGAGGGCCTGCGCGCGGAGCCGGGTCAGTTCGGTGTCCAGGGCCTCGAACCAGTCGGAGACGTCCCGGTAGTCCTGCCCGTAGGCCTTGGCCTCGCGCAGCCGGGCGAGGGTCTGGGTCAGCCGGTCGGCGAGCTTCGGCGGGGTGTCGAGGGTGTCCAGTTCGCTGCGCAGCGGGGCCAGCACCTGGTCGTCGAAGTCGCTGACGATACGGCTGTGTTCGGGCCAGCGGTTGGGGTTGTGCTCCCCGCCCGGGGTGATCCAGCGGGTGAGCTCGGCCTTGATCCCGTGCAGGGAGGGCAACGAGGCCTGCGGCAGGCCGATGGCGGTGGTGCCGCTCTCCCGGTCGACGCTGACGCCGGGGACCGTGAGCAGTACGCGCTGGCTGCGGTCGGCGGCGCGGTCGGCGCTGAAGATGAAGAGCAGCTGGTCGCCCTGCTTGATGTTGTTGGTCGTGCCGCTGGCGAACAGCCGTCCGCGCTTGGCGAGTTGGGCCGCCGTCAGTTGGTAGGGGCGCCGCTGGAGCACCTTGAGCTCGTTCCAGGCCCAGCGGGCGGTGAGGTCCTCCACCGTCTCGAAGGACTGCGGCTCCTCGCCCTGGCCCGGAACACTCTGCGAACGGGTACCGCGCGGGACGACGACCGTGGTCTCCTGGCCGCTGCGCGGATCGCGGTCCACCGTGTACGCCAGATAGGTCTCGGCGGCGACGCCCGGCCGGGGCTTGTGGCCCACCAGACCACCGAGCAGGGCGAGCGAGCCCTCCTCGGTGGCGGTGCGCAGATAGCCCTCGTTGGCGATCCGCTCCGAGTAGAAGGTGAGCACGTCGCCCACCACGGCGGCGGCGTCGACCAGCGCGATCGCCGGGTCGTCCGGGGTGCGCACGGTGAGGCCCCGCAGGGCGGGGTAGGCCGGGCCGGAGAGCCGGTCCAGCATCGCGGAGACGAAGCGCCCGTACTCCCCCACCCGGTAGCGGACCGCGTCCAGGCCGGGCGGGTTGAACACCTCGACCGGCGTGGCCGGGTCGGCACCGCCGCGGTTGCAGCCGCAGCTGCACGGGTTGCCGGTCATCGGCCACCTCCGATCTCGAGGGTGAGCCGGCCGTTCTCGGGCCGGGCGGAGTCGTTGTCGCAAGCGGCGACCTCGAGCGCGCCGACCGGCAGGATCCCGGCCGCCAGCTCGCCCTGGTCGGTGCGGAAGAGGCGCCGCAGCCGGGTCACCTTGGCACTGAGCACACCGGGTACCGCCGCCGCGGCGGCGACCAGACGGCTGACCCGGACCGGCTCGCCGAAGGTGAGGGCGTCCGGGTGGAAGAAGCCGAGCCTGCCGTCGGGCAGGCGGCGGTTGCCGAGCACCCGGCGCAGCTCGGCCGTCACATGGCCGGCCTGGTGGGCCGGGTCCACGCAGACCGACAGCGCGAGGTCGACCGGGACCTGCATCGCCGGGCGCACCACCAGCTCGTGCCCGATGCGGCGGTAGGGCAGCAGGCTGTGCTCGACGGCCTGCAGCAGGGCCGCGCCGGGCTCGGGGAAGTCGACGGCTCCGGCGGGCCCGCCCGCCACGGTGGCCTTCGGGCGCTGCACCGCCTCGACGGCGATGTGCATCTCCTGGCCGCTGCCGGTCCAGCGCAGTTCGGCGGCGGCCCGGCGCACGCCCGGAACCTGCGCGGCCAGGGTCGCGTAGTCACCGGGGGTGATGGCGCGCTTGAGCTCGCGGTGCGGGGCGAGCGGGGCGAGTCGGCGGACCTCGTCGAGCGCCTCGGGTTCGGTGCCGCCGACGGCGGGGAGCGGGTTGCGGACCGCCGTGACCGCCCCGAAGGCGGCACGGCGCGAGCGCGCGCCACGGCCGCTGTCGTCACTGCCACGGCAGACGACCAGGTGGTTGATGGCCTCGGCGCCGACGTTGCCCGACGCGCCGTTGCCGACGCGGTAGGCGACCTCCAGCGTGGCGCCGGGTGGGGGCGGCGCGCCGTGCTTGCCGTCGCCGAAGCGGAGGGCCAGGCGTCCGTCGTCCTCGACCTCGCCGACCAGGTGGTGGCCGCGCGGGCCGTCGGCGAGCAGGTCGCGGCGCGCAGTCCACACTCCGTCCCCGGCCTGGGCGCGGACGGCGGGCAGCGCGGTGCGCGGGTCCTGGCGCAGGCCGTCGGCGGCCGGTCCGGCGAGCACCGGATCGCTCGGGTCCAGTTCTGCGGCGTAGCGCTCGCCCCAGCTCTGGGCGATCTCCCAGACGACGTAGCGGTGGAGCACCGTGCCCGCGTGGGCGCGGGCGGTGAGCACCTCCAGGCGGCGGAGCTTGCCGGCGAGGAGGCGACTGAAGCGGCCGTAGAGCTCGCGCAGGGCCCGGCCAGGGTGCTCGTCGATGCGCAGGCGCTGGATCGTGCGGGCACCGAAGACCACGGTCAGCTCGTGGATCTCGCCCTCGGTGGGCGCTTCGCCCTCCTCGGCGCGGCGCCACAGCTCCTCGATCCGCTCGCGCAGACGGGTGGGTATGGCTGCCAGACGGGCGGCCTGGCCTGCGGCGATTCGTGCCGGGTCGGGGTAGGAGGCGGCCTGGGTGACGGGGGCGTGGCGCAGGACCGGGCGGAAGCGGGGGGCGATCGCCGGGTAGGTGGACTGGGCGAGCAGCGTCTCCAGGGCCGTGGCCTGGGCGTCCGCGGTGGAGGGCTGGACGCGTTCCTCGACCGTCGTGCCCGGAGCGAGGACGACGGATATGCCTGCGCGCGCGACGGCTTGCGCACCGAGCAGTGGTTCCAGCTCGCGCACCTGGTCCGGCGTCATGGGCCGTCCGCAGCGGGTCTGGTCCAGCATGGCGTGGACCGCCTCGGCGGCGGGGCTGCCCTGGGTGCGGTCGTCGGAGCAGCCGAAGGCCGTGGGGCCGCAGGGCCTGAGTTCGGCAGGAGCGGGCGGTACGGCGAACCGCTCGGGGGCGCCGCCGCAGAAGGTCAGCGAACGGCCGTGGTCGACCAGGACGACGTTGCCGCGGGCGACGCTGACGTCCGTGATGAGCGCGCAGTCGAGTCCGCCGCGGGCGGACAGGCACAACGGGAAGGACAGGGCGTCTTCCTGACCCCATGTCACTTCGAGGACCGGCTGCTCGTAGAGCTCGTCCTCACCGGGGGTGACCGAGGTGAGGCGGACGACCTGGCGGTGCGTCGGGTCGGCGCCGGCGGGTGTGCCGGTGCGCGGGCCGCGGACCTCCTCCAGCACGAGCAGATCGCCGGGCTTGAGCTTCAGCCCGCGCTTCGGGGTGTCCATCAGTGTCGCCGCGGTGGCGCCCTTGGGCAGGAGGCACTCCTCCTCGCCCCAGGTCCAGAAGCGGATCTCGTTGTGCTCGGGGCGCAGAGCGAGGTCGGCGCCCGGGTTCAGCGGCTCGAAGACCTCCAGGCCGACGGGGAGGTCGGCAAGGGCGTCCAGGTCCTCGTCGGCGATGACGGTGCCGAAGTCGGGTCGCTCCTGCGGGCTCAGACGTGACAGGTCGATGGCCGCGAAGCGGAACTCGCCCTTGGGCAGGGTCAGTTGGCGGTCCGTCTGAAGCGCCACGAACGTGCGGGCGTTGCAGCCGTCGTGCATCGCATAGTCGATCAGGCGGACGTGACGGCGAACCGAGACGCGACGGCGGGCCGTGGAGAGGTACGCCTCGGTGGCCACCGCGTCCTGGTGGTAGGAGAGCTGGTCGCCGGCGTAGGCCAGCAGTTCCACCAGGGCCGTGCCGACGTCCGGCGCATGGCGCTCGACCCAGCCGGGGGCGGTCAGGCTCATCCGGTCGAGGATCAGCCGTCGCAGGCTGCCGTAGTCGCGCGCGGTGTAGTCGATGACGGGACGGCGGGCGTACTGCGGGGCACAGTCCCCCTCGTCCTCGCCGCAGTCGTACGGGCTGGGCCCGCCCTGGGTGAAGGTGAACTCGGCGGCGGCGTACCGGACATCGAAGCCGCGACGGGGCTGCGTGCCGGGCCGGCCGAAGGCGTCGGTCTCTACGACGCGGAGCCGGTACGGCGAGGTGTCCCCCGCCTTGTCCAGGGTCACGAACATCCGGTCGTCGAGCTCGGGGTCGTCCTCGCGGACGATCTCGACCGCCAGGGCGTGGATGTCCCTGATGCGACGCCCGCCCTCGATCCGGAGGTGATGGTGCGTCAGGTGGTGCGGCGCCTTGCCGAGGAAGGTGACGACGAGCGTGCGGCCGTCGTCGCCCGTCTCCACCTCGTCCACGCCGTGCAGGCGCGCGGCGCGGACGGCGCCGCGCCGCTGGTCGGTACGGCAGTCTGTGCTGCTCACGCGGCTCCCCCGCTCCCCTCGAACACATCGGTCCGGCGCGTCCCGGTGCGCCGGACGGTATAGGCCAGGTGCACCCGCACCACGTTCTCCTCGCTGACCACGTCGAGCGCGTCCACCTCGATCACGTCGCCGAGCCAGCGCTGCAGGGCGGCCTGGACGGAGAGGTGCAGCGCCGAGGCCAGCTCCGGGCTGTTGGGCGCGAAGACCAGGTCGAGCAGCCCGCAGCCGAAGTCGGGGCGCATCACCCGCTCCCCCGGGCTGGTGAAGAGCAGCTGCTCGATCATGTCCCGGACGTGGCCGTCGTAGTCGGTGTCCG
The DNA here is from genome assembly GCF_053597455.1 of Streptomyces sp. NPDC001393. Classification (NCBI taxonomy): domain Bacteria; kingdom Bacillati; phylum Actinomycetota; class Actinomycetes; order Kitasatosporales; family Streptomycetaceae; genus Streptomyces; species Streptomyces sp. NPDC001393. The sequence continues at coordinate 13,951 of NZ_JBSFIH010000050.1, forward strand.
CGGTACGGCCGCGGTTGTCGACGTGGAACGGGAAGGCGATGTCCCTGCGGGGCGGGTACGGCTGCGGAGCGGGCAGTTGGACGACGCGCTCGGCGTGGGCTGCGGCCCCGGTGGCCGCGCCGGCTGCCGCTGTCCGGCGGTTGCGCGGGCTCATCGTCCCACCACCCGCTGCTGTACGACGGTGACGTTCGGCGGGCCTTGGGTGGCGCCGACGGCGGTGTGGCACAGCGCCGTCGAGTCCTGGAGCAGGGCGGGCGAACCGTTGATGCGGATGCGTGCGGAGGTCCCCGTCCAGCGGATCGTCGTGCAGGGGTGGGGATTCCCGCCGGCGGTGAAGGTGCAGCCGGTCACCGTGTAGACGTCGGCCTCGGTGGCGACCGGGCTGCCGGCGGCGAGCACCCGCGACTGGGCGGGCAGGACGTTCGCCCGACCGCCGTGCGGGCACATCACCGTGGCATCGATGGTGACAAGATTTCCGGACACGTGAACTTGGCCTTCCCCCGTCGGAGTTCAGGTGACGCTGAGCGCGTCGTTGTTGATGGTCACGGTCGGCCCCACGAGCGAGATCACCGCGCCCTGGCCGTTGCTGATGTGCACCCCCGTGTCGTCGATGACGATCGACGCGCCGGAGGGATGCCTGAGGGTGATGCCCTTGCCGCCGGGCTCGTCGGACAGGACGATCTGGCGTCGGCCGGGGGTCTGGAGCACCACGTTCGGGTTGTTGGTGGCGGTGACCGCGTCCTCGGGCACCTCGTGCGCGGCGCCGTACCAACACCCGGTCCAGATCGGGTAGCTGGGGTCGCCCTGCTCGAACTCCACCCACACGCCCGAGCCCACCGGCGGCAGGTGGAACTGCCCCATCCCGGGTCCGGCCAGCGGGAAGCACGGCATGGCCCAGGTCGAGGGCACGTCACCGAGCACGTCCGGGACCTGGACCTGCAGTCGGCCCACGCCCATGGGGTCGGCGTTGCTCACCACGGTGCCCCGGTACTTGCCGAGGTAGCGGGTGGGTTCAGCAGCCATTCTCTGTCTCCTAGGGGACGACCGTCGGCTCGAGCGCGATCAGCCCCTCGCGAGCAAGGGTGAAGTTCTGCGTGTACGAGCCCCGTTGCAGGTTGTGGGTCACGGACTTGACGTAGTACCGGCCGTCGTAGGTGATGCCGGCGCCTCGGACGCCGACCAACTCGCGGGCACGCAGCAGGAATCCGTAGCGGACGACGTCCAACTGACCGGAGCCGGTGACCGCGTCGGCGGACTCTGCGGCCTTGGCGAGGGCTTCTGCGATGCCTTGTCCGCTGTCCTTCTTGGCGGTGTCCCCGATGACCGTCCTCTTCAGCGCGGGCGCCGGCCGGCGGGCCAACTGCGGCCGCAGGATGCTCACTTCGGGCACGGGCAGGATGGAAGAGACACGGGTGGCCGGCAACTGGATACGTGCCTCCGGCTGCTCGCGCGCCGTCCCGTCGAAGGCGAAGGTCAACTGGTCGACGTTGGACAACCCGTCCATGTTGACGTTCAGCGCGTGCTGCGGTTCCCCGAGGCGGACTTCCGGCCCCCAGTAGGCGCGGCTCTGCCCGGGGACCGGGCCGGGGTCGAGGTAGAAGGCGTAACCGTTGGCCTGTGCCAGCTGGTTGATGTAGGCGAGGTCGGTGCCCTTCTGGAAGTCCACCCGCTGGGTGGGCATGGGGGTCTGCGGGATCAGCTCCGGGACGACCAGCGGGGTGATCCCGTACTGCGCGTACTGCGCGATGATCGCGTGCACACGGGCAGCCGGGGACATCGCGGGGTACGGGACGGCGGCGCGCTCCTCCAGGTCCATCAGGACGGTGAGGTCCTCCCCGGTGACGGTGAGCGTCGACTGGCCGGGCTGGTTGGAGATCCCGACCTCCTGACGAATGATCACGCCGTCCATGAGCACGGTGGGCGTGCCCTGGACCGTGACCGTGAGGATGACGCGCGTCTTGGGGTCGAAGTATCCGCCCGTCAGCAGACTGTTGCCGATCAGGCCGTCCTTCGCCAGGTCGAACGCCAGCTGGAAGCCGCTGCGCTGCCCCGACGCCACCGTCACCTGCACGGAGAGCAACGAGTCCGCGACCTCCTGCGCCACGGGCACGGCCAGCTGCGGGCCCATCATCAGCGTCAGATGGATCGGCCCGGTCGTGATCGGACCGTTGTCAGCCATTCATCCCTCCGGGCACGCCCGAGGGGAGCGTGATGCGGATCCGGCGGCCCGGTTCGCCGGTCAACTCCCGTGGATCCAGGACCGGGTTGGCGTCCGCGATCCGCCACCACTGCTCGGCGTTGCCCAGGTACTGGGCGGCGAGGAGGTCGGGGCGGTCGCCGGTGCTGACGGTGTGGGTGGTCAGGTCCGCCATGCCCTCGGGGTCGGGGAGGAGGCGGCGACGCAGGTAGGTGACCTCATGGCCGTCCGCTTCCGTGAACCGGGCGGTGCCCAGCCCGTAGTAGCGGCTCGACCGCGGATAGGCGGTGGTCGCCTGGGTGAGCGCGACCGCGTCCAGCGGGTTCTCCAGCGATGCCATGGTTGATCAGACCCCTCCCAGTCCGCTTCCGCCGAGCCCCAGCGCGCTGAGCCGCCGGGTCGCGGCGGGACCTGCCAGCCGCTCCTTCTGCGCCAGGTACGCGAGGTAGAGCTCGTACCCCCGGTTGGTCACGGGCAGATCGCTGACCGTCAGTACCCGCAGGGTGATGGCCACTTGGGCCCTGATCGGGTTGAGGTCGACGTCGAACGCCTCCTCGGTGATCGAGAACTCAGTGAGCCTTACGGGTACGACCCGCTTGTTGCCCCACGTGAAGAGCGTGAGCGGCGCCTCGACAGGTGTGATCTCCAAGGTGCCGCGGGCGGCGAGCGCCTCGAGCCGGCGCAGGCTGGCGCTCGACGGGCTGACCAGCATCTCCAGCACGGCGAGCTGCGGATGAATCCCGTTCGGTGCCGCCACGTCCAACTGATCGGTCGCGTCGAGCTCCGCGGTCAGCTTCCAAGTCTCCACCGCCGGCCCCTTGAGCCGCAACGCCTCCGTCCGGTCCCCCGACTGGTTGTCGGCCCCGGCTGCCTGCGGCGCGATGCTCCGCTCCAGGCTGTCCGGGTTGAACTGGAGAACAATGATCTCCTTGGGTGTTCCGCGCTGGGGGTCGATGATGACGAGGCCGGAGCGGATGGGTTTGGGTATGTCTGCGTAGCTGGTCAAGACCGTTCGCCTCCGGATTCCGTCAGTGCCCGGACGACCACCCCGGCTTCGCGCGCGATCATCTCGTCAGGATCACCTTCGGCCATCTCCGCGAGCCGTTCCCGGTACTCGGGCCACGGGGTGTAGGCAATGGCCCGCACCGCCCTTCGCCTCACCCGCGCCTCAGGGTTCTTCGATGCCGACAAGATCCGGTCCTTCACGGCATCAACTGCTTGCAGCGGAGCACCGAGCCCCAACCTCAGAACGGCCTTCCCCTTGCTGGCCGGATAGATATTCCCGTCAACTTCGAGAATCAATTCATCGAGGCTCCAGACCTCAATTTCGGACTGGATACCGTTCAGCACTTCCTCGATCCGAGACCACTCGACGCCCGACACCACGAAGTACCGCTCATCCGCGTAACCGTCCTCCGTGAAGTGAGCCTGGGTCACGTCGTCGGCACGCCAGGTCGCCGAAAAGTCGACATCCCTATCGGCGTCCCTTTTGACATAGCTTTCCAGCCGCCAGTTCAACGTCTCGGCGAGCCGCTCGACGTCGTCCGGCGAAACCGAATCCTTGAGGACCAGTCGCCGGCTGACGAGAATCCCCTCCTGCGCCATCGCGCCTCCTCCCATCTCAGGCGACATCCCCGGGCTTCAGCCCATAGAGATCATAAACACGCTGCTCGATGCGAGCAAACAGCAGCTCCTTCTGCTTCTCCTTGTCCTCCTCGTTGGCGAAATCCTCGTCCATCATGGTATTCGCCCACTTTTCCAGGAAGTCCATCTCCCGGTTGGCCATGACGTTACCGCCCGACGTGAGACGACCGCGCTGCGACACCTCGCCCCAGGTGTGCGTGATGTATTTGTCGTTCCAGGATTCGATGCGTTCAAGGGCGGCCTTGCGCTCCTGCGCGACCTTGCGCTTCTCCTCCTCGGTCACCGCGGAGCTCTTTCCGTAGGCCGCCTTCATGGTGGCATCGTATTCCTTCTCCGGCACCCGATCGGCCTCGCCCACGAGGTTGGTCATGTAGTCCCGGCGGCGGATACGGTCCTTTCCGCGTCCGGTCATCGCCTCAAGGTCGACGGCGGTCAGTCCGATCTTCTGACCCATGTGTTCCATGGTCAGCGCCAGCCGTTCGGGAGGCATACCCGACATCTGGAGCTCATGGAAGATGTAGAACAGGTTCAGCTGTCGCGCCCTGCTCTGCGCCTTTCCGGGGGCCATGGGCAGTGCGTTGATTGCCTCATCGAGGTTGGATATCCGCTTGCTTCTCGGCCCCTTACCCTGCCTCTTGTGAGCCTCGGCACCCATCTCGTACGCCATGGCCCGGTACACCAGGTCGCTCGGCGAGCGATTCTCCTCCACCGCTCCGAGCACCCGGAGGTAATCCCGCCTGCTGTTCTCCGAGGAGGCGTCGGATGTTCCCTTGATGTCGTTCAGCATGGTCTCGGCGAGTGCGATCTGCTCATCCGCCGCCATGGGGCCCGTCGGCTTTCCGTTCTCATGCTGCTTGAACATCTTGTCGTAGAAATGGGACGGGAACTGATTCGAGCTGCCCGCGCCGTGCGTCACAAACCGGTTCATCGGGCTGTTCTTCTGCGTCACATTCACCACACCGCCGGAAGGGCTGATGACGCGAAGCGTCTGCTCCGGCTCCAAGTCGATGTCCCGAAGGTTGCGGGCGACCCCTGTCGACGGCGGGTTCTTCCCGAGGGCGATGTCGTTCCCCGATATCTTCGTCTCAAGGCTCGCACGCTCAGTGGGCCGGGAGTTCTGCACCGTGTCAGCGATTCGACGAATACGTTTGAGCAGTTCGTCCCTGTCTTTCTCACTGAAGCTGACGCCCGCGATCACCCATGACCGAGGGTTCAGCACCGCATCGATGTTGAAACGGCTGGCACCCGCCCGGGTCAGCTCGGTCAGGCGGTACCACAGGCGCATCCCGGCGAGCACGGCACGGTCAACCGCTCGCGGAACACCTCTGCTCAGCAGGCGCTGCAGACGAGGCCGGATGCGCGCCACGATCATCTCGAGGCGCCGTTCCTTGGCAGCCGGCGAGTTCTCCTTCTTCCTGCGCTCGTCCCGGTGTTCCTTGCGCCCGTTCCACCAGTCGCGCAGCTGATCGCGCTTCCGTGTGAACGCGTTCCGGATCTTGTGAGCCCCGTTTGCGATCGCACGGCCGAGCTTGCTGTTCTTGAGCTTGCGGCCGAGGGCGCGCATCGCATTACGGGCCTTGGCGAGGGCGCTCCTGACCGCTCCCTTGGCCCTGTTGAGCGCACGGCCGACAGGAGAGACCGGGCGGCGGGGGTGGGAGGCATCCTTCGGCCGCTCCGACTCGTGCCGCTTGGACGGTCTGGGCTCCTCCTCATGGGAGTCAGCGCGTTTGGGTGCCTCGTTCTCGGCAGGACGCTTGGCGGGAGTGGGGTGCTCCTCCTCAGCGTGATGCGTCCTGGCCGGCTCCTCCTCGGGATGACGAGCCGTCGCATGGGGCTCGCCCGGGTGCTCGTGGGGGTGCTCGCCGAGGGTGGGCTCGGTGGGGCGGCGGCGGGACGGGAAGCGCTCGCGGATCGAGGACATGGCGTTGCGCAGGCCGGTGCGGGCGCGGTTGACGGCGGTGCCGACGGCCTTCCTGGCGCCCTTCCCGGCTTTTGCCAGGGCCTTCATGATCTTCTGGGCAAGGGACTTGAGCTTGGAACCGACCGCCTTTCCGGCGCCCTTGAGCTTGGAGAGGAGGTACTGGGAGACGAACTCCAGGAGGGCGACGACGCCGGCGGCGACCGCCTCGGCGAAGAGGCACGCGGCCGGGCCCGCCTTCACCGCCTTCAGGAAGGCGAAGAACTTGCCGAAGGCGGCGATGATTTTGCTGATGGTGCCCCAGGCGGCCATGAGGCCCTGAATGATCGTCAGGATGGCCCCGGCCGCAGGCACGATCATCGAGACGACCTTCTCGATGATGATCTGCGCGAGCATCATCGGGAGGGCGGAGACGACCGCCTTCCAGGCCATCTGGCCGATCTTCTTCAGGGAGATGCAGCCCTTGACGAGGATGTTCAGGAGGGTGGACGTCAGGCCGACAATGGATTCGACCTTCTGGTCGAACCAGGCCTTCACCGCCGTCTTGACCGCGCCCCAGAGGTGGTGCTGGATGCCGTCCATCGCGGCGGCGCCCATCTTGTGCAGCCAGCCGCCCGGGTCCGGGGCGATGTCCGCGATCAGCGCCGCGAGTTGGCCGAGCGCGGCGATGGCCGCCTTGACGAAGTTGATCGCGGCCTCGACCAGCGCCCGCACCTGGTTGATGATGGCCTTGAGCGTGGCCTCGGCGAGCTTCAGCAGTGCGTTGAGCGCGGCGCCCAGCGCGTCGAGGAGCGCGTTGACGGCTGCCTTGAGGGCATCGGCCAGGGCGTTGACCGCGGCGATGGCGGCGTCGCGCAGGGCCTCGATGGCCTTGCGGAACTTGTCACGCAACGACGGGAACGCGGCGAGCAGGACGTCGCAGATCTTGATCAGCGCATCGGCGACGACCTTGATCAGTTCCACGGCAAGCTTGCGGCAGGCGTCGATGACCGAGTCCGCGAACTTCTTGAAGCCGTCGATGATGTCGTTGACCAGCTTGCGGAAGAAGTCGAAGATCTTCGTTACCGCGGACAGCAGGGCGTTGAAGGCATCCTTGATCTTGGACGTGATCCAGCCGAACCAGCCCGAGGACTCGTGCTTCTTCTTCTCCTTCTCGTCCTGGGCCTTCTTCTGCGCCTGCTCACGGTTGTCCTGGATCTTCTTGTTGTCGCTGGTCTGCCGGTCCTTCACCTGCTTGTTGCTGTCGTCGCGCTTGGAGAGGATCTTCTGGTTGTTCTCCGTGTGCGACTGATCCGCCTGCTTGTCGGAGTCGGCGATCTGCTTGTCCTGCTCGGAGCGCCACTGGTCCCGCGCCTGCTTGGCCTGGACGCCCACCTCACCGCGCTTGTCGGTCTGCCTCCTGGCGTTGTCCGCGGTCTCCTTGTCGATGTCCGAGTGGTTCTTCTTGCGCGCCTCGACCTGCTGCTGCCGGTTCTTGGCCTGGGCGCTGCCCACCTGGCCCTGGCCCTGCCCGATCGCCTGCTTGATCTGCGGGCCGCGCTGCTGCTGGACGACGGTCGCCTCGCCGGGCTTCAGCTGCGCACCGGCCCTGCCCTGGCCACCGCTGCCCTGGCCGCCGGCACCCCCGGGGAGGTTGCCCTTCAGGGTCTCCTGGGGAACGTCCGGGTAGATCTGGTCCTCGCCCAGCGGCCTGGCCGCGTCCTGGCGGCCGGTGTCCTGGATCCGGGACGTTTTGTCGTTGTACTTTCCGGCCTGCTGGTCCGTCAGCTTCGGATCGGCGTCGCCGGTCAGCTGCACCTGGGGGGCCGGGCCGACGGTGACGTTCAGACCGGGGTCGGTGGAGGGGACGTCGTTGACCGCGTCCTGCATGTTCTGGACGTCGTGGGCGTCGGCTTTCCCCGCGTCGGTGGCGGGGACGTTCGGGGTCTGGACCTGCTGGGCCGGGTTCTGGCCCTGGACCTGGTTGCCGTCGGCCTTCTGCTGAGGGCCCTGCCCGGGCGGGGCCACCCGCTCCAGCTGGCCCGACACCTGGGGGGCCGGGGCCTCCTCCGTCGGCTTGCCGTGCAGGGTCTGCGGCGCGCCCGAGGGGCGCTGCGCGGTCGGCGGGGCGGCCTGGAGTTGGGCCTGCTGCCGCCCGATGGAGTGGTCGACCGCGCCGTCGGCGCCGTTGAGGACGGTGACCGTCTGGTCCGGCGGCACGTCGGCGGCCGTACCCAGGGCGGCCTGCGGATCCTGGTCGGAGACGTTGGGCGGGGCCGGGCTCTTCGGCTCCTGGGCGGCGCCACCGCCTCCGCCTCCGCAACCACCGCCGCTGCCTTCGGGCTTGTCGGCCTCCGTGCTGGGCTGCGGGGCACCCGCGCAGGCGCCGCCGCCCGGTTCGAGCGAGGCGCCCGGGGCGGGTTGGGCACCGAGCGCACCCGGGGTGTCGGACTGCTGGTCGGCGGGACCGAGGGCGGGGGTCGCTGCGGCGGTACGGGCAGGAGCGGCGGCGCCGGGTGCGGCACCCTGTGTCGCGACCGCCCCCGCAGGCTCGGGCGCGCCGACCGGGCCTGCGGCCGCAGTGGCGGGGCCGGCGGGGACAGGTGCGCGGCCCGGGGTCGATCCCCCGGCGCGGTCCGATCCGTGCGGGACGCCCGCCGGCTGGTGGGGGTGCGGCGCCGTTGCGGGCCGCGCGGAGGCGCGGGCGGAGGTCGGGGTCGCGGGGGCCGGGGCGTGCTCCGCCTCCTGGCGCTCGTTGTGCTCGGCGGCGCTCTCCTGCTGGGCGGGGGTGGGGGCGGCGCCCTCTTCGGTTCGGGGCCCCTGTGCCGACGTACCGTCGGCCGATTGGCCCGCCTCGGGCTCCGGTCCCGGCTCGGCCTCCGGTTTCGCGGCCGGAGAGGCGTCGGCGGCGGGTTGGGTGTGCTCGGGGTCCGGACCGACCTCCTGCTCGGCCGGCTTCTCGGTCTGGAGGTCGTGCTCGGTGCGGTCCCCGGCCTCGTTCTCGGCGACGGGGCCCGGCTGCGGGGTCGACTGCGGAGCGCGGCGTCCCGGTGCGGGAGGGGCCGTCGCGGTGGGGGGCTCGGCGGGCTCGTCGTCCTCGCGCTCGCTCTCGCGCGCCGCCTGGACCTTCTCCGCCTTTGTCGCGGGTGGCGCAGGGAAGCTGGGCACCTCGGCGGGGGCCGGGGCAGAACCGTCGGCGGGCAGGTGGATCCGGTCTGCTGTCGGTACGGCGGAGACGTCGAGGTCGGCAGAGGGGACGAAGTCCTCCGGCCTGAGCGCGGTCTCCGCCTCGCCGCCGGTCCCGGACCTCTCTGCGCCGTGCGGAGCGTCGACCTCGCTGTCGGCGCCCGGCTCCAGGCCCTCGGGCTGCTCCTGCTCGGGGTGTTCGCCGTGCTCCTCGTCGCCCTCGAGGACGCCGTGGCGGGCGAGCGAGCCGTCGCGCTCCTCGGCGGTCTTGTCGACCTCCTCCGGGCGGACGGGGCCGGGCTGCGGGGTGGGCTGGTGGTCCGGGTTGTGCTGCTTGCTGCCGGCGACGGGCTGCTGGGCAGCGGACTTCCGCTCGTGCTCCGGCGAGCCTTCGGCCTTCGCGGCGGCGGGCTTGTCCTTGGGATCCTTGCTCTGGTCGGTCTTCTGCTGCTGGGCCTGTTGCTCTTTCCTGTCCTGCTGGTCCAGCTGGTCCTGGCGGTTCGTGTCCTGCGCGTCCGTGCCGTCGGTCCGCTGCTGGGCGCCGGTTGCGCCCTGGGCCTGGTCCTGGCCCGGCTGGGCTGCCTGCGCCTGGTCCGCGGAGGCGGCGCCGGGTTGTGCGGACGCGGACTGGTCGGCGGTGGCGCCCTCAGGTGCCGAGGACGCGGAGGCGTCGGCGGAGGAGTCACCGCCGGAGCCCGAGGAGCTCGAAGTCCCGCTCTGTGCAGGTGAGTTCTGCTTGGTGTGCGTGCGCCGCACGGAGGGCTTGCGCTGCTTCAGCTCCTCCTGGTGGTCGCGCTGCTGCGGGTGCTGCTCCTCGTGCTGCTCCTCGTGCTCGGGCCGCTGGCGACTCTGGCCCTCCTCCGGCTCCCGGGAGGAACCGTCCGGGCGCCGGCGCTCGCGTCGACGGCCCTCGGCCGAGTCGTCGCGGTGTTCCTGCTCGGTCTCGCGATGGTCGCGTTCGAGCGCGGCGTCCTGGTCGTGCTCGGCCTCCAACCGGTCGACCGTGTCCGTGACCGGGACGGGCGTGAGCGGGGTGTCCATGCCCTCCGGCAGGTGCGAGGTCTGCTCGGCCAGGGCGAGGACGCGCTGGTAGTCGGAGGACGGCAGGCGGAGTTCGAGCCTGGCGAGCACCGCCTGCTCCAACTCCGGTGCAAACCGGACGAGTTGTCTGCGCACCCGGCCGGAGGAGTCGGTGGGGTCACCGCGCAGGGAGCGGAGGATACCGGCCGTCAGCCGGTCCACCAGGGTCGCCGGGTCGAGGCGTTCGCTGCGGAGCCGGTCGGCGTCGACGCGCGCGTAGCGGAGCCAGCCGGGGGTGGCGGACGCATCACGGGTCACCTCGGGCGTTGCCGGGTCCGCGCTGCGAGCGCCCTGTTCGGCCTGCTGCTCGACGGCGTCGGTGGGCAGGCTGACGCCGCCGAAGTCACGGCCTGCGCGCAGCCGCCCGGGCTGGTCGGGCGCCTGGACGGTGTGCAGCAGCTCGTGGGCGAGCAGGCGGCGGCCGTCCTGGGTGCCGGGGCGGAAGGCGCCCTTGCGGAAGAAGATCTCCTGGCCGACGGTGACCGCGTCGGCGCCGACGAGGTCGGCCAGCGCGGCCGAGTCCTCGTCGGTGTGCACGCGGACGCGGCTGAAGTCGTGGCCGAGCCGCGCCTCCAGCTCCCGGCGGACGCCGGGGTCCAGGGGGTGTCCGGCCCCGCTGATGATCTCCTTGGGCTCGGGCGTACGGGCGGAGCGCTGCGGCTTGCGGGCCTTCTGCTCGGTGCCGCCGCTGCTGCTCTGCCGGCTCTGCGCGGGCGCGTGGGTGCTGCTCAACGGCGCCCCCTGCGGTCGTTCGCGGCACCGCTACCGGACAGGCCGGCGTGGACCGCGCGGGCGAGGGCCTCGCCCAGGCGGCGCGGGTTGCCGGTGGCGGGCAGCTCGGGCAGGCTGGAGAGGAGGTCGAGCGCGCGGTCGCCGTCGGCGAGCAGGGCGGCCGGGACGCCGCGCTCGCGCACCAGCCGGTCCAGCTCGCCGCGGAACGACTCGCGGAGGCGGACGGTGTCGCGCGGGCTCAAGTCGAAGCCCTCGAGCGCGAGTTCGCCGATGTCGATGCGGATCGCGGTCGGCGCGGAGGGTGGGGACACCCGCTGCCTGTCCGCGGTCACGTGGCGCACGTCGTGCACGTCGTTCAGACCCACCCTTCCACCTCCGAAGGCGTCAGGGAGCGTTCGAGCTTCAGGTACTCGGTGCGCGCCGCGGCGAGCATGTGCCGCATGCGTACCGGGCTGCCCTCCTCGGCGGCGAGGAAGGCGCCGGCCAGCGCGATGTTGCGGATCGAGCCGCCCGCGACGGTGAGTTGGGCGAGCCGCTCGGGTTCGAGTCCCTCCGTCGGCGTCCGGTCCGGGATCACGCGGCGCCAGATCTCGGCACGCTCCGGCACGGACGGGAAGGGGAAGTCGACGACGAAGCGGATCCGCCGCATGAAGGCGTTGTCCAGGGCCTTCTTCATGTTCGTGGTGAGGACGGCCAGCCCGCGGTAGGACTCCATGCGCATGAGGAGGTAGCTGACCTCCAGGTTGGCGTACCGGTCATGGCTGTCCTTGACCTCGCTGCGCTTGCCGAAGAGCGAGTCGGCCTCGTCGAAGAGCAGCAGGGCGCCACCGCGCTCGGCCGCGTCGAAGACCCGGCGGAGGTTCTTCTCCGTCTCGCCGATGTACTTGCTGACCACTTGCGAGAGGTCGATGACGAAGAGGTCCACGCCCAGCTCCCCCGCCATGACCTCGGCGGCCAGCGTCTTTCCGGTGCCGGATCCGCCCGCGAAGAGCGCGGTGACGCCGAGTCCGCGGCGCAGCACGCCTTCGAAGCCCCACTCCTGGTGGACGGTGGCCCGGCGGCGTACGTGGGCGACGATCTCCCGGAGGATAGCTCGCTGGCGTTCGGCGACGACCAGATCGTCCCAGCCTGCGCGCGGCTCGACCCGGCGGCCGAGCTCGTCGAGGGCCATGCGGGCCTCCACCAGGCCGGCTCGCCAGGCCAGTTGGGTCGGGTCGCTGCCGCGGTCGGCGGAGCCCGACGACCGCCGTACCGAGGTCGCCGCCGCACGGATGACGTGTGCGGGCAGCGAGAACTGGGCGACCAGCCCGCGCAGTCCGCTCTCGGTGACGTCCGGCAGATCCCCCAGCGCGCCCGTCCAGACGTCCAGTTGCTCCTCCGCGCTGAGCGCCGGAACGGTCACCCGCTCGGCGCGGGCGCGAGCGGTCGCCGGACGCGGGTCGTCGGCGGAGAGCACCAGGGGTACGGCGAGCCCGCCGGTCAGGGCGTCCACGGCGGCCGAGGTGTCCCGGGCGGAGAGCCCCGAGGGCGCCTCGCCCAGCGAGACCGACGCCCCGTCATGCGACTCCACCAGCAGGGCCGCGGGCAGGAGCACCGCCTCCCGCTGCCACAACCGGGCGAGCTGGTCGCGCTCGCCGGGGTCCGTCGGCAGGTCCTCGGCGGAGACCGCGTACAGGGTGAGCCCGGATTCCCGGGCCGCGGCGGCGGCGATCTCCCAGCGGGTCTGCCGGTCGGCCCCGGCCAGCTCCACATGCGGCAGCACGTCGAGCTCGGCGGCGGCCCAGCTCGCGGAGACGTCCCGCGCGGTGCGCTCGTGCGCGGGAGGCAGGGCCTGCGCCGACGTGGCGATCCGGTTCAGCAGCCCGTGCAGGCGGACGTCCAGATAGTCGACGCCGACGAGGAAGTGCAGGATCCGTTCGTCGATCCGGAGGCGGGAGGCGGTGAGGGCGACGGTCCCGTCGCGGTCGTCGAGTTCGAGCAGCCGCCAGCGGCGCAGCGGGCCGACCGGGGCGAGCGCACTCCAGTGCGCGTCGTCCAGGGCGGCCAGGGCGAGTGAGAAGGTCGGGTACTGCCGCGCCGGGTCGCCGCCGGCCGCGGCGCAGCGGCTCGCGGTGGTGGAGTCCAGCTCGGCTGCGGCGGCCAGGACGAGGATGTCGCGCTCGAAGGGGCTCAGGCCGAAGCAGGAGCAGAGGGTGTCCAGGGCGCTGCCGGGCTCCGGCTCCGGGCAGGCGGGCAGCTCGGACGGGGCGGTGCCTCCGGTCTCGCGCCCGGACGCGTGCGCGTCCAGGCGGGCCAGCACCGCCTCCACCGCCACGGACAGCACCTTGTGGTGCAGATCGTCGCCGCCGGGCACCTTCGCCTTCTCCCCTCCCATGGCCGTGACTCCGTTCCCGCTCAGCCGGCTTCCGGCACGGCGTGCACGGTGCGGGTCTTGACGGGCTTGGGCTCGACCGGCTTCGCACGGCCGTCGATCATCACGGCGATGCCCTGGTAGATGAGGGAGAGGGCGTAGGGGGTGTTGTTCTGGTAGAGCATCCCCCAGAGCTTGGACGTGTCGTCGATGTCCAGCGCGGTGGGCGTGAAGCGCACCCGCTGCGGGGCATCGGCCAGGTCGGTGCCCTGGAGGTAGGGCTGCTCGGCGGCGGCCTCGATCATCGCCTTGGACAGCACCGGGCTCTCGTGCAGGGTGCGCACCACGCAGCCCAGCAGGCGCTGCGGGACCAGTTCGGCCTCGTCGCCGTAGAAGCTGATCAGGTAGTGCAGGTCGAGGGCGGCCGAGGGCCGGGTGAGCACGGTGCCGTCGGCCGCTCGGGTGGGCGCGTCCGTATTGCGCAGGGAGGCGTTCGGCGTCACCTGGTACAGGAAGACGGTGATCGTCGGCTCGGTGGGCGGGTCGGTGGGCGGCTTGCGCGCGGCGACGTCGACGGCGAACGGGATGTCGGGCGCCAGCGACTGGGCGATCTGCTGGCGAAGGGCCTCGGTGACCGTGGCCACGGCGAGCGTGTTGCTCATCGCTGGGCCTCCCCGCGGGACAGATACTTCTCCAGGCTCAGAACGGGCGTCGTACGACCGGGCCGCTGGGCGCGCTCGGACGGGCGCGGGGCCGCGGCGGCGCCACCCCGTGCGGCGGCGCGGACCTCCAGCCGGCCGATGCTGATGTGCACGGTCCGCTCGGGTGTGCGCCGCCCTGTGGTGTCGCGGGCGGACTGGCGTCCGGCGGCCGGGGCGGCCGGCCGGGCCGCGGGGCGCGCGGTCTGCGCGGGAACGGCGGCGACGGGCCGTGCGGTGTCCTGCCGGGCCGGGGAGGAGGCGCGCCGGAGCGCCGGCTCCGCGGTCGGCCGCCCGGAGTCCACCGCTCGCCGCGACGGATCACCGTGTCCGTCGTCCGCGGCGGACCGCCGGGCGGGCCCGGCGGCCGGTTCCGGGGCGGGCTGCGGTACGGCCGCGGGAACCAGCACTCCGCGCTGCGGCGCCGTCTGCTCACGAAGAACCGACGGCAGCTGCCGGACGGCGGGCTGTACGGGCGCCGGGTCACGACGCGGCGCGGCCTCAACTGCCGTACGGCGCACGTCTGTTGACTCGGCTCGTCGCACGGGTTCCGCCGACTCTCGCTCCTCGAAGTCCGGACCGAGCGGGTCGACAGGCGCCCCGAAGGCGTCCATCCGCTCGAACGGACCCGGCAGGCGTGGGCGCACCCGCACCACACCGGTGTCCGTCGCGCCGTCCGCGCCGCCGAGCGGCGCGGCCGCGGGAGCGGTCCGCCCCACCAGGCGGTCGAAGTGGTCAGGCATCCGCACACAGCTCCAGGTAGTAGCGGCGCCGCAGCGGGCTGAGCGCCAGGATCTCGGACTCGCTCCAGCCGTAGTGGCCGGCGAGCAGATGGACGTCCTGCAGGGTGCCCCGCGCCCACGCGTCCAGTTCGGCCCACAGGTACGAGGCGATGTCCAGTTCGGCGGTGGCCGCGTGCCCGCAGACCGGGCAGGCCAGGTTGAGCCGGACGTCGGCCCCCGGGTCGGCCTCGGCCGCGGCCTGGGCGACGCGCTGCCGGACGTGCTCGGGCAGCGTGTCGGCGGCCACCTCGGTTCCGGAACGTTCGGCGTGCAGCACGCAGCGGGCGACGAGTTCGGCACCGGCGTCCGCGGACGGCGATGCCTCGACGACGGCCAGGTCCCCGGCCGTCGGCAGCCGGAACCGCACCGTCCAGCCGTCGGTCTCGACGGTCAGCGGTCCGTCCGCGACCTCGGCCGTACCGGCGCCGATGACGTCCTGCACCCCCAGCGCGAACTCCATCTCCTCGCCGCAACCACGGCATGTCGCACGCACCTCGAGCCGCTCTCCGAAGAGTTCACGTCGCAGCGCGAACAGGTCGGCGTCGCGGCGGCCGACCGGGACCGACAGCAGTTCCTCGCTGTCCGCCGCCGGCCGGGCGGCGGAGTGCAGCAGCAGGGCACGCCTGGCGTACCCCGCGGCCAGCCCCGCCTCCCAGACGGCCAGCAGGGCGGCCGCGCCGACCGATGCGCCGGCCGATCGCCTCGAACTCACAGTCGGCTACGCGGGGTTGGTGTATGTGGGCTCCTGCGGCTCCGGGACCGACCAGTCCCGGTCCCAGCCCTCGCACTCCAGCTTCAGGCTCTGGATGGCGACCGCGTTGGCGTTGGCGTCCATCTCGCCGAGCACCTGGTACTCGCTCGGCCAGGCCCGGAACACCTTGTGCGCCACGGCCACCTGTCCGGCCTCGTTGAGCACCTGGATGACCAGGTCCTTGCGGAAGTCGGCGAGCGAGACCTCGGCGCCGGGACCGGCGCCGACCTGCCAGACCTTGTTGGCCCAGCGGTCGAACTCCGGGTCGTGGGTGACCCCGCGCTCCAGGGTGATCGCCTCGAACTCGGTACGGCCCGGGGACTTCCGCGGCGAGCTGGGGTCGCCGCCGTTGCGGTGCTTGACCACCTCGGTGGTCCGCTTCAACGGGCTGATCTTGCTGATTCCGGCGACCACCCGGCCGTCCCAGACCACCAGGAACTTGAAGTTCTTGTAGGGGTCGAATCGCTGCGGGTTGACGGTGAACTCGGCCATGAAAGCTGCTTCCTAACCCCTGAACCTATGCCTCGAACTGCCCGGCCATCTGCTCGATCTGGACGATCACGAACTCGGCGGGCTTCACCGGAGCGAAGCCGACCAGCACATTGACCACTCCGCGGTCGATGTCCGCCTGCGTGGTGGTCGAGCTGTCGCACTTGACGAAGTACGACGTGCGCGGAGTCGTCCCCTGGAACGCCCCCTGCTGGAAGAGCTTCTGCAGGAACGACTCGACGTTGAGCCGGATCTGCGACCACAGCCGCTCGTCGTTCGGCTCGAAGACCACCCACCGCAGCCCGCGGTAGAGGCTCTCCTCGATGAACAGCGCCAGCCGCCGCACCGGGACGTATTTCCACTCGGACTGCAGTGCGTCCGCACCCGCCAGCGTCCGCGCTCCCCACACCACCGGGCCGACGACCGGGAAGCTCCGCGCGCAGTTCAGCCCCAGCGGGTTGAGCAGCCCGTTCTCCTTGTCGGTGAGCTTGACGCCCAGCGCCCGCACCCCGGACAGCGGGGTCTCCGTCCCGGCCGGCGCCTTCCACACCCCGCGCGCGGCGTCGGTCCGGGCGTACACCCCGGCGACGCTGCCGGACGGCGGGAAGGAACGCAGCCGGCCGGTGAGCGGGTCGATCAGCTCCAGCTGCGGGAAGTAGAGCGCCGCATGGTCGCTGCGCACCGGGTCGAAGGCGGACAAACCGGCCCGCGCCGCGTCCACGCTCGCCCAGGTCTGCGGGGCGTCGGCGATGACGAAGAGACGCTTCTCCTCGGCCAGCGCCTGCGCCGCCGAGAGCACGGTGAGCTGGTCCTCGATGTCCGGGTAGGCGGAAATCTCGGGCAGCACCAGGAGGTTGACGTCCTCGACGTCGCGCAGCGCCTGCATGCCGCTCTTGTCCGGCTCACTGCCGATCAGGTCGGTCGGGCCGGGCGCTGCGCCGTCCTCGCCGCCCGCGAGCGCGAAGACCGGCGGGTTGACGCCGGCCTCCAGGCCGAGGTTGTTGGCGGCCTCGCCGACGAAGCGCACGGTGTCGGCGGGATCGGTGGAACCGGCCACGATCTGCAGGCGCTTGCCGAAGGCGGTGACGGTGGTCCCCGCGAAGACGCGCTTGCCGGGGGCGTCCGGCAGCGCGCGCAGCTTGCGCTCCAGCAGCAGGGCGAGGTCGGTGACGGTGGCCGGGGCCTTGCCGTCCCGCTCGGCGTCGTAGATGCGGAACGTGCGCTGGACGTCCCCGATCTTGACCTCGATCTGCTGCGTGAGGTCGGGCAGGGTGGCGGCGAAGGGCTTGGAGACGGTGCCCACCGGGTCCGGGCGCTGCTCGGCGAGCACCTTCACCCTGATGGCGTCCGAGCCGCCGTTGACCACGGTCTCGGCGAAGTTGTTGTCGCCGGCCCTGACCGACAGCCCGGGGAAGAACTCGCCGACGCTGCCGGTGACGTCGGAGACCCGCAGGTTGAAGGTGCTGTCCGGAGCGGTGGTGTCGTAGTCCACCAGGAGCCGCAGGCCCGCGCCCCAGGCACCGGGCTGCTCGGCGGTGACCTCCAGGACCGGGGCCTCGGTGCTGTTCTCGGTCGAGTGCAGCGTCACCGTCGCCGACTTACCCGTGCCGGCCGCCACCGCACGCACGATGACGGCGACCGTGCCGCCGTTGACGAAGAACTGCTGCACGGCGTAGCTGACCGGGCTCTGTGGGTCGAGGCCGCCGAACTGCCGCTCGTAGTCGGCGAATCCGGTGATGGTGACGGGCCGGTCCACGGGTCCCCGCCGGGTGCGGCCCACAAAGGCGGTGACCGAGGTGGTCACGGTGCCGATGGTGCGGACGCTGCTGGGCAGCTCCTCGATGTAGACCCCGGGATAGGTCGGTGTGGTCGTCAATTCCCCCTCCATTCCCTTGTCGCACCCGGGGACACGAAGAAGGAGGAAGACGCGCGCGAACCGACGGGCGGTGCGCGGTGCGCTGTCGCCGCCGCACATGCGCGAAAGCCACGACACGTACGTGAACACCGGAAGAGGCCCGGTGTGGCCGTTACCTGATTCCCCCGTCGCAGCCTCCGCGGCACCCGTACCGCGGAGGCGTTGCGCTGGTCTGCATGAAGTCCCTGGTGCCTGAGTGCAGGATGAGTCTCACGGTCCGATTGCGCACCAGTCAAGGACTCCATCCGGCCAGTCCCGGTCATTTCCGACCGGGAACGGGTATCTGCACTCTTCGACCCAACCTCCTTCACAACTCCGTTCACTGGTAATCGACTTGATGACTCATCAGCCACCTTCCGGCAGCTTGGTGTAGTCGATCGCCTGGCTGCCGGGTGCGGCACCCGCGGGCCCGTAGGACGGCGGTCTGGCCGCTCCCAGGAACCAGCCCCAGCGGGCGCCGTAGCGGTGTTCCAGCGCGCAGAAGACCGCGTAGTAGAGCGTGCCGAAGGCGGTGGTGAGCGCGGAGTTCACGGTGGCGTTGTCCAGATGGATGCCCAACCGGGCGGCCTGCAGCACGACGAACGCCACCAGATAGGGCACGCAGGTCCGCCAAAGGGACAGGGCGATCTGGTACATGACGGTCTCCTCAGTCTCTCGCGGCAGAAGGTCACTCGACGGCGAAGCCGTGCGCGTGGCCGAGCCGGGTCAGCGAGTCCTTGCCGGGGATGCCGTCGGCCATCATCCCGGTGTAGCCGTAACGCTTCTGCAGCTCCGAGTAGGCGGCGACGGTCTTGGTGCCGAAGGAGCCGTCGACCCACTTGCGGTCGAGCAACCCCTCTTCGGCCAGGGCGAGTTCGACGGTGAGGACGTCGTCCGGGTTGCTGGTCGCGCCCTGCGGGGCGCCCGGGTCGTGCCGCGCCGAGGCGACCACCTTGACATGCCCGACCGTGGCGAGCGGTATCCCCCCGCGCAGCAGGGAGCGCAGCGAACGCTCGCCGGGTACGCCGTCGGCGTCGGCGCCGGAGAAGCCCAGACTGCGTTGGTAGTCCGCGTAGTTGAGGGTGTCGGCATCCGTCCACTCGGGGCCGGGGCCCTGCTGGTAGTGCTTGCCGAACCCTGCGGCGACCAGTGCCCTGCCGACGGCGGTGACCTGCATGCCGTTGGCACCGAACCCGTACTGCAGGCCGCCGACGGTGACTTGACGGCGTGTCGGCTGCTCCGGTTGCGGCTGGGGCTGCGGAGTGGGCTGTGGCTTCGGAGTGGGCTGGGGCGCGGGCTTGCCCGAGCCCGCCGGCCTCGGCGCTCCTTCGCGCACCCACGCATAGAGCACCGGCCCGGGGCAGGCGGTGGAGTACCCGTCCCGATGACCCTTGATCTCCGGGCCGGCCGGTCCGTGCTTCTGGCAGTACTCGATGGCGTCCCGCAGGCCGTTGAGCTGGTCCCAGGTGGGTGTGGTGGACCCGGAGGCACCGACCAGCCCGCAGACCGCGTAGTGCGCCTCGTTGAGCGGCACGTTCCCGTTGGCGCTGTTGCGCCGCTGCAGCCCGCGGCCTTCGAAGACCACGCCGTGCTCGCAGACCACGAAGCTGTACCCGATGTCGGACCACTTGTCGAAGTCCATGTGCCCGGCCTGGATGCGGCGCACATAGGCCGCGCAGGTGGAGTGCGGGCCGAAGGTGTAGGGCGTGCCCAGATAGTGGATCTTCACGCCCTTGCGCGGTTCGTGGTACGGGATCGACCCGTTCGGCTCCCGCCAGGGCCTGGCGCCCCATTCGGCCCGCGTCACCAACTGCAGTCCGTGCCAGGGCTGTTGGGGTTTCGGCTGTGGCTGAGGTGGTGGCGCGGGGACCGGCTTCGGCGCCGTGGCCCCCGCCCACTCCCTCAGCTGCTGCATCGTGCCGTGGTACACATCGATGTCCATCGGCCGTTCGGTGTACTGATGGAACTTCCACGGAGCCCGGATCCTGGGCGCGCCCGGCGTGACGTAGTCCGCTATCCAGAGGAAGTCACCCGCGTTGTCATCGGTCCGGAACCAGTAGTCGCGGTTGGTGTAGAGGCCGACCCGGTTGTCCGGGTAGTGCCGCTTCACCGCCGCGAGCCACTCGTTCTTCACCTGGGTCGCGTGCGCGTCACTCACGTTCTGGCCGTACGGCTCGAGGTCCAGCACCAGCAGCTCGCCCTGCGGCACATGGCCGACGACCCGGCAGAAGTGGTCCACCTCGTCCGCCACGGCGTTCTCCGCGTGCAGGAAGTGGTAGTGCCCGACCACCAGTTTGCGACGGCGCGCCTCCGCCAACTTCTGCCTGTAGCCGCTCTGTTCGGTGTGTGCCCCCTCGGTCGCCTTGATGAAGACGAACCCTGCGTCCCCCGGTATGCCCGACTGGAAGTCGGACACGTCGTACCCCTTGGCATAAGCCATCGACAGTCCTCCCGTTACCCTGAGCCGCCATGCCTGGTCCCGGCGATGGTCCATGGGTAACTCCTAGTAAAGCCACTCCCGAGCACCAACGTCACGCGCACCTCGCGACTTACATGGGATTTCACGTGTCGGCTCGGGCGGTCTCCACATCTCTTTCACGTGGGCGAGCAGACGGGCGTACGCCGGTGGCCGCGCCGACCCATAGGACAGTTCCGCGCCACAGCGCGAACGCGTGAGGGGATGATGGTGTGTCAGTTCTCCAGGGCGGGCCGCCACCGGTCCGTACGTCGTCACCGAACCGATCCCGCCGATCCGAGTCGGGCCCGCACAGTCTCACATCCGGGACCTCAGCACGTCGAGGTCCACACCGGCGCCATAGCCGGCGAGGACATCGCCGAGGCGCTCCTCGTGTCCGAGCGTCAAGGTGGCGAGATCGAACAGGGCATCACCCTGGCCCGCCTCGGACCAGTCGATGATGCCCGTGATCTCGTCGCCGTCGGCGAACACGTGAGTGATCTGCAGGTCGCCGTGCGTGAACACCGGAGTGCGCTGCCGGAGCGCGGCCTCGGCGACCTGGCGGTTGCGGGTGACCAGGCCGGCGGGCAGGACGCCGTTCGTCACGAGCCGCTCGCACTCGCCGTCGAGGTCCGCCGCCAACTCGTCGAGGCCCCGGCCCGCCCGGCCGGGCCAGGGCGGCAACGGCGCGTCGTGCAACGTCCGGACGGCGGCACCCGCCGCGGCCCACGCCGTCGGCGACGCGGTCGACGGCTCGCCGAGCCGGCCCAGCGCCCTCCCCGGGACCGCGGCGATCGCGAGCACGGGCGGTTTGCGCCACAGGACCTCCGGGGTCGGCACCGGCGCCAGGGCCATCGCCTCGACCTCGACGTCGATGCGCGCCTGATCGGCGTCCACCTTCACGAACACATCGCCGACGTCAGAACGGCAGCACCTGACAGGTCCACCGGACGCTGTCACGCCCGTGGAGGTCGGCGCGCTCGCTGAGGTGGAACGTCTGCAGCCCCGCCCACTCGGCCCGCCTCGCCCCGGCCGTCATCGCCGAAGCGAACAACGACCAGGACGACACCTCCAGAGTGCTCGACGCACAGCCCATAGCGCTGGGTTATGGATTTCTGATGTCTCCCCGATGACCCGACGACGGCCGAATAGTTGTGGTGCCGCCCGCAACAACCCACACAGCCGGGTACTGCCCTGCCCGCAGTTCGACGCTGTCCGGGTCCCCACTCCCCCTCGCCCGTCCCCGGAGGCACCATGCGCTTTCCAGCCGTAACGAGACGCATGTCCCGCGCAGCTTCACTCGTGATCGTCCTGTGCGCCCTGCTCACCCTGGTCATCGGCCCCGCCCACCCCGCCCACGCGGACAACGGGAGCACCTCGGCGTGTGCGCTGCAGGGGACGACCGGATACACCGACGAGGGACAACAGACCGACTACACACGGTTCCAGAACCCGGTCGGCACCAAGCACGTGGCCGTGATCTACGTGGACTTCCGCGACGCCGCCGGCACCACCCTGCCCCTGACCCCCTACTACAACCAGTTGTCGGGCGCCGCCGACTGGATGTGGAACGCTTCCCACGGCAGGACATGGCTGGACCTGAACGCCCCGTACGGCAACTGGGTCCGGATGCCGAGGAACTCCACCGACTACGACTGGGAACGCGGATTCTCCTGGACCGCACACCAGACCTATGTGAAGGACGCCCTCACCGCTGCCGCCGACGCCGGCGTCGACCTGTCCCGGTACGACATGTTCTACATCGTGCCGACCAACACCGCGGCCGCGATCGGTCACTCCCCCGCCTTCGTCCAGGACCCGGCCCAGCCGACCCAGGTGTGGAACGGGGCGACCCGGAGCTGGGTGACGATCCACTGGGCGGTGACCTTCGGCCAGGACCTGTGGACCTGGGGCTACAAGGTCGCCGACCATGAGACCAGCCACACCTTCGGCCTGCCCGACCTCTACGCGTTCGGCGGCGATCAGAACCAGTACGTCGGCGGCTGGGACCTCATGGGCCTGATCCCGGGTCCGGCGCCGCAGTACTTCGGCTGGGAGGAGTGGAAGTTCGGCTGGATGACCGACTCCCAGGTGTCCTGCCTGTCCACGGCGAACACGTACTCCACGATCCTGAACGGGGTGGAATTCGGCGGCAGCGGCTACAAACTGGCGGTGATCAGGACCAGCGACACCACCGCCTACGTCGCCGAGTCCCGCAAGGCCGCGGGCAACGACGCCGGTGCCTGTGCCACCGGCGTCGTCATCTACAAGGTCGACACCTCGACCGCCACCGGCACCGGTCCGATCCGGGTGGTCACCAACCCCGATGCCGCCGCCCCCACCGGGAACTGCACCACGCTGGACATGCAGACCTGGAAGCCCGGCCAGTGGTTCGAGGACAGCACCGCCCGTGTCCGGATCTACGTCGACAGCTCCGACGCGTACGACGACACCGTCCGGACCTACAAGTGGTGACCGCATAGCGCGCGATGCCTGTGTTCGAAGGCGGTGTGGCCGGCACGTCGGGTGCCGGCCACACCGCCCCTGCGTCTCTCCTGCGCGTACCGGCAGGTGCCGGCAGCGCTTCGTGCCGCGGGAGCAGCGTTCATAACCCGATGTTCTGGGGATCCGGGAGCTGGCCGGGCGGGCCCGGTCCCGTACACCCTTGGCGCACGGCGCAGTGAAATGTCACATCACATAGGTCGCATCACATAGGAGACACCGTGAGAGCACGACGTTCCGGGATGGCCATGGCTGCCGCTGCCGCCCTCGGACTCGTCACCGTCGCCGGCTGCGGGGGAGCCGACGACGGCGACGGGCAGGGCGGGTCAGCGAGCAAGGGCGGCACGCTTCACGTGCTCTCCAGCCTCGACCTGGAGCACCTCGACCCGGCCCGTAACTACGTCACGTCCTCCGAGGACGTGGGCCGCCTCATCTACCGGACGCTGACGACGTACGCGGCGGCACCGGGGCAGGCCGGGGGAAGGATCGTGCCGGATCTGGCAACGGACACCGGCCGCCCGAGCGACGGGGCCCGCACCTGGACCTTCACGCTCAAGGCGGGGGTGAAGTTCGAGGACGGCCGGCCCATCACGAGCCGGGACATCAAGTACGGGGTCGAGCGGAGCTTCGCCGCGGAACTCCCCGAAGGGCCGCCGTACGCACGCATGTGGCTTGCAGGGGGCCGGAGTTACCACGGCCCCTACAAGGACAGGCACGGGCTCGCCTCGATCGGGACCCCGGACGACCGGACGATCGTCTTCAGGCTCAACCGGCCGGTGGCCGACTTCGGTTCCGCGGTGTCGCTGCCGGTCTTCGCCCCGGTTCCGCAGGACAAGGACACCGGGGTCCGCTACGACAGCAGGCCCTTCTCCTCCGGCCCCTACAAGATCGGGGACTTCGAACCCAAGAAGCAACTGACGCTGGTCCGCAACACCTACTGGAGCCCAGCCACCGACACCGTGCGCAAGGGGCTGCCGGACAGGATCGTGATCGATCTCAACCTCGACCCCGCCGTCGTCGACCAACGGCTCATCGCCGCCCAGGGGCAGGACGCGGACGCCGTCGCCTTCGAGCCGGTCGGCCCGGCCTCGGTCGGGCCGGTGATGGCCAACCCCGCGGTGCGCAGGCGACTGGTCACCGGTGGGTCGATCAACACGCGGTACCTGAGCATCAACACCCGGCACAAGCCGCTCGACGACGTCCGGGTGCGGCAGGCGATCGCCTACGCCCTGGACAAGGAAGCCCTGCGCACCGCCCGGGGCGGACCGATCGCGGGCCAACTCGCCACCACCCTGCTGCCGCCGTCCCTGCCCGGTGCCGTTCCCGACGATCCCTTCCCCAGCGCGGGCGGCAAGGGCGATCCGGCCAAGGCCAGGGCGCTGCTCGCCCAGGCAGGCCACACCTCGGGCCTCAACCTCACGCTCGACACCCCGGCCACCGCCGGCGGCCAGGCACAGGGCGAGGCCGTGCAGGCATCCCTGGCCAAGGCCGGGATCAAAGTAAAAATCGACGCGATCAGCTCGTCGGCGTTCTACAGCACGGTAGGGAACACCGCCCAGGAGCACGACCTGGTGATCGACGGCTGGACACCCGACTGGCCTGGCGCCTCCACCTACCTGCCCCTGGTGTTCGACGGCCGGCTGATCACCCCCGAGGGCAACAACAACCACGCCCAGTACGACTCCGCCGAGGTCAACGCCCGTATCGACGCGATCGCGCGGATGAAGGACACGGCGGCCGCCGCGACCGCCTACGGCTCACTCGCCCGGCAGATCATGCGGGAGGCTCCGGTCGTGCCGTTCCTGTGGGACAAGGCGGCGGTCCTGGTCGGCCCCCATGTCACGGGCGCCTACGGGCACATCGCCTACGTCGGCCGCCTGGACCTGGTCTCCCTGGGGCTGCGCAAGTGACCGCCACCCTCCCCGCCCCCATGCCCTCGTCGGACACGCCGCCTCGCGTCGGCCCGGACGAGACGTCCCTGCTGCGCCGGCTGCTGGCCCAGCGTTCCGCCACCGTGGCACTGGCGGTGGTCGTCCTCCTGGTGCTCATCGCCCTCGCGGCCCCGCTGATCGCCTGGGCCGCGGGCAGCTCGCCGACCGAGTTCCATTCCGAGGCGGTGGACCCGGCGCTCGGCGGACTGCCGCGCGGCACCGGTGGCGGTGTCAGCGCCCGGCACTGGCTGGGCGTCGAGCCCGGCAGCGGCCGGGACATTCTCGCCCGTGTCGTCTACGGCGCCCGGGTCTCGCTGCTGATCGCGCTGCTCGCCACCGCCGTGTCGGTGGCGCTCGGAACGGCGCTCGGACTGGCGGCGGGGTTCTTCGGCGGCTGGACCGACACCGTCGTCGGCAGGCTGATGGACCTGCTCATGTCCTTTCCCGCCCTCATCTTCATGATCGCGCTGATCTCCGCGGCGCCGGGCGTGAACCGGCAGTTGCTGCTGGTGGTCGTGCTCGGCTTCTTCGGCTGGCCGTACGTCGGGCGGATCGTGCGCGGGCAGGCGATGGTGCTGGCCCGCGGCGAGTTCGTGGCCGCGGCCCGCGTGCTGGGTGCCTCCAGACGCGCCCTGCTGGTGCGGGAGGTGCTGCCCAACCTCAGTGGGCCGGTCCTCGTGGTGGCGACCATGTCGATCCCCAGCTACGTCGCCACCGAGGCGGGCCTGTCCTTCCTCGGCGTCGGGGTGCGCCCGCCGACCCCCTCGTGGGGGCAGATGATCGCCGCCGCGGTGCCGTGGTACGCCGCCGACCCCGTCTACTTCCTCGTCCCGGGCGGCTTCCTGTTCGTCACCGTGCTCGCCTTCAACGTGCTGGGCGACGCGGTACGGGACGCGCTCGATCCCCGGAGCCGACGCCGATGATCCTCTACCTCCTGCGCCGACTGGCCGCGACGGCGCTGATCCTGCTGGTGATCTGCGCGGCCACCTTCGCCATCTTCTATCTGATGCCCGCCGACCCGGCCCAGGGCGCCTGCGGCAAGGCGTGCAGCCCGGAGCGCATCGCCGAGATCCGCACCACGCTCGGCCTGGACCACTCGGTGGTCGTGCAGTTCCGTGACTACCTCGCCGGCATCGTGGCCGGTCGTACGTACGGCACGGGTGCGCAGGCCGTGCACTGTCCCGCTCCGTGCCTGGGATTCAGCTTCCAGACCGACCAGCCCGTGTGGCTGATGCTCACCGACCGACTGCCGGTCAGCATCTCCATCGCCCTGGGCGCGGCGGTGGTGTGGCTGCTGGTCGGCGTCACGGCCGGGGTGATCTCCGCGCTGCGCCGCGGCAGCCTGTGGGACCGGGCGGCGATGGCGGCCGCGCTCGGCGGTGTCTCGCTGCCGGTGTACTTCACCGCCCTGGTGCTGCAGTACCTGCTCGTCGTCAAGCTGGGCCTGTTGCCCTATCCGCAGGCGACACCGCTGACCGCGGACCCGGTCGGCTGGGCCCAGTCCATGGTCATGCCGTGGATCACGCTGGCCATGCTCTACGCCGGCATCTACGCCCGGATCACCCGCGGTGAGATGCTCGACAGCCTCGGCCAGAACTACGTCCGCACCGCCCGCGCCAAGGGTCTGCCCGAGCCGACCGTGCTGCGCCGGCACGCGCTGCGGCCCGCGCTGATGCCCATCGTGACGATCTTCGGCATGGACCTCGGCGCGCTGCTCGGCGGCGCCCTCATCACCGAGTCGGTCTTCGGCCTGCCCGGCGTGGGAAAGCTCGCGGCCGACGCGATCAACAGCGCCGACCAGCCGGTGATCCTCGGGGTGACGCTGTTCGCCGCGGCGTTCGTCGTGATCGCCAACGTCGCGGTGGACCTGGTCTACGCGCTCCTGGACCCGAGAGTGAGGGCCGTGGGATGAGCCTGCTGACCGTACGAGACCTGACCGTGGACTTCGCGGGCGGCGTGCGCGCCGTCGACGGACTCGACCTGGACCTGGCCGCCGGGTCGGTGCTCGGCGTGGTGGGCGAGTCCGGCAGCGGCAAGTCCGTGACCAGCCTGGCCGTCATGGGTCTGCTGCCCGACGCCCGTGTCACGGGTGAAGTCCGCTTCGACGGACAGCAGTTGACCGGCCTGGGCGGGCGGGTGCTGCGCCGGCTGCGTGGCGACCGGATCGCGATGATCTTCCAGGATCCGCTGTCCTGCCTGAACCCCTACTACCCGGTGGGCTTCCAGATCGCCGAGGCCTACCGTGCCCACCGCCGGGCCGGGCGCCGCGAGGGACACCGGGTCGCGGTGCGGATGCTGGACCGGGTCGGCATCCCCGAGCCCGAACGGCGCGCCCGCGCCTACCCGCACGAGTTCTCCGGGGGCATGCGCCAGCGCGTGATGATCGCGATGGCCCTGTGCCTGGAGCCCGACCTGCTCATCGCCGACGAACCGACCACCGCGCTCGACGTGACCGTGCAGGCCCAGATCCTGGAACTGCTGCGGGAGCTACGGGAGCGGTCCGGCACCGCGATCATGCTCATCACCCACGACATGGGCGTCGTCGCCGGCCTGGCCGACGAGGTCGTCGTGATGTACGGCGGCCGTGCGGTCGAACGAGGCCCGGTCCGCGCGGTGTTCCACCATGCGCGCGACACCTACACCAAGGGTCTGCTCGCCTGCGTACCCCGCGTCGACGGGCCGGTGCCCGATCGCCTGCCCACCCTGTCGACGCCGGAGGTGACCGCGTGAACGCGCCCCTGCTCGAAGCACACGACCTGGTCAAGCGGTTCCCGGTACGGCACGGGCTGACCCGGCGGCTCGCCGGGCACGTCAGGGCGGTCGACGGGGTGTCGCTGCGGGTGGACGCGGGGGAAACGCTGGGGCTGGTCGGCGAGTCCGGCTGCGGCAAGTCCACCGTCGCCCGGCTGCTGACCCGGCTCGTCGAACCCACCTCGGGCACGATCAGCGTGGCCGGACGCGAACTCACCACACTGGACGAGCCGTTGCTGCGGCCCGTGCGCCGTGACCTGCAGATGATCTTCCAGGACCCGTTCTCCTCTCTGAACCCCCGCCAGACCGTCCGGCAGATCCTGACGGCGCCGTACCGCTACCAGGGGCTGACTCCCGACGAGCCGGTGGAGGAACTGCTGGAGCGGGTGGGCCTGCGGCCGGAGCACGCCGCCCGCTATCCCCACGAGTTCTCCGGCGGCCAGGCGCAGCGCATCGGGATCGCCCGGGCGCTGGCACTGCGGCCGAAACTGGTGGTGTGCGACGAGCCCGTCTCGGCGCTCGACGTGTCGGTCCAGGCGCAGATCCTCAACCTGCTCAAGGACCTGCAGCAGGAGTACGGGCTCGCCTACGTGTTCATCGCGCACGACCTCGGCGCCGTGCGTCAGATCAGCACCCGCGTCGCCGTGATGTACCTGGGCACGGTCGTGGAGACGGCCGACCGCGACACGCTCTACGGCAGCGCCGCGCACCCGTACACCCACGCCCTGCTCTCCGCCGTACCCCTGCCCGACCCGGACGCCGAACGCACCCGCGAGCGGATCGTTCTCCACGGCGACCTGCCCAGCCCCCTCGATCCCCCCAGCGGCTGTCCGTTCCGCACCCGTTGCCCGAGAGCGGCCGGCCGCTGCGCCTCCGAACGGCCCGCGCTCGGCCCGATCGCCCCGGGCCACGAGGTCGCCTGCCACTACCCCGAGCCGCTGACCGGGCGGATGTCCACGCCGCGTTCCGGGTCGTCCGCCGAGGAAAGGACCTCATGAGCCGCACCCACCGCCTGCCCGGCCTCGCCGTCACCGACCACACCTTCACCGTGCCGCTCGACCACGCCGACCCGGCGGGAGGCTCGATCCAGGTGTTCGCCCGGGAAGTGTCCGACCCGGCCCGCGCCGGCGAGCGCCTGCCCTGGCTGTTGTACCTGCAGGGCGGGCCGGGCGGAAAGGCGCCGCGGCCCCTGAACGCCACCGCCGGCTGGCTCGCCCGGGCCCTGAGGACCCACCGGGTGCTCCTGCTGGACCAGCGCGGCACGGGGCGCAGCACCCCGGTCACGGCCCGGTCCGCCGGGCGGATCTCCGATGCCCGGCAACTGGCGGACCGTCTCGCCCTCTTCCGCGCGGACTCGATCGTCGCCGACGCGGAGCTGATCCGGCACCGGCTGTGCGGCGACGAGCCATGGGAGACGCTCGGCCAGAGCTACGGCGGCTTCCTCACCCTCACCTACCTATCCCGGGCCCCTCAAGGACTGCGTGCCTGCTACATCACCGGCGGCCTCCCCGGCCTGTACGCCACCGCCGACGACGTCTACGCGGCCACCTGTTCCAAGGTCAGGGAGAAGGTCACCGCCTTCTACGCCCGTTACCCCGGCGACCGGGAGCTGGTCCGGCGGATCGCCGGTCTCCTCGACCGCCGCACGGTCCACCTGCCCGACGGCGACCGTCTCACCGTGCGGCGGCTGCGCACCCTCGGCCTGATGCTGGGCATGGGGGACGGAGCCGAGCGCCTGCACTGGCTGCTGGACGAATCCGTCGGCACCGACGGCGACCTCTCGGCGACCTTTCTGCAGCAGGTGATGAACCTGACGGGGTTCGTCGACAACCCCCTGTTCGCCGTGCTCCAGGAATCCATCTTCGCGCAGGGCGGCAAGCCCACCGACTGGGCCGCCGCCCGGGCGCTCGCCGACCGCCCGGAGTTCGGTGAGGACGCCGACCCGCTGCTGTTCACGGGCGAGATGTTCTGTCCCTGGATGTTCGAGGAGATCGCCGGGCTACGGCCGTTCCGCGACGCGGTCCGGCTGCTGGCCGAGCGAGCCGACTGGCCCGCGCTGTACGCACCGTCGCGGCTCGCGGCCAACCAGGTGCCGGTGGCCGCCGTGATCTACCACGACGACATGTACGTACCCGCGGAGCTGTCGCTGGCCACCGCGTGCTCGGTCGGCGCGCTGCGCGCCTGGGTCACCAACGAGTGGGAGCACGACGGGGTGACCGCGTCCGGCGAAGGCGTGCTGTCCCGGCTGATGGACATGGCCGTCGACCGGGCCTGACGTCCTCCCCCACGCCCACCTGCTGACGTCCTTCCCCCAACCCGAAGGAGAGAAGAGGAGACATGTCCGGATCCATCAAGAGTCTCAGAGCCCTTGCCGCGGGCGCCGCGGCGACGGCCCTGCTGTCGCTCACCGCCGCCGCCCCGACCGCGACCGCGGCGCCGGCGCACAGCGCCACTCCCGCCACCGACTGCGCCCTCCCCGGCCGGACCGGCTGGACGGACGAGGGTCACGCCACCGACTACACCCAGTTCCAGCGGCCCCTGGGCACCAAGCACGTGCTCATGCTGTTCGTCGACTTCCCCGACGCCCAGGCCTCCGGTTCCACGTCCGCCTACTACCGGGAACTGGCCCCGGCCGGCGACTGGATGGAGCGGGACTCCTACGGCCGCACCTCTGTGGACATCACCCCGCTGACCCGTTGGGTCCGGATGCCGCAGGACTCCACCAGCTACGGCTTCCAACGCGGGATCACCTTCGAGCAGCACGAGGCGTACGTCCGGCAGGCGGTGGCCGCGGCAGATCCGTACGTGGACTTCTCCCGGTACGACATGGTCTACATCGTCCCGGCCAAGTCCGCCTCCGCGATCAGCTTCTCACCGACGTACCTGTACGATCCCACCACCGCGGGCGTCACCGCCGACGGAAGCCGTGTGAAGTGGGCGGTGACATTCGGGCAGGACATGTGGCACTGGGGCTTCAAGGTCGCCGACCACGAGACCAGCCACACCTTCGGCCTGCCCGACCTCTACGCGTTCACCGGCACCGACTACCACCGCTTCGTGCGCGGCTGGGACCTCATGGGCAATATCGCCGGCGCCGCCCCGCAGCACCTGGGCTGGGAGCGGTGGAAGTTCGGCTGGATCGACGACAGCCAGGTCGCCTGTCTCCCCTCGGCCGGAAGCCGCACCGTCCTCCTCAAGGCCGTCGAAAGCCCCGGCGGAACGAAGATCGCGGTGATCCGTACGGGCGAGACCACCGCTTACGTCGCCGAGTCCCGCAGGGCCGTCGGCGCGGACAGCAACGCCTGTTCCACCGGCGTGCTCATCTACAAGGTGGACTCCGCCACCCAGACCGGCTACGGCCCGGTCCAGGTCATGAACGGCAACCCCGACGCCACCCCGCCCTCCGGCTGTCAGTCCCTGGACATGGCGGCCTACCACACCGGGCAGTCCTTCACCGACCCCGACACCGGCGTACGGATCGACGTGGATGGCAGCACTCCGCTTCACGATCGGATCACGATGACCAAGCGGTGATTCCCCACCGGTCACAACGCCTCGCAACAGCCGGGGAGAACGGGCGGGCGGTGGCTCACTCCGGGAGGCGCAGCAGGTCCGGATGGCGACCGCGCCATCGTGTGTAGGCCGGGGTGTCGCCGCAGGTGGCGAGATATCCCTCGGTGACCCTCCGGACGATCTCGTCGCCGTGTGCTGCCAGCGGTCCGTCATGGCGCCAGGCGAGCACGTGGCGGTACCAGAGCGGATTGCCGGCGAGCGGCCGCACGGCGACGCCGGGCACCTCGATGAAGGTCGCCTGGCAGAGGCTGACGGCCAGGCCCGTCCGTACGATGTCGATCAGCTGCCGGCCTTCCGCCTCGTAGGGCGTGCACGGCTGTCGGCCCATCCGGGCGAAGACGGACGCCCAGTACTCCCGCGTGCGGTCGCTGTCCGGGTGGGGCATGGCCCAGTCGTCCGCGATGAGTTCCTTCAGGCTCACCTCTTCACGGACGGCCAGCGGGTGGGTGGACGGCAGCAGGGCGAAGACCGGTTCGGTGACGACCGGCTGCAGGACCACGCCTTCGCGGGGCGGGAGCTCGTGGCCGGGGTTGTCGCCGAGGACCGCCGCTTCCAGGCGTCCCGCCGCGAGGTCGTCCAGCAGCGGCGACGGGGAGTACTGGCATCGGGTCGTCACGTCCGAGCCCGGGATCAACTCCCTTGTGGTCACGATGAGATCGGCGAGCAGTGGCCCGCCCACCGCTCCCAGCCGGACGCGGCCGGGGGCGCTTCCGCAGCGGGCGGCGCGGGCGGTGTCGGCCAGCAGGCCGTCGATGCCCGGCAGGATGGCACGCGCCCGGGTGAGCACCAGCTCGCCCAGCGCGGTGGGTTCGGCACCGGTCTGCCCGCGGGCGAAGATCGGCCCGCCCAGCATGGCCTCGATGCGCCGCAACTGGGCGCTGAGCCCGGGCTGGGTCATGCGCAGCGTCGCGGCCGCGCGGGTCAGACTTCCAGCCTCCGCGATCGCGCAGATCACTCGCAAATGCCGCACCTCCAGATCCATGGCGCGGATGGTAAGGAGCGGCACGCGCTTTCCGGCAGGGGTCGGGACATCACAGTCCCATATGAAATGTCACACGTGATCTGGTACCGATCCGCCACCGCCCGAACCCTTGGCAGGGCACTGTGCAATGTGAAATATTACTGCTCGTGCCCACGAGAGATTCCTCGGACGTCATCGTCGTCGGGGCGGGAATGGTCGGTGCGGCCTGCGCCTACTACGCCGCCCGCGGCGGTCTCTCGGTGACCGTGGTCGACCGCGGCGCCGTCGCCGGCGGAACCACCGGCGCAGGAGAGGGGAACCTCCTGGTCTCCGACAAGGAACCCGGACCCGAACTCGAACTCGCCCTGCTGTCCGCCCGGTTGTGGCGGGAGCTGACCGCGTCCCTTCCGCCGCAGATCGAGTACGAGGCCAAGGGCGGCTTGGTCGTCGCCTCCGACGCCGCGGGGATGGACGTCCTGCGGGACTTCGCGACCCGACAGCACAAGGCCGGAGTCGAGGCGGAGGAGATCCCCTGCGACCGGCTCGGCGACCTGGAGCCGCACCTCGCCCCCACCCTGGCGGGCGGCTTCCACTACCCCCAGGACGCCCAGGTCCAGCCCGCGCTGGCCGCGGCTCACCTGCTGCGTGCCTCAGGTGCCCGGATCCGCCTCGGCGAGGAGGTCACGCAGCTCCTGACCGGGGCGGACGGCGAGGTGACCGGCGTGCGGACGGCCACCGGCACCCTCCACGCCCCGCAGGTGGTGAACGCGGCCGGCGCATGGGGCGGCGAACTGGCCCGACGCGCCGGTCTCGACCTGCCCGTCCTGCCCCGCCGCGGCTTCGTCCTCGTCACCGAACCCCTGCCGCGCGTGGTGCGCCACAAGGTGTACGCGGCGGACTACGTCGCCGACGTGGCGAGCGGGTCGGCCGCCCTCCAGACCTCGGCCGTGGTGGAGGGAACCCCGGCGGGCCCGGTGCTGATCGGCGCCAGCCGCGAGCGGGTGGGCTTCGACCGCACCCTGTCCATCGAGGTGCTGCGCCGCCTCGCCGCCCAGGCCACCGCGCTGTTCCCCGTGCTGGCCGGGGTACGGGCGATACGGACCTACGCCGGCTTCCGCCCCTACCTCCCCGACCACCTGCCGGCGATCGGCACCGATCCACGCAGGCCAGGACTGCTGCACGCCTGCGGTCACGAAGGCGCGGGCATCGGACTGGCTCCGGCCACCGGACTGCTCATCGCCCAGCTCCTGACCGGGAAGCAACCCGCTGTGGACGTCGGCCCGTTCAGCCCCGGCCGCTTCACATCCGTCTGCTGACCCGTCCGCTCTTCGACTCCTCGTAAGGAGGCCGCCGTGGCCCGTACCCCCGGTGACCTGGTCGGGGCACGCCCCGGCACACCGTTCGAGATCACCGTCGACGGCCGCACCGTCACCGCGCTGCCCGGACAGTCCCTCGCGGCCGCCCTGTGGGGGGCCGGGATTCTCGCCTGGCGCACCACGCGGAACGGCCGCCCACGCGGTGCCTTCTGCGGCATCGGGCAGTGCTACGACTGCCTGGCCACCGTCAACGGCGAGCCCAACAGAAGAGCCTGCCTGCTGCCCGCGCGTCCCGGTGACGCGATCACCACCCAGGAGGGACACGGCCATGCCGGACTCGGCGTCTGAACCGTACGACCTGGCCGTGGTCGGCGCGGGCAACGCCGGACTCGCCGGTGCCGTCGCCGCGTCGGAACGGGGCTTGTCCGTCGCCGTGCTGGATGCCTCGGGACAGCTCGGCGGCCAGTTCTACCGGCACCCGGCCCCGGCCCTCGGCGCCGTACGGCCGCAGGCCCTGCATCACGACTGGGCCGCCTTCGACGGCCTGCGCCGACGAATGGAGGCGAGCGACATCGCACCGCTCCTCGGGCATCACGTGTGGAGCGTGGTGAGGGAGAGCGGGGAGCAGTGGACGGTGCACGCCGTCACGGGCGCCGACGGCGAGGACGAGCGCCCGGTACGGGTGCGGGCCCGCGCGCTCCTGCTGGCAACCGGTGCGTACGAGCGGCACCTGCCCTTTCCCGGCTGGACGGTGCCCGGGGTGGTGGGTGCCGGGGGCGCCCAGGCGATGCTCAAATCCGGGCTCGTGCTGCCGGGGAAACGGATCGTGGTCGCGGGCAGCGGGCCGCTGCTGCTCGCCGTGGCCTCCTCGCTGACCGCGGCCGGGGCGCGCGTACCCGCCGTCGTGGAGGCGTCCGGCTATCTCGGGTATGCCCGCCGTCCGTATGCCCTCGCCGCCAATCCGCGCAAGCTCGCCGAGGCCGCGGTCCACGGTTCGGCCTTGCTGCGCCACCGCGTGCGGTTGCGTACCCGCAGCGCGGTCACCGAGGTGCACGGCACCGACCGGGTGGAGGCCGTGACCGTCTCCCGCGTCGATCCGCGGTGGCGACCGGTACCGGGAACGGGGCAGCGCATCGCGTGCGACGCGCTGGCCGTCGGACACGGGCTGGTCCCGCAGATCGACCTGGCCACGAGCCTCGGCTGCGCGACCCGGCGAACCCCCGACGCGACCACGGCCCTCGTGCTGGACGACCTGCAGCAGACCTCGGTCCCCGGCATCTGGGCAGCGGGCGAGGCCGGCGGCATCGGAGGTGCACAACTGGCCCGAGCTGAAGGGGAGTTGGCGGGCATCTCGGTCGCCGCCCGGCTGCACGGCAGACCGTCTCTCACCGAGCACGGGCGAGTCCGCGCCCTGCGCCGTCACCGCGACCGGATGCGCGCCTTCGCCGACGCCATGGCAGCCGCGCACACCCCCGGCCCCGGCTGGAGCGAGTGGCTGACGGACGACACGGACGTGTGCCGCTGCGAGGAGGTGACCGCCGGCCGCATCCGGGAGGCGGTCGCCGACTTCGGCGCCCGCGACGCCCGTACAGCGAAGCTCCTCACCCGAGCGGGCATGGGCTGGTGCCAGGGCCGCATGTGCGGGACCGCCGTGGCCTGCCTCGCGGCACGCGGCGACGCCGACGGCACGGTGCCGCCGTCCACCGAGCGCCGGCCGCTCGCCGTACCGGTGCCGCTCGCCGCACTCGCCGCGCTCGAAGAGCCCGACGAGCCCGGCGAGCCCGGCGAGCCCGGCGAGCCCCGCGAGCCCGGCGAGCCCCGCGACTGAATCCCCACATGACTCCGCTCGTCACACCTCACCGAACCGAGCGGGCCCACAAGTAAAATGTCACACTCTATCAAGGGATCAACCGACGTGACCTCCACTTCCTGGAACCCCGACCGTCCCTGGCGCGGCATCATGGTCGCCACCGCCCTTCCGCTGCGGCCGGACCTCTCCGTCGACTACGACGCCTACGCCGAGCACGTCCGCCGGCTGATCGCCGACGGCTGTGACGGAGTGGTCCCCAACGGCTCGCTCGGCGAGTACCAGACCCTCACCGACGAGGAGCGCGCCCGTGTCGTGCGCACGGCCATCGAAGCCGCCGGCGACGGCGCCCGGGTCATGCCCGGGGTCTCTGCCTACGGCAGTGCCGAGGCCCGCCGCTGGGCCGAGCAGGCGGCCGAAGCGGGCTGCGGCTCCGTGCTGCTGTTGCCGCCGAACGCCTACCGCGCCGACGAGCACGCCGTACGTGCCCACTACGCCCAGGTCGCCGAGGCAGGGCTGCCGATCGTCGCGTACAACAACCCGATCGACACCAAGGTGGACCTCAGCCCGGCGCTGCTCGACCGGCTGCACGGCGACGGCAGCGTGGTCGCGGTCAAGGAGTTCAGCGGCGATGTGCGCAAGGCGTACGAGATCGCCGAACTGGCCCCCGAACTCGATCTCCTCATCGGGGCGGACGACGTCCTGCTGGAGCTGGCGATCGCCGGCGCCGTCGGCTGGATCGCGGGCTACCCGAACGCCTTCCCCGCCAGCTGCGCCCGGCTCTACCACGCCGCCGTCGCCGGGGACCTTGAGACGGCGCTGCCCCTCTACCGGTCGTTGCACCCGCTGCTGCGCTGGGACTCGAAGACGGAGTTCGTGCAGTCGATCAAGCTGTCCATGGACATCGCCGGCCACCGCGGCGGTCCCACCCGTCCGCCGCGTTCCCCGCTCACCGGCGAGCTCGCGGCCGCGGTGCGCGCGGCCACCGAGAAGGCCATCGCCGAGGGCCATCGCTGACCGGCTCCCGACCGAACCCGAGACCCGTCGTCCATACCGATCCGCGAAAGAGGAGGGACGTCCGTGCGCACCCGTCACGTCTTCCATGCCGTCGACTCGCACACCGAGGGCATGCCGACGCGAGTCATCACCGGTGGCATCGGGGTGATCCCCGGCGCCACCATGGCCGAACGCCGGCTCCACTTCATCGAGCACCTGGACCACATCCGCACGCTGCTGATGTACGAACCGCGCGGCCACGCCGCCATGAGCGGCGCGATCCTGCAGCCCCCGACCCGACCCGACGCCGACCACGGGGTCCTGTTCATCGAGGTCTCCGGCCTGCTGCCGATGTGCGGGCACGGCACCATCGGGGTGGCCACCGTCCTGGTCGAGACCGGAATGGTACCGGTCACCGAGCCGGTCACCACGGTGCGGCTGGACACCCCGGCCGGGCTGGTCTCCGTCGAGGTGCACGTCGAGGACGGCCGGGCGAAGGCGGTCACGCTCACCAACGTGCCCGCGTTCTGCGTGGCCCTGGGTCGCAAGGCCGAGGTTCCCGGGTACGGCACGGTGACGTACGACCTCGCGTTCGGCGGGAACTTCTACGCCTTCGTCGAACTCGACGCTCTCGGGCTGCCCTTCGACCGGGCCCGGGGGGACGACCTCCTCGCCGCCGGTCTCGCCGTCATGGACGCGATCAACGCCTCGCCGGACCGCCCCGTCCACCCCGAACACCCGGAGATCAGCGGCGTCAAGCACGTCTACCTCGCCGCGCCGGGGTCCGACGCGCACCACTCGCGGCACGCCATGGCCATCCACCCCGGCTGGTTCGACCGGTCGCCGTGCGGCACCGGCACCTCCGCCCGCATGGCCCAGCTCCACGCCCGCGGCGAGCTCCCCCTGAACCGCGACTTCGTCAACGAATCCTTCATCGGCACCCGGTTCACCGGCCGCCTGGTCGGCGAGAGCCGGGTCGGCGAGGTCCCGGCCGTCATCCCCACCGTCACCGGTCGCGCCTGGATCACCGGCACCGCCCAGTACTTCCTCGATCCGGACGACCCCTTCCCCGGAGGCTTCCTCCTATGACCGAGTCCTCCTCCGTCGTCTCCCGCTGCGGCGCGGCCGACAGGGTCGAGCGGGCAAGCCGCTCGCCGAAGCGCGGGCCGAGGTGGCCCGCACCGCCGCGATCTGGCGCTGCTACGCCCAGGCCCCGTTCGAGCCGCACGTACACCCTCACACCCAGCAAAACAACGTGACATTGTACGCTGGCGCTCCGGTGAGGGCACGGAGGACACAGCATGGGGCATCTCAAGGCACGCAACCTCGTCACGGCCCACGAGCGGCTGCGCGACCAGGTCGCCCATGCCCTGCGCGCCGCCCTCATCTCCGGTGAACTGCGCCCCGGCGAGGTCTACTCGGCTCCCACGCTCGCCGAGGACTTCGGCATCTCCGCCACCCCCGTCCGCGAGGCGATGCTCGACCTGGCCCGCGAGGGCCTGGTCGAGCCCGTCCGCAACAAGGGCTTCCGCATCACCGAGGTCAACGAGCGCGACCTCGACCAGTACACCGAGATCCGCACCCTGATCGAGGTTCCCACGGTCGGCCGGATCACGAAGACCGCGTCGAAGGCGGAGCTCGAAGCACTGCGTCCGATCGCCGAGGAGATCGTGCGCGCCGCGCACGACCACGACCTCATCGGCTATCTGGAGGCCGACCGCCGATTCCACCTCTCGCTGCTGGCGCTCTGCGGCAACGACCGCCTCGTCGAAACGGTCGGTGATCTGCGCAAGCGATCCCGCCTGTACGGCCTGACCGCCCTCGACCAGCGCGGCGAACTGATCCCCTCGGCTCAGGAACACCTGGAGCTGCTGGAGCTCATGCTCTCCGGGGACGCCGAAGCCGCCGAGCGGTGCATGACCCGGCATCTGGGGCATGTGCGCTCGCTGTGGGCCCAGGGCAAGACCGACGGGGCCGACAGGGAGCCGGGTACGGCTAGCCGAGCTTCGCGACGGTGAGCAACACGGCGGAGTCCTCGACGGCCTGGAGGCTGTGCCGGGCGGGCGGGACGATGAGCAGGTCGCCGGTCATGCCCTCCCAGCTGTCCTCACCGCTGCGCAGCGTCA
The DNA here is from genome assembly GCF_053597455.1 of Streptomyces sp. NPDC001393. Lineage (NCBI taxonomy): Bacteria > Bacillati > Actinomycetota > Actinomycetes > Kitasatosporales > Streptomycetaceae > Streptomyces > Streptomyces sp. NPDC001393. The sequence continues at coordinate 52,069 of NZ_JBSFIH010000050.1, forward strand.
CCCGGCCGCGCAGCACCAGCACGGTGGCCTCGCCGGGGTTCTCGTGCTCGGTCAGCTCGGTACCGGCGCGCAGCGCGAGAAGGGTCTGGCGCAGGGTGTGTTCATGACCGCCGTAGAGGGTCTCGGCACTGCGGCCCGCGGAGGACGTGGTGGCCTGTTCCAGGTGCTCGCGGGCCTTGGCGTCGAGGGAGAGCTTCTGCATCGTGTGGTTGCCGTTTCACTGTGACGTCCGGGGCATCGGGGCCTACGACTTCCCTGCTCGGCCGATCTCGAAACCGACGACGCCTGCCGACTGGTCCTCGTGACGCCGAGGAGTGAAGCGGGGGCGCTACGGCCGCCTGGAGGCGAGGGCGCCACCCGGCCTTCTCCCCGGCCCGAACAATCCCCCGGAAACCCGTCGGACACGCCCTGCTCGTTCCCTGCGCGTTTTCGGCGGGCCGCGCTCCCGCTCGCGTGGTGACCAATAACGGATAGTGAGACACCGGAAGGGGGGTCGTCGCAGGAACAGGAATGGGAGAGCGCCGGTGAGCACACTGCCGATCGACTACCACGCGCTGTTCGCCGCCACTCCCAGCCCGTACCTGGTACTGGGCCCCGATCTCGTGATCCTCGACGTGAACGCGGTCTACTGCCGGGCGACCGGCCGCACACCGAAGGACCTCGTCGGGCAGTACCTCTTCGACGCGTTCCCGGACAACCCGGCAGACCCCAACGCCGACGGGGTACGCAACCTCAGCGCCTCCCTGCACCGGGTCCTGCGCTCGCGGCAGCCGGACACGATGGCCGTGCAGAAGTACGACATTCCCGTCCCCGGCCGCCCCGGAGCCTTCGAGGAGCGGTGGTGGTCCCCGATCAACACCCCCGTCCTCGGGCCCGACGGCCAGGTGGCCTGGATCATCCACCGGGTCGAGGACGTCACGGACTTCGTGCTGTCCCATGCGGCCCGTACGCAGCCGGGGCAGGCGCTCAGCGAGCGCGAGGCCATGGAGGCCGAACTGTACGCCCGGGCCCGGGAGCTCCAACTGGTGAACGAGCAGCTGCGGCTGGCCCACGCCCGGGAACGAAAGGTCGCCGTCGCCCTCCAGGAGGCGATGATGCAGTCGCCGGACCTGGCCCGGCACCCCAACATCGCGGTGCGCTACCTGCCCGCGGCCAAGGGCCTCAACGTCTGCGGCGACTGGTACGACGTCGTGGACCTGCCCGACGACACCTTCGCCGTCGCACTGGGCGACGTGGTCGGCCACGGCCTGGAGGCGGCCGCCGCCATGGGCATGCTCCGCAGCGCCCTGTCCGCCGCCGTCCGCGCCCTGCGCGAGCCGGCCAGAGCGATGGAGGTCCTGGGCCTGTACGCCCGCTCCGTCGGAGGGGCCCTGGCCACCACTGCGGTCCAGGCGGTCGTCGACACCCGCGGCCGGCACATCACCTACAGCACGGCCGGCCACCTCCCACCCGTGAAGGTTCACGCCGACGGGACCTTCGTCCTGCTCGACCAGGCCACCGACCGCCCCTGGGAGTCCGTCCGCTGCACGTCCCGTGCCCGCAGGCCGCCGTTCCCCACACACCCGGCGACACCCTCGTCCTCTACACCGACGGCCTGATCGAACGCCGGGAGGAGGACATCGACACCGGACTGGACCGGCTCACCCACACCCTCGCCGAGAACCCCCGGCTCAGCCCGGACCACCTGGCAGACGTGCTGCTCTCCCGCCTCGGCGTCAGCAGCGGCGGACACGACGACATCGCCTTGATCGTCGTCCGCCTGTAGCGCGCCTGCCCCAGTGGAGCGGCAGCGCGGCACCGGGGGGGGTGTTCGGCGTCCCACGCGGCGGTCGGTCACGGCCGGGCCAGCGAGTCCAGGAGTGCACGGCCGTCCTGCCACGAGCCCAGGGCGCTGGCGGAGTTGAGGTGTCCGCACGGTCCCGCCAGGTGCCAGCGCGCCTCCCACCGCGCCGCGAAGCCGGAAGCTGCTTCAGGGGTGCAGTACGGGTCGTTGCTGCTGGCCACCACCAGGGCCGGGCACGGCAGCGGTTGTGCGGACACGTCGAGGAACGTCGCGGCCGCCTGACGAGGGAACGCCGGCCCGTGCGGGTCGGGTGGTGCGACCAGCAATGCGCCGGCCACCGGGCTCGACGGGTTCTCGTTCAACCAGGTGGACGCCGCCCAGCAGCCCAGGCTGTGGGCCACCAGCACGACGCGACGGTCCTGCCGGGAAGCCTCGTCGTACGCCTCCTGGACAGCGTTGACCCAGTCATGCAGATCGGGGGCGGACCATGAGGCGGGCGAGATCCTCACCGCCGAGGTGCCCCACTGCCGCTCCCACGACGTCTGCCAGTGCCGGCCGTCCGAGCCGTCGATACCGGGGATGATGACGTACGCGACCACTGCCCACCACCGTTTCACTCGTCGCTCCCTTCGCTCACGGGAGCGCCTGGCGCAGATTCTGTGGGAAGCAGCGGAGCGGCGGTGGCGCTGCAAGTGATCTCAAAGTAGATGGTGCGGACAACGATGGAATCACTCGACCAGATCGACCGGGACATCCTCGTCCTGCTCCAGACCGAAGGCCGGTTGACCGGCGCCGAGGTGGGACGCCGCGTCGGACTCTCGCAGCCCGCGGCCGCCGCACGCATCCAACGGCTGGAGAAGAGCGGCGTCATCAGCGGCTACCGAGCCGTCGTCAACCCGGCCGCACTCGGTCTGAACATCCACGCGGTCATACGGCTGCGCACCACGCACGCGCAGCTCTCTCGCGCCCTGGACTTCGCCGCCCGGACCCCCGAGGTCGCCTCCACCCTGAGGGTCACCGGGGAGGACTGCCTCATCTTCGACGTCCACTGCCCTCAGGCAGAACGGCTCGAAGAACTTGTCGACGCTCTCGCGCACTACGGCCCCGTCACCACGTCGCTGGTGCTCCGTGCCTACCCGCCGAAGCCACTGACCGACGCGACAACACCATCGCCATGACGGCTCGGTCGCATAGGGGTCGGGTCCGCGTGTGCCGTCTCGCCGTCTCGAAGTGCCGGCCCGCTCATGGGAATTGCGCTACCCTCGCGGAACCGCCCAAAGGGATATTCCCAGTGAAAGACCTGTAAGGAGCAGCATGCGGCACTCCGTCCTCAGTCTGGTGGGTGCAGGCTGCTTCGGCCTGGTCGTCGGGTGGATCGCCTATCGGACCCTGCGACGCTCCGAGGGGTCGCGCATCTCCGACCTGGTCACCGTGGTCGCAGCGCTGGGCGGCGGTGTGGTGATCAACGCGCGGTTCCCCGACCCGGACCTGTTCGCCTGTTATGCGTTCGGTCTGGTCGTCGGCTTCTTCGGCTACCTGATCGTCGCAGGCCTGCTGAACCATGCGGAGCGCAGGCGGAGGGCCGCCCAGGCGGCGCCACGGCCGGAGGGGGCCGCGGGAGAGACCCCCTCGCTGCCGCAGCAGTCCGAGGTCCCCGGCGTGAGCTCCTTCATGGGCGACTGAGCCTCAGATCGGCGCAGCAATAGGCCGTGTACGCGAGTCCCAGCAGATTGCCCTTGCCGAGCAGTTCCGCCCGGACCCGGTGCAGTGACTCGCCCACCGTCGCCCCCTCGAGGAAATGACGCCAGAACGACTGGGCCACTTCGCCCGCGAAGTTCTGGCCGACCGAGATCTCCGTGCCGATGACCCCGGAGGCGCCCAGGTTGCTGAAGACGTCGACGAAGGTGAGCCAGGTGCCCGGGGTGTCGTCGGTCGTGTGGCAGCCGTTGAGGAAGACGAGCGGGGCGTTCTCCTCCCAGTCCCGCCACCCCTTGGCCTCGACCGCGTCGTTCGCCCCGGTCATGCCGGTCGTGGTCTCGGTCATCCGGGCCGAGATGTCGGCGGGCTTGACGAGTTGTCCGTCCCCGATCTCCAGGGCCGTCGCACCGGTCCGTTCGGCGACGTCCTTCTCCCTGCGACCGTGGCAGTAGAAGTACACGCAGTCCTGACCGGCGCCGAAGAGCTCGTCGAGCAGGGCCGTGCGAGAGTTGCAGTCCCGCACATGGTCCGGGCCGAACTGCTGTCGTAGAGACATCATGTGTCGCTCGGCCAGGTCCTGTCGCGGCAGGGTGAGGGCGCGCCCCACTGTCACGTGCGGCTTGCCCAGGCCGCGTCCGGCACGCAGCGGCAGCGTGCCCCGGTCCTTCCGCGAGGTGGGCTGCTCGATGGCATGCCGGAAACCCCAGAAGCCGGACGGGCACACGGTGTTGCGGGTGTGCCGCGCCGCGGCCCGGCACACTCGACGGGTGCCGTGGTCCTGCAGGGCCTGTTCCAGGCCCGCTTCACAGAACACGGGGCTGTCGCCGGTGTCCACGGGGATGTCGTAGACAAGGGCCCAGGGAAACATCAGCGGCTGCCCCTGCTGCCGGCAGATCTGGATGGTCGCCGGCTCTCGCAGCCGGTCGCGCAGCGCTGCCCGCTGCGCCGGAACCGGCGCGAGCAGATGGAGGAGGTCCCAGCCCACGGCTGCCAGCCGCCACAGATCGTCCCGGAATTCCGCATGTCCCTTGCTGTTGTCCGCTCCGAGCCGGTCCCGGGGCGGGATCCCCTTGGCACCGGGCTTCTCCGGGGGAACCTCACGCGTGGCGTGCACGTCGGTGAGGACGGCACGGGCCCGGGAGAGGGCGCCCTCGATCTGCGCCTCGGTCAGCCAGAAGGTGCTGACCGGCTGGTCCCCGCCGTCGACGTCCACGACCAGGGCCCCGTCGAACCCGCGGGACACCCTGATGGCCGCATCACGGCTCGGCAGGTCCTGCAGGCCGAGGAAGCCCGAGGTCAGCGTGAAGTCGATCTCGCCGCGCAGCGAGCCCCCCGTGGACTCCTCCCGCTCCCCCACGCGGGCGAGGACGGTTGCCGACTGGAGCAGGTTGCCCCGGTACGACACAGTGACCCGCAGGCTTGCCGCAGAGCGTGGTCCGGCGGGCGCGGTGACCGGGATCCACAGGTACTGTCCGCGGTGCTCGGGCCGGCACACGTGCCGGCCTCCGGGCGGGCAGGGGCAGACATAGGCGCGCCCGTCCAGCGGCAGGAACATCGCGTGGCGCCGGTCCGGAACGAGGAAGTCCTCGCTGAGCACGTTGATCTGCAGCCAGTCACCCTGCCCGCCGGCGTCCTCGTGCGGCAGTACGTCGTCCGGTAGCGGCCGCGCGCTGTCCCGCACCAGGCTGTCCCCGGCGAGCTGTCCGATGTCCAGCCGGAGGTGGTACCGGGCGGCCGGCCCGAGCAGCCGGTCACGGGGCACCACCTGCTGGGAGATCGGCCATGTCAGGCAGAGGTTGAGGTAGCGGCCGGCTGCCGGCGCGGCTGCCACCTGTGCCTGGGGGACGGGCGCCCCTCCGAAGTCCGGCTGCGGCTGCGGCTGTGCGGGCACGCCGCGCTCGTTCGTCTCCCGCTCGGCCTGGTACCGCCTCAGCAGCCTTCTGAAGCTCGGGTGTTGGTGGCGAAGCCGCTGGAGCTCGATCAGGAACGCCTGCTCGTCGACGATGTCCTTCGCCAGCAGGTCCAGCACGGCCTCGCGGGCGGACTCGTCCAGCTCGTCCCACAAGGGTGAGGTACGGAGCCGTTCCAGCTCCTCCTTCCCGATCGGTGCGGTGTCGACCATGACGGGCCTTTCGACTGGGCAGAAGGAACCGGAGGGACAATTGTGCCCGCCACACTGAGGGGTGGGGACTCGGAGGACGGAGGGCCGGATGGCGGTGACGCCACGCGACGTACTGGTCGAACTGTCATGGGGGGCCAGGACGGAGCTGCGCGTGGCACTCCTGACTCCCGAGGGCCTCCCCCACGGCGAACCCGCGACTTTCTACGAGTTCGAGGACGACGACATCCAGGCGCTCCTGACCCTGGAAGAGGACTTCGCACGGGCGGACCTCTCGGACGCGGTACTGCCCCATGCCGTGCGGCAGCACATCAGCGAGGAGATGGGGCTTCTGACGGACGGTCAGTGGCTACGGCTGAGGATGCGACTCCGCACCGGGCCGCAGGACGCGGTTCGCCCGGCTGCTCTGCCGCTGGAACAGATCCGCGTGCCCGAGGCGGACAGGGCGGACGCGACGGGGGTGTGGCAGAAATGGGTCGAGCACGGTTACCTGGCCACGGGCGTCCCGAAGACCTCTCTGCGTGAGCACCCGCGTATCTCCCTCGTCCGTGAGGTTCTCCCGCAGCGCACCATGCCGTCGGCCGTCGTGGACGGCCTCAGCGACGTCGTCGTGGTCGCCAACGCCGCGTTCGTCCAGGGGGAGATCACCACCAAGCCGGGCACGACGCGCCACGTGGCGGGGCCGGGGCCGATGACGCACGGAAGCGGGGACCGTGACCGGATCGTGGCGGTCCTGGACGGCAGCCGGTTCCGGACCCGGCCGGTGGGCACCACGTCGGCGGACGCCGCGGCGATCCATCGGGACCTGGCCGGCGGGCCGCTCGCCTTCTACTTCGGCGGACATCATGTCGACGGCGGGCTCGTGGTCGCGCGTGAGCCGGGCTCCAGGACCGCGCACTGGCTGGACGGCGACCTGCTCGCGGCGTGGCTGGTGGAGGAGATGGTTCCGCTGGCCGTCCTGATGGCGTGCGACTCGGCGTCGCCGGCCCCCGACGACGAGGGACGCCATGAGGCATCGCTGGCCGAACGGCTCGCGCTGGCCGGGGTGCCGTACGTGGTGGCGGTGGACGGCACGGTCCGGGACGGCCAGGCGGGCACCTTCGCCGACCGGTTCTTCGCGGCCCTGGTCAAGGGAGCCGACGTGGACCTGGCCGTGCTGGAGGGCGCCAGGGCCTTCGAGGGGACCGACGTTCACCCGGTGCTGTTCACCTCCCGGGCCGGAGCGCCGCTCAGACTGGGCACACCGCCGCCCCGGGGGACGGCGTCGATGTCCTCGGTGGCGCACCGCGTGCCCACGGGTGTCGTCGACCGGCTCGACGAGCGTTTCCGGGTCTGTCTCAAGGCGGAGTTCTGCCTGCGGGAGGGCGCCTTCACCTCGGTGCTCGCCGATCCCTCGGGCGACAACCTCGCGGACCTGCTCAACCGCACGGAGCAGGACCTGTGGCGGACGAGAGCCGAGCGGAAGGAGCCCTTGGACGGTGAGCGGCTCCTGTGGTACACGTACGAGTCACGGCGGAATCTGCCCGACCTCACCGCCGAGTCACTGCGGTCGGCCCTCACCCCGGCCTACGTTCCCGGGCGGCCCATGGGGCTGGTGGTCTGCCGGCCGGCCGCCCTTCCCGCCGGTCTGGACTGGACCGGCCATGTCCGGGAACTGCGGCGCCTGCTCCCCGGACTGCACGGTGTCGTCCTCCAGGTCCACGGTGGCTCCCTGCGGGAGACACGGCATACGGCGCGGCGCATCGCCGGGGAGCTCGGGGCGGACGAGTACCTGGTGCGCGCGCAGGAACACCCCGACAGTTCCGATCCGGGACTGTTCGGCGCCTCGCTGGCCGAGGCCCTGAATGCCATCGGGGTGACTCCGCCGACCGGGCTGCCCGACGCCTCCGCCGTGGTCGCGTATCTGAACGACACCGACGAGCCCTGGGGCGACGTCGGCGCCGAGGCCGCGGTGCTGCGGGCCGTACGCGCCGGACAGCCGGACATCGGGGACGAACTGCTGCGCGCCCACGCCGTCGGCCGGTCCGACCCGGCACGCTGGGCCTCCTTGTGGGCGACCGAGGGCGACGACGCGGCCACCCGCGCATGGCTGCGGTCGGCCCACCGGGCCGGCCGCTTGCCCGTGCCCGAGGCCTTCCGCGGGGTCGCGCTCACTCCAACGATGGTCGACACGCTCGTTCTTGGCCTCCTGCACACCGGGCTGCACACCCACGACGCGTTCCGCACGTGGCTCGAGGAGCAGCGGCCGTCCCACGCGGTCACGGCCGCGGCGGAGGTGGCGGCGCGGGGGGAGGAGCCCGCGGTGCGCGCCCAGGACCTGGCAAGCCCTGAGTACGCCGTGGCCCTGGACAGAGCCGGCCTGTTGTCGGGCCTGGACTTCACCGAGCTGGATCCCCGGGGGCAACGGCTGGGCAGCTGGACGCTGTTGATGCGTCTTCCCCTGACCGCCTCCCGCATGGCGTGGGTGCTCGACCGCTCACCGGCCCGCCGCTCGCTCGTCGGTCTGGGAAGCGGGCCGGCCAGTCCCGTACCGGACTACGACCTCCAGGACGAACTGCACGATCTGCGGCGGGCGTTGCGGCCCTCGCTGCTCACTCCCCCTCAGGGAGCGTGGTCCTGAGCGCCCGCGACGCGTGCTCCCTCCCGAGACCGGCGGTCCGCCCCTGCCAGGACATGAGCCGAATCGGAAATGTCCGTTGAAGCACATGGTGAACCTGATGACCCGATAGACTGCGTGATCCGCGACACACCTGGATCACTGTGTTGCATGGGGGTGCGCGCCGCACCGCAGGGGACGGCGGGCAGCGCGCCGGAACAGCAGGGGGAAGGACCGCCGTGCTCGAGAACTGGTACTTCTGTTCGGCTCTGGGCCTGCCGTCGCGAGTGGTCACGGAGTATCTCGATGTCATCAACGCCCTGCGGGAGCCCGTGGAACAGCCCGGTTCCGGCGAGCTGGTCTGTGCCGCCCTCGAATGGCTGGCCGGATCGGACACTCAGCTCTCGGTGTACGCACTGCCCCATGTGCTCAGGGCGCACCAGGTGTTCCTGGCCGAGCACGAGCACTACGCGACGCAGGACGCTCCGCCGGAGCACCGGCGCTGCGTCTGTGTCCGGGAACTGACCGGCCGGACGGGACTCCTCTACCGGAGTGTCGCGGAGGTCCTGCCGCAGGACCTGCGGCCGCTGGTCGCCGCGACCCTCCAGGCCGCCGGCACGGGAGACCCGGAGGCGGCGCGGCTGTTGGGCAAGGTGCTGGAGGGGCCCGCCATGGACGCGGCCGCCACCGCCGACGAGCCGTCACCTCCCTACCACGACCTCCTGGACCATCTGCTGCCTTCCGTCCTGCTGACGGCCGCCCGCGCGCTGACGGGGGTGTGCCCGGACACCCTGGGCGAGCTCCTGGACGAGTTCCCGGTACTCCTGGACGGCGCCCTGCGCGGCCGGCACGGCAGGCTGGCGCTCCTGCAGGCGACGGAACTGGCCGCCGCGTTGCGCCCTGAGGAGCCCACGGCCCTCCTCGACCGGCTGGCGCGGGCCGTGGGCGGCTCCTTCGACATGGAGCCGGATGTCCTGGCCACAGCCGCCCGGGTGGTCTTCCGCACCACCGGGCAGGCCGACGACGACGTGTGGGCCCGGCTCGAGGCGGAGGCGACGACGGGAGCCGAACTCGGCCGCTGGACGGCCCGAAGGCGCTCGGCGGGCATTCCTGGGGACCACACCCCGGACGGCAGCCGCCGGGTACTGGCCCACGCCCGGCTGGGCGGTACCGGGAACCACCGCTACTCGCCGATGCCGGGAGTGCTCTGGCAGGCGGCCCTGCACGAGCGGGCCGCCGAACTCGACGCCGGCCGGGCCGTGCGCTGGCTCGAGCGATACTGGCAGGCGCCGGACGGTCTGCCGACCCAGCGGCAGATGCGGCTGACCGTCCCCCACGGCGAGGACTACGCGCACGCACAGCTTCACGTGGGGCGGCTGCTGCGGCTGCGCGGCCACGACGGGCGCCTGCCGATCCTCTACCTGACCGACGGATCCGCCGAGGCCAACGATCCGGCGACGACCGCCCAGGTGTGGTCGCCGTGGATCGTCTCGCCGCCCGGTGAGCCGAAGCAGTTCCGCGCCGCTCCCGAACAGCTGGTCCGGCTGCTCGCCGCCAGTTCCCTGGCCGTGCGCCTGCTCTCCGCCGCACCTGCGTCCGGAGCGCGGGGAACCGGGCGGGTCCCGGACTTCCTGCTGGTTCTCCTGACGCACGTCCGTGACATCCTCGGTACCCGTCACCGGGCGCTCATGAGAGAGCTGACCGAGGGCCAGGGCGATGGAAGCGGCGGCCAGGGGCAGGCAGAAGCCGGGGCGTCCAGAGGCTCCGCGGTGTTGTCGGCGCCCGTACGCCGTCTCGGGGCGTTCATGCTCCATCAGATCCAGCAGGTGGACGCCGTGGGCACCGGCAAGCGGCCCGCCGTGCACCCTGGCGAGGTGGTGCGGCTGGTGGCCCGGCTGCACGCCTGGGACGAGGAGGAACCGAGGCCCCCCGCGCCGGTCCGGTCGCTGGTCAGATCCCGTGCCGCTCTCGGGATCGGGCTCAGCTGGCTCCAGGAGGCCGCGGCCGGAGGCACCCAGCCGCACCGGACGGAGGGCAGCGGCCGGTGGTTCACCACCCCGGACGACTCGGTGGCCCCGGCGCGTGCGCTGCTGGAGTTCACCTCGGGCCTTGGGGACCCGCCGCACCGCAGCACCTCCGTCCAGGCGGCTCTGCTGTGGCGTGAGATCTACCCGGGAGAGTCCACCTACGCGTTGCGCTGGGACTGGGTGAAGGGCAGGCCCGACTACGCCGACCCGAGCGCGGCCGCCGCACTGCACTACCGCAGGCTCCTGCTGAGCGCGCCCAAGGATCCGAGCCAGGACGCCTTCCCGGTGGCCGACTGGCTCCACATGGGCGAGGAACTGGAGAGGGACGTCTCCGACGAGCACGGCATCATTCCGGTGACCGTGCGTACCCTCAGGCTGGCGGCGCTGCTGCGCGAGCCGGACCTGGGCGACGCGGAGGCGTACGAGGACTGGGTGACGTCCTGGTCCTCGCTGGTCCGGTCGCTCAACCTGCCCCAGCATCTGCCCCGTTGGGTGCGCGGCCGCATGTTCGACATGTTCGCGGCACCGGTCTCGGGGAAGGGGTCGCACGACCGTGTGCTGCGTGTCCTGGAGCAGGTCGTGGACACGGTGATCGACCTGAGCGCCAAGGCTCCGTTCTACTACGACCGGCTGTTCGAGGTGCTGGGCAGCGGCATGCACCTGGCTCCCACGAGCGCCAATCGCCTGCGGCAGCGGGCGCTGGGGTCGCTGTACGTGCGTTGGGGGCCCTGGGGCCTGACCGCCTCGGTCGGCAACCCCTTCGACACCTGCAGTGACCGTGTCTCCCTGCGCGGCACCGAGACCGCCCTGGTCGGATTCCTGCGCAACACCTCCCACCGCATGCTTCAGGCCCGTGAACTGCCGCTGGCCACCGGCATGCACAAGCTGTGGCGGGACACCCACGCACCGGCCCTCACTCCGGCCCAGCGGGTGGAGTACGGCACTTCCGACGGCGAGTCGTGGCTCGTCCGGGCCGGTACCGTCGACCGTCGCGCCGGGGAGACGGTCCTGTATCAGCCCGGAGTCGTGATCGACGCGCGATTGGAGGGACGCAACCGCGTAACGGTGGAGAACCTGTTCCTGCCCGACGCGCCCCGCCCGCACGAGGGCATGTACGTTCTCGGACTCGTCACCGCCAAGGACGCCAACGGCACGGGTCCCCGGCAGAGGCTGTGGATCAACTTCGGACAGCGGTTCCCCGTGCCCGCGCTGGTGCCCGAGCAGGTGGCCCGGCGTCGTCGCGTGGGGGACGCCGTGGCCGTCCTGCTCGGCAAGGAAGGAACCAAGCTGCGCGGCGACCGGGTCGTCGCGCTGGCCCGCCGAGCGGCCGAGGACGGCGAGATCCGGACGGCGAAGCTGAGCGCGGTGGCCGGCTTCCCCGGACTGGAACTGTCCGTCCACGGCGTGGACGAGGACGGCTATCCACAAGGTACGCGTCCCCACGACATCGCGGCGCGGCGCCGCTGGGACCCCGACCTGTCCCGGGCCCACTCGCCCGCCGCCCGTGCCGGTCTGCCCTGCGACACCCTGGCCCGGTGGGACGAGGCGCTCCGCCACTGGGTGCCGGTGGACGCCGGGCCCCCCGAACTCGCCGTGGCGCCGGGCGTCGACGAGGCCGACACCGGGCAGCGTGCCGAGCGCACGACGCTACGGTTGGTTCTCGAGGGGCCGGCGACCGACCGCACGGGATTCGGTCCCGCCTGGCGGTTCGTCACCACGCCCGGGCGCGCCTATGTCCTGGGTCCCGCCGCCTGGGACGCCGACGACTGGCAGAAGCTGGACGAGGCCTGCTCGGCCGGACGTGCCGGGCTGATCGTGCACGCCTCCTACGAACCCGGGCGCGGGCGGCTCACCCTGCGCGAACCGGCGCTGGGCCAGGGCCCGTTCGACGACCGCAACAGCCGCTGGCTGGAGCTCTTCGACGCGTCCCCCACCCGGGCCGCAGCCGGCGGGCCCACACCGGACGAACACGAGGACGACCAGGCTGACATCCCCGTCCAGGAGCTCTACCACGAGGCCCGGTGGCACGACGCCGACGGGGACGGCTTCTGGACCATCGACGTCCCGGCCGTCGCCGGCTTCCCCACCCGGATCAAGGTCGACGTCAAGGGCCGGGTGCGGCGCAAGCGTGTGCTGTGCAGCATCGACCGCTGGGGAGAGCCGCAGGCCCGGGGCCGGCTGGCCGTCGCGCGGGCGATGGACGAGTCGGGCATCCGGGAGAAGGAGCGCACCCCCGAGACCTACGACCGGCTGGCCCGGCTGCGCGAGGGCACGGTGGTCCAACTGGTCCGGCAGCTGACCAGGAAGCCGGAGGACACGGACTGCCTGGTGATGCTGTCGTCCGGGCTGATCGGCTGGGCGGCCACCGAATCGCTCACGCTGACCGGCGAGTTCCCGGACACCGCGCGGCGGCGCGCGGTCGTCGTCCAGGACGGTCACGCCCCGCGCCCGCAGCCACAGCGGGACCCGGAGGCCTACGACGGCCTCGACCAGGCATGCACGGGCCTCACCGACCCGACCCGCCTGCAGCGGGCAGGTGCACTGCCGGGCCTGGTCCTCGGCCGCATGTACAACGCCGACAACACCCTGACCATGCTGCGCGTCTGGCTCCACCTCGACGACGAGGTCGTCGAGGCCGTCGTACCCGCCCTGTGCTTCGACCAGGCATCGCCCTCGGTGGGCGACCACCTGACGGCCACCCGGACACCGGACGGCTGGGTCTTCTCCGTTCTCCGGCGCCGGCTCCGGCTGCGCGCCCTGTGGGAATGGGCTGACGACGTCCCCGACAAGGGGTGGCACACCGTGGGCGTCGTCTCCGACCGCGGAGAGAACTACGGCATCACCGTCTCCCAGCACCCCTCGCTGGCCCGGCTCGCACTGGACCGCTCCGCGGAGGCCGGCCGGAAGCAGTCCGAGCCGGCCAGGGCGAGGCGCCTGCAGCGGGGCAGGGTCCTGGTGGAGCAGGACGGACGCTCGTTGGTGGGCACCATGAGCGGCTTCTACCTCGACGCCAATCCGCAGCCCGTGCACGTGGACCAGGTCCTGGTGCACACCCTGTGCGTCGATGTGACCCCCGCGTCGCGACGACACGGCGACCGGCCGCGCTACACCGACGTACAGCGCCGGTTCGTCCTGTCGCCGGCCACCCTGCGCACCCGGCCGGAGCGGAACCGGCGCACCGCGGACCCCGCGCTCGAGTGGGCCCGTTTCCTGGCACGCCGCGACCGGACCCTGGAGGGCCCGAGGGTACGGGAACGGCTCCACCTCGACGTTCTGGCTCCCGACAGCAACGGCACCTACCAGTCATGGCTGGACCCGGACGACGGCCCGCAGACCTTCGTCGGCGGACGCGGCTACTCCGAGCACCTGGTCCGGGCCGTACCGGTGCCCTACGGGCGGGGATACCGCTACTCGCACCTGCGGGCCGCCCCGCTGACGGTGGCCGAGTTCATCGAGAAGGTCGCCCCCCACGCCCGTACGGACGGAAACCGCTGTCCGATCGAACGCGACCGCCGCCCCTACTACGTCGGGTTCGAGGAGACCGACGCCGGGCCGGTGCACCGCTTCGAGTGGGGGTACGGATGGTTCGCCGATGTGCCGCACGCGGCCCTCACCGTCGGGGGCGCGCCGGTGGATCCCGCGGCGCTGACGCTCTTCCATGGCGACCGGATCGACGCCGTCTCCTTGACCTCCGCAACCGAGCAGGAGGTACCGGGCGGGCTGCGGGTGTCGATCGCGCTCCGGGACATCCGCAAGAGCGTCGAGTACCAGATCCACCAGGAGGCCGCGCACGACGTGGTCCACCTGCTGGACCTGGAGATCGACCACGCCGCCGGGCGAGTGGCGGTGCTCCGCGTGTACACCCGCACCCGGGGGGTCGACCGCGACGGAGCCGACGACCATGTGGAAGGGCGGTCGGTACGAGCCCTCCTCCACCCGGACGATGTCGCCCGGCTGCTCGCCGCCGTCCCCCGGGACACGTCCCGGCAGCGCGTCCTCGGCCGTGCCCTGGTGGAGAAGGGACCCGCCCGCGGTCGCGTCCACCACTTCCGCCTGGTGCCCCCGCAGGCCGCGCCGGACGACCGGACCCCCGGCCTGCGGGCGGGCGACCGGCTCTACCTGGAGGCCGGCCGGATCCAGCCGACGGCCAACGACTATCTGCTCCGCTTCGACCTGCCCCCCGGAGTGGCGGTGCTGGGAGACCCCGACGCGGCCCCCGGCCGGCCCCCGTTCCATGTCATCGTCACCCGCCGGGACTTCTCCCACCGGGAGGGCGTCCTGCGGCGGGCGGCGGAGGCCGACGGGCTGGGCGCCTACGAGGGACAGGCCAGGATGCTGGTGGAACTCCTGCGCCCGTCGCCCGACAAGGAGAGCCGCTGGCAGGGATCCACCAAGTCTCCGCTGCCCCGCCCCCTGGACGTGCTGCGGAGCTACCTGAACAGCCGCTCGGGCGGTTGCTTCGGCGTCGTCGACCCGACGGGGCAGTGCGTCGAGGTGCGGCCCGGCGTCGTCTTCCTCATGGCCGACCTGCACAAAGGACCCGGCATCACGCCACGGTCGGTGGTCCGGCTGGACCTGGCGGACACCGGGCGGGTGAGCGTCGTCCTGGCCATCCCGGCCGACGATGCCTACCTCACCGACCGGCCCCGCCCGGTGGTCGTCTTCCCCAAGGACAACCTGAAGACGAAGGACGATCTGCGCCGCGCCGACGAGCCGGGGCGGTTCACCATCGCCGGGCTCCCGGGGATCAGCGCCACCTCCCGCAAGGGCTTCGGCAGGGTTCTGCTGCAGACCCGCCATCCCAAGATCGCCGCGGTCCGGCGGGAGGAGCAGTCCCGGGGCGGGCCGGTGGACCGGGTGGTGCCGCTGGACCACTCGGAGGCGGGAACCCTCGCCTTCGACCCCGACGATGTCGTGCGCGGTGTGCACCGTGAGCGGCTGGCTCCGGCCGGTACGGAACTGGCCACCACGCAGGCGCCGATGGCGTGGGCCCAGCTGTCGTTCAGGGACGACAGCGCGCGGCACATCGCTCAGGCCTGCGCCCGGCACGGATGGACCTACCACGACAGCCGCACCCGGGAGTGGGTGCCCGGCGAGGACAAGCCCCGGACGCGCCGGCTTCCGGTGCGGGCCCGTTCGGTCAACGAGCCCGTGTTCTTCTCCCGCAACGCCGTCGGCTGGACCCTGCGGCACGAGAGCGAGGCGCTGCAGCGGTTCGGCTTTCCGGCGACCGAGCTGCTGGAGGAGCCGGCCGGCGACATCGCCGAGGGGCGACGCCGCTCCTGGGCCGTCGCCCATGCCGACCGGCACAGCGTCTGGCTGGAGCTGGCCCCCGGCCGCGTCTCCGAAGTGCGCCGAGAACTGGTGCGGTTCGCCGACGGCCATTCGCTGGCCGACCTCGACTGGTCGCTGTTCAGCCCGGGCGACCTGGTCTACGGCCGGGTCGAGGGAGGAGTCAACGAGTGCGGCCACCTGGTGCTGGACGACTGGCGTCCGGGGCCGCGCGGCGCGATGTCGGCATCGTTCGCACGTCGCATGCTGCTGCCGGTCGTCCAGCGCGACGAGGAGGCCGGCGCCCTCTATCTGGGTGAGGGCCGGGGCACCGTGCCCTACCCCGCCGACCAGGCCGTGCTGGACGCCCACCCGGTCGGGAGCGCGGTGTGGCTGGACCGGGCCAACCGGCTGAGCACCGCCGAGCCCGGCAGCGTCGCCGAGAACGACGTGGTCTTCCTGGCCCTGGACCGGGAGCACGGCCTGCGGGTCTGCGGACTGCCGAGGGCAAGGGTCGAACTGGCCGCGGAGAGCGATGCCGACGCCTGGTTCGGTTGCGGCTGGTTGCGCGCCGAACTGGCGCGGGCGCGGCGGGGCGAGGCGAGCCTGCTGAACCAGCTGGATGTCCTGCCCGTCACCGTCGAGCAGGTCGTCGCCGGGCCGGAAACCGTGGTGACGGTGTCCCGTCGGGCACAGCCCCGCAGCATCTGGCCGCAGGGGACGGTGCTGGCCCAGCCGGTGGCCGATCTCGGCCGCGGCAACGTGGCGGTGCGTTCGGGAAGCGCGCTGTTCCGGGTGCACATCCGGCAGCTCGTGCCCGGACTGCCCGAGCACGGCACGCCGATCCAGGCGGCTTCCCGGGCACTGGCCGGCACCCAGGAGTACATCAGGCTGCACTGGAGGAAGGCCGAGAAACTGCTGTCGTGCGGGATCCAGGGCAGGCGCGAGGCCGACGGTGCCGAGGGCGGCGACGAGCTGGTCGTCCGGCCCTGGCTGCAGGTCAACGACGAGGAGGACCACTCCCTGGGAGTGATCTGTCGCGACGTCCGTACGCAGCGTCCCTACTGGCTGCCCGTAGGGGAAGCCGCGTGGACCGGCGGTCTGCGCGGCGCGACGCTCTTCGACCATCTGCGGGACATCCGCCGGCTCACCGTACTGCGAGACGGCCCCGGAACAGTGAGCCTGAGCCGACTTCCGCTGGTGGAGCGTGAGTTCCACAACCTCACGCGGGGACGCCTGCTGTCGGTGCGGGTGGTCACCAGGTCCCTGGAGGAGGCGTCCACCGGCGAGGCGTCCGCCTGTCTGGTGTCCGTGGAGCCGCTCGGCGTGCTCGCCGCCTACTCACCGGTGGACGTACGTGCGGAGCTGGCAGAGGAGTCCCTCGTGGCCGAGGTGGCCCAGGTGCGGCAGAACCGGAAGGGAGGACGGTTCGTGACCCTGGTCAAGCCGGGCAGCCGGCACACCGTCATGGACCTTCCCCGATGGATGTCCGACGCTTTGGTCAAGCTCCGGCTGCCGGACTTCCGTCAGACCCCGCAGCCCGTGGCCGACCTCGTCCCGGCCCGGTTCGCGGCGTACTGGCGAAGCCACGAAGCGGGGCGGTCCGGCAAGCTGACGTCCGAGGCGACGGAGTCCGTGGCATGCCGGGTCATGCGGGCCCGGGGACTGCTCCTCTCGGCCGACGGCGCTGACCGGGCCGATGTCCAGAGTGTCGCCCTGCGTGCGGTGGCGGACTGGCTCAGCAGCCCCGAGGGCCAGGCGGTCCTGCACCACGACAGGGCCGGCGTCGACCTGGCCCCCGCTCTCGCCGTGTGTGCCATCGGCGCCCAGTCGGTCAAGAAGAACTGGCCCGGCCGTCCGCCGCTGCCTGACGACTGGCCCGTCTTCCTGCTCCAGAAGATCGGGCTGCGGGCTCTCGGCTCGCTGCACACCGAGGCCCTGGTCACCTGTTGGCTGACGCGGCCGGACCGCCAGCAGGAGTCCGGTGGCGTGTGGCGGCGACTGCGGTCCATCGAACTCGGCCCTGAACTGACGGACGCCCAGAGGGAATCGCTGGAGAGGTTCGCGCAGGCGCTCACCGCGCTGGCCGCTGCGGACGGGCACGAGCACCCCGCCGCCCCGGTGGCCCGAGGCCTGGTCGCGGCGTGCGGCGGTCTGCCGGACGCCGACGACCTCCTCAACGACGCCGCCATCCTGCGCCCGTTGGCCGACCTTGGCCGGAGCCTGCGCCCCTCCGCCGGTTGGGCCGTTTCCCAGCGCTTCCTGCTGGACCGGCAGTTCTCGCTCCTGGACAGCGCCCTGACGAAGATCACCACGGACAAGGTGCCGTTGACCCTGCTCGCTCCCCTGGACAAGCGCACCGCGATGAGCCAGAAGTACGCACTGGGCCTACGGTCAGCCCTCCGGACCGATGCGAGCC
The DNA here is from genome assembly GCF_053597455.1 of Streptomyces sp. NPDC001393. NCBI lineage: Bacteria > Bacillati > Actinomycetota > Actinomycetes > Kitasatosporales > Streptomycetaceae > Streptomyces > Streptomyces sp. NPDC001393. The sequence goes on from NZ_JBSFIH010000050.1 coordinate 69,982, forward strand.
CTCCGGACTGAGGCGCTTCGCCGGCCCGCCGAACCGCGGGCCGGCTGCACAAGTCGTGCACCGAGTTCTGGTCGCTGTTTACGGAGATGACGAGTCGGCGATCCTGGCGGCACTCCTCTCGAACGCCCGGTGCTCGCGGTCACTTGAGCCCAGCCGCGAGAGCTGCTCCTGTGATTCCTTTGGTGAGGTAGTGCGTGGCGTCATGAGCATGAGAGCCATTGGGTACGAGATGACATCCAACCGCAGAACCGAATCGGGGCCGCAGATCCTTGACCAGGGCGACGACATCCCGGGCATCGGCAATGTTCGTCCACGCCATGGACTGCTCCCCCGGCCAAGAACCGAGACCCCTGGTCGGCGCCGGCTCGAGCCGGTCGAAGATCAGGTTTCTTATGCCCAAGGGAGAACCCAGGGTGACGAAGGAACGGACGCCGTGGTCCGAGAGCGAGCAGAGCGCCTCGTAGGCCACCAGCGTCCCGAGTGAGTGCGCTACCACCACGTCCGTGTCCGGGCCGATCAACGCTCGGACGCGGTCTCTCGCCGCGGTACGCAGCTCGGTGTCGACGAGGTAGCGGCGCGTCTGCTTCAGGTCGAAGATCAGCGCTCGCTCGGCAAGCCCGGCGAAAAATCTGGACTGCGACAGGGCGAGCAGGGCCGCTTGCACGGTAGCCGGGACACCGGCGAGGAGGTTCTGGGCATCCGGCGCGACGATCTGTGGCTCGGCTGCTGCAGCGTGTTGCCACCACGACATCAAGAGGTCTGTCTCCCAGCCGGGCGCGATGTCCCACCAGCCCAGGTAGGGGTCATCCCCCGCCAGCCGCTGCCCAGGCGGTAGGAACAGGTCCCCGTAGAACGCCATCGCCACGTCTGCGTCGGCGACTTGGGCATCTGCGCCGGCCCGGGTCATTCCGTCTCGCAATGCCGGAACCCACTGCCTCAGCAGCGTCTCCTCACCCAGCTGCTGCTTTCCCACACCGTGTACGCAGACGACGCGCGCCATGTGTTTCCGACTCCTCCGAATCCACGGGCGCCGGCTAATGGCGCGGGACAAGACCGGACATGCCCATCTCGAATGCGACGACTTCATGGCCCGTACCCACGACGATGTCTCCGTCGGGACTCAGGACAACGGCCCGTGCGGGATAGGGCGTGGCCCAGCGCAACAGCTCCGTTCCACGGCGGAGGTCCCATACGCGCACGGTGTAGTCGTCACCGACGGTGACGACTACGGGCACTCCGTCGATGCGTCTGGCGGCCACAGCATTGATCACGCCGGTGTGGCCGGTGAAGGCGGCCACCTCGTCACTCGTCTGCAGGTCCCACACCCGCATCGCACCATCGTCGCCCACAGTGACCGCCACCTGCCGGTCGTCCAGCTTCGTGCAGGCCACACCGTGTGCCACCCCGGTATGAGCGGTGAAGGAGGCGAGTTCACGGGCCGTCAACAGGTCCCATGTACACATGGCACCGTCGTCCCCGAAAGTGACCGCGACATGACGGCCGTTCAGGCGCGTACAGGCGACTGCGTTGACGACACCGGAGTGCGCCGGAGCGGAGAGGAGCTGCTCGCCCGAGCGCAGATCCCAAGTCCGCATGACGCCCGACGCATCGCCCGTCACCGCGATGGGGCGGCCGTCGGCATGGGTGGTGGCGAGACCCCATACCCAGTCCTCGTGACCGTGGAGCACCATCTGGTGCTGGCGGGTCGTCAAGTTCCAGACGTGCAGCGAGTAGTCTCCGCCGCCTCCCACAATGCCGACAGGCACTCCGTCGACGACCGCACAGGCAACCGCGTTCACGGCCCCCGTATGGCCTGTCAGCACGGCTTTCTGCTCGCCGGTGCGTGCGTCCCACATGCGTACGGCACCGTCTCCGTCGCCTCCGACGGTGAGCGCGACCGCGGAGCCGTTCACCACCGAGTGGGCGACCGACCAGAGCCAGCCCGTGTGACCTCGGAACGCACCGGACGGCGATTCCGATACCGAGGACACCCGTCCGTTCGACGCGTCACCCCCCTCCGGCGTGTTCGACGGCTGCCCCATCACCAGACGTTGAGCCCCCGCCCGCACGTCCCAGACCTGGACGGAACCATCGGCGCCGGCCGTCACGGCAACCGGAGCACCGTCCACGATGGCGGCGGCGACCGCGTTGACCGCGCTGGCATGTCCTTCCAGTACGGCACGCGGTGTGCCCTCGGCGAGGTCCCAGACCCGCACCGTGTAATCCCCGCCGCCCACGACCGCCAGAGGCTTGCCGTCAGCAACAATGCAGGCCACGCCGTTGACCCAGCCGGTGTCACCGCTGAGCACCTTGAGGGGCATGCGGCGTTCGAGGTCCCAGACGCACAGGTGTCCGTCGCCCCCACCGCCCGACACCGCCACTGGTACACCGCCGACATCGGTGGACGACACGGCCCACACCCAGCTGGTGTGCCCGTGGAACGACATGCGTTCGACACGTTCCTGGAGGTCCCACAGCCGCACGGACCCGTCGGCCCCCACACTGACCGCGTGCGGGACACCGTCCACCGTTGTGCACGTCACCCCGTTCACCGCTCCCGGATGACCGACGAGCGAAGCCAGTTGGTCCCCCGTGGTCAGATCCCAGAGCCGCACCGCGGCGTCGCCTCCGCCGACGACCGCCACCGGCACCCTGTTCACCGTCGTGCAGGTGAGACCGTTGACCGCTCCTCCCTGGCCGCTCAGGACTGCCAGATTCTCGCCGGTCGACAGGTCCCAGACACGCACCGTGTAGTCGTCACCGCCGGTAAGGGCGACCGATGTGCCGTCCACTTCGGTGCAGGCCACAGCGTTGATGGCGCCCTGATGGCCGGTGAGCAGCGCACGCTGTGCACCGGTGCGCAGGTCCCAGACGCGTACGAGACCGTCGGTGCCGCCGCTGACGGCGACCGCAACGCCATCCGCCTCGCCACAGGCGACGCCGTTCACCGCTCCTGTGCGTTCCTCGGAGTTCCGGGTGACCTGGCTGTCGGTGGCCCACACCGGCCGCCAGGCACTGTCGCGGCTGAGCCGACGCGCCAGGTCCCTGTCCTTGAAACGCAGTGCGTCGACTGCCAGGAGTTCCCGGCGGATCTGCGGACTGGCACGGCGGTGGTCGCCGGCCGAGGTCCGGTAGAGCCCCGCCATGCGGAGGGCGGGCGCCGTGGTCAGGCGGTCCAACGCGGACAGCAGTGGTGCCGGTTCGGCATGGACGAGGAACTCGGGGTCGGCCATGAGCTCGTCCAGTTCACCCGAGATCGCGGCGTGGGTGGCGAGATGACTGAGTGTGTACGGATGAGCACGGGGCCAGTCCAGGCTTCTGTACGGGGTGCGCGGCACGAGGTGCAGCAGTACCTCCACGTACGCCCGCTGCGCTTCCCGGGCATCGGTGTTCCGCCGTAGATGCTCGGCCAGGGCCTGGTGGTACAGGCGGTACGCGGAGTGACCGGACTCGGTCGCCTCCACGACATAGCGGCCCGTGGACCGCTGGAGCCACAGCAGGTCCTCGTCGTTGTAGCTGCGTCCCGAGATACGTGAAGCCAGAGCACCCCAGACATCCTCCCAAGGAAGCCCTTGCCCCTCCGCGTAGGCGAGCGGCCGCAGAAGGTCTCTGGCGCGCTCGGCTTCCGAGCCCAGGCGCTCGTCCAAGTCCTGTGCCATGGCCGAGTCGGCCGTTCTCGGGAGCGCGCGGCGCCACTCGGGGTCCTGGGGGTCGACGAGCGAGTCCTGCGAGGCAAGAGTCCCGGAGACGATCCGTGCGACCAGGAAAGAAGGGAAAGCCGCTTCCGCGACAGCGCGAGCCACGCTGATCACAAGAGAAGACGGGGCCTCGGCGTACGGACTGTCCGGCTGGGAATCGGTCAGCCCACGACGGGCATACGCTCCGAGGGCGGCGGGGTCGGAGTAGGTCGCGTTGTCCAGGTCGACGATGTCGACGTCGGTCTGCAGATGCCGCAGCAGATGGGGCCGAGTGCCAAGAAGCAGTCGCAGGTGCCCGTTACCGAACCTGATCAGCGGCTGGATCACTTGAGTGACCAGGGTGTCCGGAGTCGCTGCTTCGTCCAGCGCGTCGATGATCGCGGTGAACGGTCGATCCCGCGCCGTCAAAGCGTCCAGCAAGGTACCCACCGTCGGGGCCCTCACCCGCGCAGCGGCGGCGAGTCCGTTCAGGACATCTTCGTCGGTCAGGGCTTGGGCGTAGATGACCACATCGACGGTTCCGGGGCTCGGCACCGCCCGTGGTGGCAGGTCCAGGAGGTGGAGGGGCACGCTGTGGTGCCGCTCCTCGTCGGTGAGCGCGGCAATCAGCCCGAGAACAGCGGTCTTTCCGGAACCGGGGCCACCTGTCACCACGATCGCCGGCCGGAGCGGGTCAGGTTCCTGCAACCATTCGGTGAGCTCAGTGAGCGTACGGCGGCGGCCGGTGAACCACCATCCGCCCTCGTCTCCGAACGACGCCTTGGCCCGAACCAGCATGCGCCGAGCCAGTTCGGTTTCCCGGCGCTTTGCCTGTGCTTGCCATTCGATCGCCTGCTGCATCGCCAGATCCGCTTCGAACGGGCGGCTGTGCTGTCGACGAGTCCTGGATGAACGGTGTTCACGAGCAGAGCCCCGGGCCGCATGACCTGGAATTCTCGTCCCGACAGCTCGGGTGCCTCCCCCGGGCCCGGGCCTGGACGATGCAGGGAGACCACGTCGCTCCAGCGCAGTATGTCGAGCTTCGTACAACGCCGTATCCCCAGCTCCGCCTCGGCGTCCGGGACGGGCCGCGGCGCGGTGTAGCGCACCTCCATGCCGAAGCCGTCGAGGGCAATCCGGGCGACTTCCCTCCCTATCCTGCCGAGGCCGACGACACCCAGACGCTGTCCGGCCAAAGTGCGGCCCATGGGCCCCGCCGTGGTGCCGGTTCGCGCCGGGGAGCCGACGGTTGAGGCAAAAGCGCGGGACAGGGAAAGCATCAGCAGGAAGGTGAACTCGGCCACCGAGCGGGTATTCGCGCCCGGTGTGCTCACCACTGCCACGCCGAGCGACCCGGCTCGCCGCCAGCCCGGTACGTAGAGCTGGTAGTCGGTACCGACAAAAACGGCAGCCCGCAGGGCGCCGGATGCCTCGAAGACCTTGTCAGTGGGGGCTTCGTTGCCGCCGATCAGATATCCCGCGGCCCCGTCCAGGGCGATGATGAGCTCGTCCTCGGTGAGGTCGTCCCGCCGGATCCGGCGCGGCGTGTAGTTTCGCCCCTCGATGTACGCGATGGCCGCATCGGAAACGATATTGGTCCCCGTGATGAGGATTTCTGGGTTCGGCATGGGTCCCTCACCGGTCAGGCAGACAGGGGAAACGGCGCAGGTGGTGCAGGGTCGTCATGCGCACTCCCGCATGGCTGCAAGGAAGATGTCTGTGCCCCTTTGGAAGTCGTGGACATCGCGAAGCAACGCAACACGGATCCACTCCGCATCCTGTGACTTCTCGTCGCCGGTCGCGGACCAGAAGAACGGCTGTCCCGGTAGCACTTCGAGCCCAGCCGCACGGCACCGGTGAAGGACTCGGTCCCGTTCCGGGCCGACGTGCAGCCACTCGACGCTCACCGCAGAATCACGCTCGGGCGCCGTCTCGGGCAGGCACCCGGCGAGACCCGACCGGGCCAGGGCCTCGCGCAGGGCTGCCCGGTTGGACTGGACGATGGACCGGGCACGCCCTACTTCGTCGCAGTCCGGCGACATGCTGAGTACTTTTGTCAGCAGCCTCAGATCGAGACACGACACATTGAGCAGATAGTGAGCCTTTTCCATCTTCACTCTGAGCTGGTCAGATGGAGGGTGAGGATGGCCTGGACGAGGCTGGTGATCCGGGTGGTCGAGCACCGCAGTTTGCGGAGGAGCCTCCAGGACTTGAGGGTGGCGATGGCCTGCTCCACGAGGG
>NZ_JBSFIH010000051.1:0-71646 GCF_053597455.1 Streptomyces sp. NPDC001393
GGTTTCACCCGGGTCCTGCTGGCCGGGATCGCCCTGCTCACCCTCGCCCTCGCGGCCGGGCTGCTGCTCGCCCAGCGCGACTACAAGCGGATGCTCGCCTACTCGTCCATGGAACACATGAGCCTGCTCGCCCTCGCCGCGGCGATCGGCAGCCCCCTCGCCCTGACCGCCGCGCTGCTGCACATCGCCGGCCACGGACTCGCCAAGTCGGTCGCCTTCTGCGCCTCCGGCCGCATCCTCCAGCTGACCGGCACCGCGAAGATCGGCCGCGTGCGCGGGCTGCTCGCCAGGACGCCCGCACTGGCGGGCATGTTCGGGCTCGCGGCAGCGGCACTGATGGCCTTCCCGCCGTTCAGCCTCTTCGCCTCCGAACTGGGCATCGCCCGCACCGGTTTCGCCGCCGGGACCGGCCTCGCCCAGGTCACGTCCTTTGCCTTGCTGCTGGTGCTCGTCGCCTTCGCCGCGCTCGCCGCCCGCACCGCCCGGATGCTGCTCGGCCCGGCCCCTGTCCCGCCCACGCGCCCCGAGTCCGCCGCCGTCTGGCCCCTCGCCCTGGGCCTGGCCGCCTGCGCTGCCCTGGGCAGCGTCCTCGGCCCGCTCACCGACCTGCTGCACGCCGCCGCCCAGGCGATCGGAGGCCACTGACCCGATGCGCATCGATCAGATCAGCCTCTCTGAACTGCCCGGGCGCGCCAGGGAGTTGCTGATCGGCGGACACCGCCTCGCCCTGGTCGCCGCCCACCACGACGAACACGGCATCCGTGTGGTGCACCTGTTCGCGGCGGGCCCGCCCGACACCCGCACCGAACTCCATGTCCACCTCGACCGCGAGCGCCCCGAACTGCCGACGCTCGCCCATCTCTCCTTCCCCGCTGGCCGGTTCGAACGCGAGATGCGCGACCTGTTCGGCATCGTCCCCTGCGACCACCCGCTGCCCCGCCGCCTCGTGCGCCACTTCCACTGGCCGCGCGGCTGGTACCCGATGCGCCCCGCCGCCGCGCCCCCGCCGCTCTTCGGCGAGCAGGAGGGCCGCTACCCCTTCCTGGAGGTCGAGGGCGACGGCGTGTACGAGATCCCGGCCGGGCCGGTGCATGCGGGGCTGATCGAACCCGGGCACTTCCGCTTCTCCATCGTCGGCGAGACCATCCTGAGGCTCAAGGCCCGCCTCTGGTTCGTTCATAAAGGCGTGGAGATCACCGACCTCGCCCTCGGCCACTCCACCGTCCGCGACCGCTTCACCGGTACCGCCGTGCTGAAGACCGACGCCGCGCGGGAGATCGGCTGTCTCGGCTACGTCGCCCGCGCCAGCGGCCTCGCGTACGACGCCCGCGTCGCGCATCCCTTCACCGACTACGGTCCACGGCTTCGCATCCCGGTACACACCGGCGGCGACGTGCTCGCCCGCTTCCTGGTGCGCGCCGAGGAGATCGACACCTCCCTCGCCCTGCTCGAGCAGCTCGCCGGCGAGCTCAGCGCCCCGCGAGCCGTCCTGGCTCCGCCGCCCCTGCCGGGCACGGGACCCCGCACCGGTGTGGGCCTCGTGGAGGGCTGGCGGGGCACCATCACCACTCGTGTCGAACTCGCCCCCGACGGCACCCTGACCCGGGTCAAGCCGGTCGACCCGTCGTTCTTCAACTGGCCCGCCCTGCCGGTCGCGCTCGCGGACACGATGGTCCCCGACTTCCCCCCTGACCAACAAGAGCTTCAACCTCTCCTACGCGGGCAACGACCTCTGATCCGCCGCGCAGGGCGGCCCCGAGGTGCGTACGGACGATGACCGGGCGGACACGGGCCGAGCAGGTTTTCCCCCGCGGGGCGAGGGCAGGTGATGTGCAGGATCAGGTCTCTGGGCGGACACTGGACTCAAAGCTGTGGTCGCGGGCGTAGGAGACCAGGGCGCGATGGCCAGGAATCACGGCACGACACCCACTTCCGGTGCGGCGGATGTCGTCTTCACCCATTCCGTGTTCGGCGCCCCGTGCTGGGTGAGTCTGACCAGCCGCGACCTCGATGCCACCCAGGACTTCTACGGTGCCGTGCTGGGCTGGCAGTGCCGCAAGGCCAGGCTCGGCGAGCACTTCCGGACCGCGCTGGCGGACGGGGTCCCCGTCGCGGGGATCGCTGCGGTGGCCACCATGTGGCAGATGGCCGTGGCCTGGACGCCGTACTTCGCGGTGACGAACGCGGACGAGACTGTGGCCCGCACCCAGGAGCGATGCGGCACCCTGGCGGTCGGGCCGATCTCCTTCCCTCCCGGAAGAGCGGCGCTGCTCGCCGACCGCGACGGCGCCACCTTCGGGATCTGGCAGGGGAAGCTCGTCACCGAGTGGGAGACCTGGCGGCAGGTCGCACCCACCTTCATCACCCTGCACACCCGCGACGCCTTCGACGCCGCGATCTTCTACGGCCAGATCCTGGACTGGGCCTCGGATCTTCCCGGCTGCTGCGAGGTCGAGTACGCGGGCGACGAGGTGCTGCTGCGCAGTCAGGGTGACATCGTGGCCCGCATCGAGTCGGGCTCGGTCGAGGCGCCACCGGACCCCTCGGTGCGACCGCACTGGCAGGTCCACTTCTGCGTGGCCGACGTGGGACCGTGCGCCCGGGCCGCGGAGAAGCACGGCGGCAGCGTCCTGCGGGAGGGCGAGCACGAGGCTGTGCTGCGGGACCCCGACGGCGCCAAGTTCACGGTGACCTCGCGTCGGCGGCGCTGACCTCCCCGGCGTCCGCGTCTTACGGATCTCCCGGATCACGGATCTCCCGGATCTCCGGTGACGACGTCACCGCTTCCTGGTCAGCCACTCGGCCAGCACAGCGGCTTGGCTGTGGTCCACGTCCTTGGTGGCGGTCAGCAGCATGAGCTTGTCGTGCGCCGCCAGGTCACGTAGATGCTCTGCCGCCTCGCGGTGCCCCGCGTCGCGCAGCTCCGCCAGGTAGCGGCGACGGAACTCGGTGAAGCGGCTGGGCTCGTGGCCGTACCATTTGCGCAGGTCGGTGGAGGGGGCGACATCGCGCAGCCACTCGTCCAGATGCGCGTCCTCCTTGCGCATTCCCCGAGGCCAGACCCGGTCGACGAGCACGCGCTTTCCGTCCTGGGGCGAGGTCTCCTCGTAGACCCTGCGGCAGGTGATCTGTTTGGCCATGACGGTGCGCCCTTCCAGATCGTTTGGCCATCCCGGCCCAAGCGGGCGGACGGCGCTCCCCGCTGCGAAGCCGGGTTCCCCGAACCGCCCATTTTATCGAGAGCGGTCATACCGGACCGGTCGACCATCTGCCTGGCCGGTGCGCGACCGTGGGCGCGGTCGTTGGATCATGCGAGAGTGGGCGCATGACGCCATTGGCAGACTCGGTCGTGGCGGTCGACGAGGTCGAGGAACTCGCGGTGGACGGGCTGCGGTGGCTGACCGCGGCGGCGCGGGAAACCGTCGGCGAAGGCCTGGCCTGGGCGACCAGGCCCTCGGACGACGAGCTCAACCCGATGCTCTACAACGGTACGGCCGGGATCGTCCCCGTGCTCCTGGAGGCCTGGCGGCACTTCGGCGACGACTCCTACGCCGACACCGCCCTGCGCGCGGCCCGCGCCCTCGCGGACTCCCTCGACGGTGTCGACGACGGCTCCCTCTACTACGGCCGCACCGGAACGGCCCTCGTCCTGCGGGCCGTTCACGGTGAACTCGGCGACGCGGCCGCCGGTGCGGCCGCGGACCGTGCGCTCGGTCTGGTGCGGTCGGGCTTCGACGGGACGCGCTGGGGCGAGTTGTTCGAGCTGATGGGCGGCAACGCGGGGATCGGCCTCGGCGCGCTCGTGGCCGGTGACGCCGAGTTGGCCGTCCTCGCCCTGGAGCCGTATCTGCGGACGGCCGAGCAGACCGCGGCGGGCGTGCAGTGGGCCCAGCGCCCGGGCACCGACTCCCGTCTGCACCACATCTCGCACGGCACGCTCGGAATCGTCCTGGCGCTGGCCCGGGTCGGCCGGGCCACCGGGCGTGCTGACCTGGTCGAGCTGGCGCTGGCCGGTGCCGCGGACGTCGTGGCGCGTGACGAAGCGGGCCCGGAGGGCTTCCTGGTGCCGCACTCCACCCCGCAGTACCGACCGGACGTGATCGATCCCATCAGCTACGGCTGGTGCCACGGCCCGGCCGGCGACGCCCAGGTCTTCCGGCTGCTGCGCGACGTCACGGCCGACCCCATCTGGCCCGCCCTCGTCGACCGCTGCTGGCACACGGTCACCCACTCCGGTCTGCCCCGGCGGCCGCGCCCCGGCTTCTGGGACAACAACGGCCGCTGCTGCGGCACCGCGGGCGTTCTCGCCCTGGCCTGCGACCGGATCACCGAACAGCGTGACGGTGACGACTTCGCCCACGTCCTCGTCGCGGACCTCGCCGCCCGTGCGATCCGGGACACCGACGGTGCCCGCTGGTCCAACGTCGCGCACCGGTCCACCCCGGGCGATCTCGAACCGTGCACCGGCTGGGCGATGGGCAACGCGGGCATCGTCCGCGAACTCCTGCGTTTCGTACGGCTGAGCCGCGGGGGCGATCCCCGGTACGCGTTCACCTGGCCGGACCAGCCTGCGGTGCCCGCTCGGGCCACGGTGCGCCTCTCGGGTACCGACGCCATGTCGTGAGGGTCGGCTGCGCACGCCTGCGTCACTGCTTGGCACCGAAGTCCTGCGTCCACCACGGGCCGCCCGCACCCTGGTGAACACCCACACCGATGTCCTTGAACGAGCAGTTGAGAATGTTCGCCCTGTGACCGGGACTGTTCATCCAGGACTCCATGACGGATGCGGCGGTCTGCTGGCCCTGGGCGATGTTCTCGCCGTATGTGGACCAGCGATAGCCGGCGGCCGTGATGCGCTGGCCGGGGTCGGCGCCGTCCGGGTTGGTGTGGTCGAAGAAGTGGCGAGTGGCCATGTCGTCGGAGTGGCCCTGGGCCGCCTGCTGCAGTTGCGGGTCCTCGGTCAGGGGGCCGCAACCGGCGCCCGCCCGCTCCTTGTTCACCAGTGCGACCACCTGGCCGACGACGTCGGTCGGTTCCGACGCGGACGGCGCCGTGCTCGCCGGCGTCGTGGCCGGTCGGGCGGGCTGCCGCCCGGTGGGTCCGCTCGCCCTGCCGCGGCTCGGTGCCTTCCCCGTCCGCGGTTTCTTCGGCTTCGTCGGTGACGGGGAGGGCGAGGCCGACGGCGACACGCCACTGGCGCTGGGGGTGGCCAGGTCCAGGACGGGGGCGGCCGCTCTTCGCTCCGCACTCGCGCTGTCGCGACCGGTACCGGAATCCATGCCGAAATACCACAGACCACCCCCGACGACGCAGGTCGCGACGACGGCCCCGCCGACGGCCCGGCGCCGCATCCGCCGACGCCGACGGGACTGGCTACGCGAACCGGTCCCGCCCGGTATCCCACGTGGTGCGGTGGCCGGGTTGGAGCCGGTGCCGCCCCCGGTGACCCCGAGCGGCGTGGCGGAACCCGCCGGGACAACACCCCCCGCGGAGGCGGAGAGCCTGGCCGACAGCGCGGGCGACGCCGCGACCAGCGCCAGACCGGCCAGCAGTCCCTCCGCCGGCATCAGGCCGCTCCACAGTCCGCTGCACCGGGAGCAGCCCCGCGCGTGCCGGGCTATTCGCTTGCGCCACAGAGCCGAGGCCCTGCCGTCCCAGGAAGCCAGCACGACGCGCAGTTCCTCGCACCGTGGCCGTGCGTCGAGCGCTCGTACGACCACGCGGGCCGCCTCGAGCTGCGCCTTCATCCGCTGTACCCGGACCGCCGTGTGCTGGGGCGACAGGTCCAGAGCCGCGGCCACCTCGGCCCGGGTGAGCTCGCCGGCACACTCCAGCCACCACAGGGACAGCAGTCCCCGGTCGTCGGGTTCCAGCCAGCGCGTGGCCTGCGCTGTCTCCTGGCGCTGTCCGGCGAGCTGGAGTTGGACCACCGTCAGGTCGACGAAGTCGGCACCCGGATCGGCCAGATCCTCGGCTTCCTCCATCGTCCCCGGGGCGGAGCGCCGGTTCTGCCAGTGCGCCCGGACCTGGTTCATCGCGATCGCCACGAGCCAGGGGCGAAAGCGCTCAGGAGTGCGCAGTTCGCCCAGCCCGTCCAGGGCGCGCAGCATGGTCTCCTGCACCACGTCGTCGACGTCGACCGAGCCGTTCAGTGCCCGGCCCACGATGTTGTAGACCAGCGGGAGATAGGTGTGGACCAGCGCGTCCTGGGCTTGTGTGTCGCCCTCTCGGGCGGCCGTGACCAGTATCGCCGTCTCCGCCGCGTCCTGCGTACTCATACAAATGCTTCCCGTCATCGAGGCCGAACGATTCTGTCCGATAACTGGGAGATCACTCGACGCGCCCCGGATAACAGTTCTTCGGCAGTGAGTTTGAATCGGTGCGCGTAGCAAGGGCCGGACGTGCGGAGATGACCGGAGTCGTTCAGGTGCGCGCCGCGCTCGTCCAGAAGTCCCGCATCAGCGGGGTGGGGGTCGGGCGGGATGGCGGCGCGCTGTTCGGCCGTGAGGTGGTTGGTGGTCATGCGGCCGACCGAGGCGGGGGTGAGGAGGCGGTGGCCGTTGCCCTCGCCGCCGTTCAGCAGCATGCGGGCGAAGGCCAGCCAGTCGCCGACCGTGGCGGCGAGGCCCCCACCGCCCGAGTGGAACCGCGGGCGACGGCTCCGACGCCCGGGCGACCAGCATTCCCTGGAGGTCGTCGGCTCACTCGCTTACAAGCGGCGCTTCGGGAACCGGATGGTCTGATACTCCACGGCGGACAGCCCGTTCGGCAGCGACGTCGGGGCACCGCCCGGCGGCGGATTCGCCGTCAACGTCTTCCTCCGTGACCGCGACAACGTCTACCGGACCTGGCACACCAACGGACGTGGCGTCGAACAATTCGTTCGATGCCGGTCGGCGAGGACGCTGGTCAGTTGCGAGCGGCTGGACCGGACCGGTGCACACGGTGTGTCTACCGAGCGTCGGACCCGGCCCAAGACCATCGACCCGCACGTCGGCCGCGTCGCCTGACCTTGCGTGTCATGTCTGCAGGGCCTCGCCCTGGTCCCCGGGAACGCTCACTCGTTCGGCGGTAGGCAACACCCGGGAAAGGAGTCGGCAGCGGATCGGCAGGTGGACGAAGGGACGAGCGCCCGGACAGCGCGAGCAGCGCCTGGTGTGCGGATCTGGCCGGGTGTGCAGGCGGGTGTGTTGCCGGACAATGGGCAGCACCGGGGGCCCCGGCCCGATTCCGGCGGGCCGGGGCCCCACATCATGCACTCGGCGGCGGATCAGTCCCAGCCACCGTGGCGCCGGACCACGCGGAAGCTGGCCACCACTCCGTGCTTGACATGGATGTCGTCGACTCTGCGCGGGTGCACGCCTTCCGAGGAGCTGTGGGGCCCGACGATGGCGATGGGAGCGCCGTTGTCGCAGACCACCCCGCGGAAGACCTCGACGACCTTGTCGCTCTCGTTGCGGATGTTGATGCTCCGGGCGCCCAGGCCGCTGACCACGGTGATGCAGTCGCCGGGCCGGCTGGAGTACGACCGCTCGTTGATCAGGATCCGGCCCCAGTCACCCTCGCGGCCCCCGCGGCCCTCGCGGCCCTCGTTGCCCTTGCCCTGCCCGGATTCGCCGCCGAGGGGTGCCACGGCTGCAGCGGCCGGGGCCGCCTGGGGCACCGGGGCGTCGGCCGCCGACGCGTACGTGATGCCGGTCGCGGCCAGGGCTGCGGCGGCCGCGAGACCAGCGGTGACCACGGTGGAACGGGGGACCTTCATGTCGTTTCTCCTGTCTGCTGTCTCAGAGATACCGGCACGTCAGCCGGTCGTGATCAAAAGTACCTACAGCAGACACACCGGTCATATTGAATGACTGCCATTGGGCGCCGATCGGGGTATTTCCATCGAGACACGCCCCTCCCTCGAAGGCGCCATCGGGCGTCAAGTACCCGATGGCCAAGGTGGATTGATGCGACATTAGCCCTTTTGGCTGATCTCCTGATACCCACTCACTTGCCGCACCCCCAGCGTGTCGCTCCATCAGGAGGAGATCGAGCCGTGCTAAAGGGGCCCGGGTCGTTCGGGCCCTTCGCTGTTCGTCGGCCGGGCTGCCACGTGCGTCAGTGCGTGCCGCGGCCGCCCAAAAGGCCGGTGACCTGTGAGCGTACGACGTCCCACGCGGCGGTCGGCAGGTCGCCGAAGGCCGCCGCCCGCAGTGTGTGGAGGGCCTCCTCGGTGTCGGTGACGCACGGGACGCTGCCGCTGAGCACGTCATAGCCGTCGCGCACCGCGACCCGCAGCAGGTCGCCACCGCCGTCGACGTGCACCGCCGAGGCGACGGCGAGCGGCGGCGGTCCACCGGCCTCGCCGGCCAGTTTCCGGTACGCGCTGGCGATCGGTTCGCGCCAGCGCAGGCTGAGCAGGACGGGGCGCTTGGTCACCAGCTCGGCCAGGTCCGTCTCATGGACGCCGTCGGAATCCAGCACCATCGCCCGGGCGTCCAGGACGGTCACCGCGGGCAGCAGACAGCGCAGTGTGCTGCCCACGAGGTTGCCGCCGACCGTCGCCGTCCGCCGCACGGCCCCGGTGCCCACCGCGGCGGCCGCCAGGCGCAGCACGTCCGGCACCCGGTCGTCCATCCGGTGCAGGACCACGGCGCCGCCCACTGTCTCCCGCCCCAGCACGTTGGCCTCCGGCACTTCCCGAAGAGACATGGCCAGTTCGGGGAAGCCGTCCCGCTGCCATGTGGCCCACACGAGCGTGGCACCGCCGATCGGCACGGCTCCCTCGGACAGGCACTCCTGGGCCTCGGACACCGACGTGGGGAGACGCAACAACACAGCGACCGGCCTGCCTTTCTCGGGAGTCGACCGAAGGCGGTGGGTGATGCCGTGGCCGCCCGCCCTCGCCGAGGCAGTCTTCTCGCCCGGGCGGGGGCGCGTACAGGGCTCACACAAGCACGCTGTCCACGCTCTCGTCGGGCGGCGCCCACGCCCCGCCGTTCCGGACCGCCGGGCGGGGCTTTTGGACCCGCGCACCGGTGACCTTGTGGACCTGTCCAGGACCTGCGCGGTGCGGGCAGCGTGGGCGGTATGGACACACCTTCCGTTTCGTTCGCCCGGCTCGTCCCCGGCATGGCCGGGATGGCGCTGGTCGGCAGCAGCGTCACCGTCTCGCGCACGCTCATCGACGCACCGCTGTTCACCACCCAGGCGGTCCGGTACGCGGCCGCGACCGTGATCGTCCTGGTCATGGCGCGGCTCGCCGGTGCTCGGCTGCTGTGGCCGCGGGGCCGGGAGTGGCTGTGGCTGGCCGGGATCGCGGTCACCGGTCTGGTGCTGTTCAACGTGGCCGTGGTCCGGGGCGTCGGCCATGCGGAACCCGCGGTGGTCGCTGTCGCCGTCGCGTGCGTACCGGTGGTTCTCGGGGTGGTGGGCCCAGTGCTGGAGCGGCGCAGGCCGAGTCGGCAGGTGCTGTGGGCTGCTCCTGTCGTCATGGCGGGTGCGGTACTGGTGGAGGGGACGGGCCGCACCGATGCCGTCGGGGTGGCCTGGGCGGCGCTGGCCCTGGGCTGCGAGGCCGCATTCACGCTGCTCGCCGTGCCGGTGCTGCGGCGGCACTCGCCGTGGGGGGTGTCCGTGCACGCGATGTGGCTGGCCGGTGTGCTGCTGGCCGTCCTCGGCGCGGCGGTGGACGGGCCGTCGGCCGTACGGGAGTTGTCCGGGTCCCAGTGGGCGGCCGTCGGCTACCTGGCGTTGATGGTGACGGCGGTCGCCTTTGTCCTGTGGTACTCGACCGTTCGCGCCGCAGGAGCGGGGCGAGCGGGGTTGCTCACCGGTATCGCGCCGCTCGCCGCGGCCGTCGTCGGAGTCGTCTCGGGCAGCGGCGCGCCGAGGACGTCCGTGTGGCTGGGCATCGCCGTGCTGATCCTCGGCCTGGTCGCCGGCCTGCGTCCACACAGCGCTTCCGGCGCGCAGGCCACGGATGTGGATTCCGGGCCCCAGCGGGGGGTTCAGGCCGTGCCGTCCCGCTCCATAGCGGAATCCCCCCGTCAGCAAGTCCGGCGTAAGTAGGGTGATGCGCATGAAGGCACTTTTGTTGTCTGGTGGCTCAGGTACCCGATTGCGCCCCATAACCCATACTTCGGCGAAGCAACTCGTACCGGTCGCGAACAAACCGGTGCTGTTCTACGGCCTGGAGGCGATCGCCGAGGCAGGCATCACCGAGGTCGGGATCATCGTCGGGGACACCGCCGAGGAGATCCGGGAGGCGGTCGGCGACGGCTCCGCCTGGGGTCTGGAGGTCACCTACATCCCGCAGGCGGCACCGCTGGGGCTGGCCCATGCGGTGCTGATCGCCCGTGAGTTCCTGGGCGACGACGACTTCGTGATGTACCTCGGTGACAACTTCGTCGTCGGCGGCATCACGGATCTGGTGGACGCCTTCCGCGGCGAGCGGCCCGAGGCGCAGATCCTGTTGACGAAGGTGCCGGACCCGACCGCGTTCGGGGTGGCCGAGCTGGACGCGGCGGGGCAGGTGATCGGCCTGGAGGAGAAACCCAGGCACCCCAAGAGCGAGCTGGCGCTGGTGGGCGTCTATCTGTTCTCCCCCGCGATCCACCAGGCCGTGCGCTCCATCGAGCCGTCCTGGCGCGGCGAGCTGGAGATCACGCATGCGATCCAGTGGCTGATCGACACCGGACGTGATGTGCGTTCCACGATCATCTCCGGGTACTGGAAGGACACCGGTAACGTCACCGACATGCTCGAGGTCAACCGCTCGGTCCTGGAGACCCTGGAGCGCCGGATCGACGGCACGGTCGACGACGACAGCGAGATCATCGGCCGGGTGCGGATCGAGGCCGGGGCGAAGGTCACCGGCAGCCGGATCGTGGGCCCGGTGGTCGTCGGCGCGAACACCATGATCACGGACTCGTACGTCGGCCCCTTCACCTCGATAGCCGGGGACTGCCGGATCGACGACAGCGAGATCGAGTACTCGATCGTGCTGCGCGACTCCTCGATGAGCGGGGTCCGGCGGGTGGAGGCCTCCCTCATCGGCCGCAGCGTCGAGGTCACTCCCGCACCCCGTAAGCCCGCCGCCCACCGTTTCGTCCTCGGCGACCACAGCAAGGTGCAGATATCGTCATGACGGTCCCCGTGTCCCCTCCCGCCCGCCCGACCCGGATTCTGGTGACCGGCGGTGCCGGTTTCATCGGCTCGCACTACGTCCGCACGCTGCTCGGTCCGGCCGGCCCGGGTGAGGTGGCGGTCACGGTGTTGGACAAACTCACCTACGCGGGTAATCCGGCCAATCTCGACGAGGTGCGCGATCACCCCGGGTTCGCCTTCGTCCAGGGTGACATCTGCGACGCCGCGCTGGTCGACGAACTGCTCGCCGAGCACGACCAGGTGGTCCACTTCGCCGCCGAGTCGCACGTGGACCGCTCGATCCTGGGCGCCAACGAGTTCATCCGGACCAACGTCCTCGGCACCCAGACACTGCTGGACGCGGCGCTGCGCCACGGAGGTTCGAAGACCTTCGTGCACATCTCCACCGACGAGGTCTACGGCTCCCTCGACTTCGGCTCCTGGCCGGAGACGGACCCGCTGTGCCCCAACTCCCCCTACGCCGCCTCCAAGGCGGCCGGCGACCTGATCGCCCTCGCCCATCACCGCACCCACGGCCTCGACGTGCGGGTGACCCGCTGCTCCAACAACTACGGGCACCATCACTTCCCCGAGAAGGTCATCCCGCTGTTCATCACGAACCTGCTGGACGGCAGGAAGGCCCCGCTGTACGGCGACGGCGGCAACGTCCGCGACTGGCTGCACATCGACGACCACGTCCAGGGCATCGAGCTGGTGCGCACCAAGGGGCGCGCCGGTGAGGTCTACAACATCGGCGGCGGCACCGAGTTGACCAACAAGGAACTGACCGCGCTGCTGCTGGAGGCCTGCGGCGCGGACTGGGACACCAGCGTCGAGTACGTCGCCGACCGCAAGGGCCACGACCGCCGCTACTCCGTGGACTGCACGAAGATCCGCGACGAGCTCGGCTACGCGCCCCGAAAGGACTTCGCCACCGGCCTTGCGGAGACGGTCACCTGGTACCGCGAGAACCGCGCCTGGTGGGAGCCGCTGAAGGAGCGAGCGGCGCTGCGGTGACGCGTCCACGCCCTCTTCACGACGAACAGACGAACAGGTGACCATGACCACCGCTTGGCTGATCACCGGCGCCACCGGAATGCTCGGGCAGGACGTCCTGGAGCGGCTTCGCCGGGACGGAGAGACGGCCGTCGGCCTGGCCCGCGGCGGTCTCGACATCACGGACGCCGACGCGGTGCGCGATGCGATCGACGTGCACCGGCCCCGGATCGTCGTCAACTGCGCCGCCTGGACGGCCGTTGACGACGCCGAGGCACGCGAGGCGGACGCCCTGCGGGTCAACGGCGACGGGCCCCGGCACCTCGCCGAGGCGTGTGCGAAAACGGGTGCCAGGCTGATCCAGATCTCGACGGACTATGTGCTCGCGGGCGACGCGACCAGCCCGTGTCCCGAGGACGCCCCGGCGGCACCGCGCAGCGCGTACGGACGTACCAAACTGGCGGGAGAACAGGCGGTACGGGCGGTGCTCCCGGACGCGGGGTACGTCGTGCGCACGGCCTGGCTGTACGGGGCGGGAGGCGGCAACTTCGTCGACACGATGATCGATCTGGAGTCGGTCAAGGACACCGTCGACGTGGTCGACGACCAGCGCGGACAGCCGACCTGGACGGTGGACCTCGCGGACCGGCTCGTACGGCTCGGGCAGGCCGCCCTGGCCGGTGGCGCGCCCGCCGGGGTCTACCACGGCACCAGCGGTGGTGAGACGACCTGGTTCGGGCTGGCCCGGGAGATCTTCCGGCTGCTCGGCGCGGACCCCGGCCGGGTGCGGCCGACCACCAGCACGGCCTTCGCCCGGCCCGCTCCCCGCCCCGCGTACAGCGTCCTGGGGCACGAGGGCTGGCGCCGGACGGGGATCGGACCGATCCGTCCCTGGCGCGAGGCGCTGGAGGCGGCGTTTCCGGCTCTCCTCAACGAGAAGAAAGGTTCCGCCCGGTGAACTTCAGGATCCAGCCGACCGCCCAGGTCGACGAGACAGCGGCGATCGGTGACGGGACGACGGTCTGGGACCTGGCCCAGATACGGGAGGACGCCCGGCTGGGCAGCGGGTGCATCGTGGGCCGGGGGGCGTATGTCGGCCCAGGGGTGCGGATCGGCGACAACGTGAAGCTCCAGAACTACGCGTTGGTCTACGAACCCGCCCAGCTCGGTGACGGGGTGTTCGTCGGACCGGCGGCGGTTCTCACCAACGACCACTTCCCCCGTTCGGTCGATCCGCAGGGCCGGCTCAAGCGCGGTGGCGACTGGGAGGCCGTGGCGGTGGTGGTGGGCGAGGGAGCGTCCCTGGGGGCCCGCTCGGTGTGCGTGGCGCCGGTACGTATCGGTCGTTGGGCGCTGGTCGCGGCGGGTGCCGTGGTGACCCGGGACGTGCCGGACTTCGCGCTCGTGGCGGGCGTTCCGGCGCGCCGGATCGGCTGGGTCGGCCGGGCCGGCGTGCGGCTGATGGCGCGGGACGGCGATCCGGGTGGCTGGGAGTGTCCCGAGACGGGAGCGCTGTACGACGAGAAGGACGGCGAACTCGCCGAGCGTGCATGACAACTGATTCTCCCAAAACGCCAATCCTCGAACACGCGCAGGCATAACATGTGTGCGAACTGTGCAGACCGGGCACAGTGAGCGCACAAACCAGTGCCCAGGGGGGTTACCGGGTGGGTACACCTGTGTCCAAAGCGAGGAGTGACCACCACTCCGACGCCTGACGTCTGAAGTCCGACGTATGCCTTCCGCCGCGTGGCCGTCCGCGACGCGGCGTTCACAAGCCTGCGCACAACGGGACCCACAGGGGGGTTGGTGTGTCCGAAGGATGACTACAACACGTCTGGCGGCGCTCGGTCGTGAGGAGCCGTCACTCCTCGCGCTCGCCCAACGGCTGCTCACCGTGGCGGAGTCGGGGCTTCCGTCGATGCTGCTCCCCGGTCGCGAGGCCTTCGTCTTCACCATGGCCGGGCGGAAGGCACCCGATGGCTCATGGACCTTGGAACGGCGCGGGACCAGCACCCGGTACGCGGCCATCACCGCGCTGGGAGCGCGGTTCCTCCCCGAGCAGCGCCAGTGCGCGGTGCTCGGCGGGCGCAGCGCCCAGGAGTTCACGGGCCTGCTGATCGAGTCCCTGCCGGCGGTGACCAATCTCGGTGACGCGGCGCTCATCGCCTGGGCGGCCGCCGAGACCGAACACCCCAAACTGTCCGACGCCGTCGCCCGAGTCGACGCCTTGGACGAGGAGAACCGGCCGCAGTACACCGTCGAGGCGGCCTGGGTGCTGTCCGCCCTCGCGGCGGCTCGCGGCACGGTCGATGTGGAGAGACGTTTCGCCTCGGCCCGAGACCGACTGCTGCGGGCCCGGATCGGCGACAGCCCCCTGTTCCCGCACGCCACCGGGCCCGGCAAGGTGCCCTGGTACCGGGCGCACGTGAGCTGCTTCGCCGACCAGACGTACCCGCTCCAGGCGCTGGCCCGCGCGCACGCCAGCGGCGAGGGGGACGGCGATCCGGAGGCGCTGGCCGCGGCCGAGGCGTGCGCGGCGCGCATCTGCGAGGCGCAGGGCGAGGGCGGGCAGTGGTGGTGGCACTACGACGCACGCACGGGTGGTGTCGTCGAGGGGTACCCGGTCTACAGCGTCCACCAGCACGCGATGGCGCCGACCGCCCTGTTCGACCTCGCCGACGCCGGCGGCACCGACTTCGGCGCGTCGGTCCGCAAGGGCCTGCGCTGGATGACGGACGTGCCCGAACTGGCCGAACACCCGGAGCACCACAAGCCGTTGATCCTCGACGAGCTCGGTGCCACCTGGCGCAAGGTCTACCGGGGCGACCCGAAGAAGGCCGTACGCGCCGCCCGGGGACTCGGCACCCGAGTCGTTCCGAACCTGCGGCTGACCTCCCTGGACCGGATGTACCGGCCCCTCTCCGTGGACCGCGAATGCCGGCCCTACGAGTTCGGCTGGATGCTCCACGCCTGGCAGGGGGGCCGGATATGAGCGGGCGTCGGACACTGTTCGGGGTCGAGCTGGACCCGCTGACCATGGACGAGACCGTGGAGCGCTGCCTCGAAGCGGTCCGGGACGGCAGACAGCTCGAGATCGGGGTGGTCAACGCCGCGAAGCTGGTGCACATGCGTCGCGACGCACGGCTCGCCCGGGCCGTGTCCGGCTGCGACCTCGTCCTGGCCGACGGACAGGCCGTGGTCTGGGCCGGCCGGGTGTTACGCGCACCGCTGCCGGAACGCGTGGCCGGTATCGACCTCTTCCTTCGGCTGCTGACGGAGGCGGAGAAGGCGGGCATGCCGGTGTACTTCCTCGGCGCCGGACAGGACGTGCTGGAGCAGATGCTGCGCCGGGTGGCCGACCGCTTCCCCGGCCTGAAGGTGGCCGGCAGCCGCAACGGCTACTTCGACGACTCCCAGCAGGAGGCGATAGCGCAGGCGATCGCCCGAAGCGGCGCCCAGCTGCTGTTCCTCGGCATGACCTCGCCCAAGAAGGAGATCTTCACCGCCGCCTACGGTGCACGCACCGGCGCCCGCGTCGTACACGGTGTCGGCGGCTCCTTCGACATCCTGGCCGGGGTCACCAAGCGGGCCCCCGCGTCCTGGCAGCGGTGGGGCCTGGAGTGGCTCTACCGCGCGCTGCAGGAACCACGCCGTCTGGGCCGGCGCTATCTCACCACCAATGCTGCCTTCCTCCTCATGACGGCGCGAGAGCTCATCCGGCTCAACCCGTCGACCACTCCCGCGAACAGGAGTCACTGATGCGCGTCGTCGTGGTTGGACAGGGATACGTCGGCCTGCCACTGGCCATCCGCGCTGCCGAGGTCGGACACGAGGTGATCGGCTACGACGTCGACTCCCGGCGGGTCAAGAGCCTGTCGGCCGGTGAGTCCTTCGTCGAGGACGTCTCCTCCGAGCGGATCCGCGCGGCACTCGACCGGGGCGCCTACCGCCCGAGCGAATCGGCCCGCGACTGCGGCGGTTTCGACGTCGCCGTCGTGACCGTTCCGACCCCGCTGCACGAAGGCACCCCCGACCTCCGCTACATCAGGGAATCGGCGGTCACCCTCGCCCGCTATCTGCGCCCCGGAGCCACCGTCGTCCTGGAGTCGACCACGTATCCGGGCACCACCCAGGAGTTGTTCGGGCCCATCCTGGAGGACGGCTCGGGCCTCGCCGCCGGCACCGACTTCCACCTCGGCTACAGCCCCGAGCGGATCGACCCGGGAAACACCGTCTGGGGTTTCAAGGAGACCCCGAAAGTCGTGTCCGGCGTCGACGCGGCGTCGCTCGAGGCCGTTCGGGGCTTCTATGCCGGGCTCGTCGACACCACCGTGCCGGTGAGCTCGCCGAAGGAGGCCGAACTCGCCAAGCTGCTGGAGAACACCTTCCGCCATGTGAACATCGCGCTGGTCAACGAGATCGCGATGTTCGCCCACCACCTGGACATCGACGTCTGGCAGGCCATCGACGCCGCCTCCACCAAACCCTTCGGCTTCATGAGGTTCACGCCCGGACCGGGCGTCGGCGGCCACTGCCTGCCCATCGATCCCTCGTACCTGTCCTGGCGGGTGCAGCGCGAACTCGGCCAGAGCTTCCGCTTCGTGGAACTGGCCAACGACATCAACAACCACATGCCCGAGTACGTGGCGCGCCGCATCGGCGACCTGTTCAACGAAAGACGCCGCTCCGTGAACGGCTCGCACATCCTGCTGCTCGGTCTGGCGTACAAGAAGAACACCGGCGACGCCCGCGAGTCGCCCGCCCTGCGCATCTCCCAGCTGCTGCTCGACATGGGGGCCCAGGTCAAGGCGGCGGATCCGCATGTCGTCGAGGGCCTGCCGGTGGACACCCGGCTGGTGCGGGTCGAGCTGACGCCCCGGGAGCTGGCCGCCGCCGATGTGGTGGTGCTGCTCGCCGACCATGACAGCTTCGACTACGAACTCGTCGCCGAGCACGCCCCGTTCGTCCTCGACTGCCGGCGACGGCTGCCGTCCGGACCCACGATCGAGGTGCTCTGAGCCATGCCGCGCATCCTCTGCGTCGCCGGGGCGCGACCCAACTACATGAAGATCAAGCCGGTGATGGAAGCCCTGGAGCGCCGGGGCGCCGAGGTGGTCCTCGTCCACACCGGCCAGCACTACGACCGGGCCATGAACGACGTGTTCTTCTCCGACCTCGGCATCCGGCCGCCCGACCGGTTCCTCGGGGTCGGGTCCGGCACCCATGCCGAGCAGACCGGACGTGTGATGACCGCGTTCGAGCCCCTGCTCGGCGAGGTGTCCCCGGACATCGTCGTCGTGGTCGGGGACATCAACTCCACCCTGGCCTGCGCCCTGGTCACCGCCAAGGCCGGACCGCTGCTGGCCCATGTCGAGGCGGGCCTGCGCAGCCGTGACTGGAGCATGCCGGAGGAGGTCAACCGGGTCGCCACCGACCGCGTCAGCGACTACCTGCTCGCTCCCTCGCCCGACGCCGCCGAGAACCTGCGCGCGGAGGGGTACCGGGACGACCAGATCCACCTCGTCGGCAACGTCATGATCGATACCCTGCTGGCCAACCTGGAGCGGGCCAGAAGCTCGGACGTCCTGAGCCGGTACGGCCTGGTCAGAGGCGAGTACGGCCTGGTCACCCTGCACCGCCCCGCCAACGTGGACGACCCCGAGGTCCTCGCCGCGCTCCTGAAGGCCCTGGGCGAGATCGCCGGCCGCTGCCCGCTCCTGCTGCCCGTGCACCCGCGCGCGGCGCAGCGGCTGGCCGACATCGGTGTCCCCGGCGGCATCCGGCTCGTGCCGCCCGCCGGATACCTGGACTTCATAGCCCTGCAGGACTCCGCCCGGGTCGTGCTGACCGACTCCGGGGGCGTGCAGGAGGAGACCACCGCGCTGGGTGTGCCGTGCGTGACCCTGCGGGACAACACCGAGCGGCCCGTCACCGTCGAGCAGGGCACCAATGTGCTGGCCGGCCGTGATCCGGCGCGCATCGTGACCACCGTGCACCGGGTGCTGGACGACCCGCCCGCGCCGCGTCGGCCCGGACTGTGGGACGGTCGCGCGAGCGACCGCATCGCCGACGTGCTGCTGGCGGGAGGCACCGCGAGCACGCGGCCGAGGCCCACCGACCAAACCTTCCCCCTGTGATCCGCCGGCGACTTATGCTCGTCGGGGGGCGGGTCACGAGGGGGGACCACCATGGATCTGGCTGAGATCTTCCGTGTCATGCGCAGGCGCTGGTACGTCCTGCTGCCCGGACTGTTGCTGACCGCCGGTCTGACGGTCGCCGTGGCCCTGCTGGTTCCGGTCACCTACCAGTCGCAGAGCACGGTCGTTCTGCTGAACTCCCAGAAGGCCACGGTGGCCTATGACGGCAACCCGTTCCTGAGCGCCCAGACCTCGCTCACCGGCATGGCCGACAGCCTGGCCCGCAACCTGAACTCCGACGGCTCGCTCCGGGGCCTCAAGTCCCGCGGCGCCACGGGCACGTTCGAGGCCAAGCTCGCCGACAACGCGCAGGGACCGCTGATGTGGCTCACCGTCACCGGCACCGACAAGGCCGCCGTGCTGGCCTCGGACCGCATCCTGACCACGTACGCCAAGGACCGGCTGGAGCAGTTCCAGAAGCAGCAGTCGGTCGCCCCGAAGGCCATGATCCGGATGACGACCGTCGTGCCGCCGCAGAACCCGGTGGCGCAGACCAAGACCCGGCTCGAGTACCTGGTCATGGCCGGGTGCCTGGGCCTGGTGCTGAGCCTGGTCGCCGTCTTTTATGTGGAGGCGCGCCGCCGCTCACGGACGTCGGCGGGGCCGGAAGCACCCGCACAGGCGGCGGCCGGGGAACCGGGGGCGGAACAGACGACGGCCCTTAGGACGACGCCCAGCTGGTCGCGGTCCGCCGAGATCCAGAACGCCGCGGAGCCGCGGGCCGGACGGCCCGTCGTGGCCGTGGCGCCCGCCGCCGAGCCGCTCGACGAGGAGTCGACTCATGGACAGCGTTCGCACACCGGACGGCGGGACCGCTGAGCCGAGCGACACCTCCGTCCCCAACTCCCTCGGAACCAAGGTCCGTTCAGCGGCACGGTGGAGCCTGATCAACACCGTGGTGATGCGCCTGGGCAACTTCGCCACCGGCATCCTGCTGGCGCGCTTCGCCCTCGGGCCGGCCCAGTGGGGCGTCTACGGCATCGCCCAGACCGTTCTCCTGGTCCTGCTGTCCGCCAACGAACTGGGGGTCAGCCTGGCCATCGTCCGCTGGGACGGCGACCCCCGCCGTTTCGCTCCGACGGTACTGACGCTGGCCACCGTGTCCAGCGGCCTGCTGTATGCCGTCCTCTTCGTCTGCGCACCGACGGTGGCCGGGCTGCTCGACTCCCCCGGCGCCTCGGGCGTGCTGCGGGTGATGTGTCTGTGCCTGGTGATCGACGGAGTGGCCCAGGTGCCCGCCGGCTTTCTGACCCGGGAGTTCGCGCAGGGCAGGCGGATGCTGGTCGACGCGCTCAACTTCGTCCTGAGCACCGCCGTGACGCTGGTGCTGGCCTTCGCCGGATGGGGCGCGATGAGCTTCGCCGTGGGTGCGGTCGCGGGCAACGTCGCCGCCCTCGTCGGCTGTGCCCTGGCCGCCCCCGGGACCCTGCGGTTCGGCTGGGATCCCCAACAGGCCCGTGCGCTGCTGAGGTTCGGGCTGCCCCTGGCCGGCGCGAGCCTCCTCGCCCTCGCCGTCGTCAATGTGGACACCATGGTCGTCGGCTCCACACTCGGCCAGGTGTCCCTCGGTTTCTACGTCCTGGCGTTCAACATGTCCGGCTGGCCGGTACGCGTCGTCTCCGAGGCCGCCCGCCGCGTCTCCTTCGCCGGCTTCTCCCGCCTCGCCGACTCCCCGCAGGCCCTCGCCCGGGGCTTCAGCCGCGCTCTGGGTGTCCTGGTGACCGGCACCGTACCCCTGTGTGTACTGCTCGGCGGCCTCGCCGCCCCGGTCGTCCACCTGGTGTACGGGAGCACGTGGCTGCCCGCCGCCGATGCGCTGCCCTGGCTGATGGCCCTGGGCCTGGTCCGCATCGGCTGTGAACTCGCCTACGACTGCCTGGTCGCCACCGGGCAGCGCCGCTCGCTCGTTCTCACCCAGGGGCTGTGGGTCGTCGCGCTCGTCCCGGCCCTGATCGTCGGCGCCCGCCTGGGCGGCATCGTCGGCGTCTCCCAGGGCCATGTGCTGGTCGCCGCCGGACTCGTCGTACCCGCCTTCCTCCACGCCCTCGGCCGGGCCGGGATCGGCCTCGTCCCCATCGCCAGGGCCTGCGCGTGGCCCTTCTTCGCAGGGAGCGTGATGACCGTGGTGATCCTCGTCGCGAAGCGGCTCCTCGGCGACGGCAGCCCCGCCCTGTTCGTCGTCGGCGCGGCCGCCCTGGCCTGCTACGTGGTGTGCGTGCTGCCCAGCCGCCGTTTCCTGCTCGGCTCCCGGACGGCGGGGACCGTATGACGAGCCTGCGCCGCCTGCTCGCCGGGCTGGCCCTCCTGCTGTGCGCCGCCTGTTCCTCGGCCTCCCCAGGCACCGACTCGGCGCCGCCCGCCCGGAGCCACTCCCCCGGCGCGCTGCACGCCACCACGGCGCCGCCCGGCGAATCCGGCTTCCCCGACGCCCGCACCACCGGTCCCCGCATCTCCCTCACACCGCACTCCACGGGGAACCTGAGCGTCACGACCGACGGGACCGTCATCCAAGGGTGGGACATCACGGGCTCACTCGACGTCTACGCCGACGACGTGACCGTCATCGACAGCAGGATCACGTCGGCCAACTGGTGGGGCGTGAACCTGCGCCCCGGCCACCGCGGCCTGAGGATCCTCCACAGCACCATCACCGCCGTCCCCGGCAAGGGCCCCGACAACGGCGGGGTGGACTACGCCGTCTCCAACATGGGCACCAGCTCCGTCGAGGTCGGCTGGTGCGACATCTCGGTCTTCGGCAACGCCCTGTCCATGGGACAGGGGTACGTCCACGACACCTACGTCCACGACCTCGTCGCCTTCCGCAACAACGGGGGCGAGTGGCAGCACACCGATGCGGTGATCAGCGGCGGCGGCAACAAGGGCAAGCTGATCATCCGTCACAATGCACTGCTCAACCCGGTCGGTGTCGACCGGGGAGCGTCCGCCGCCCTGGGTCTGTTCGCCGACACCGGCCACGTCTCCGCCACGGTCGTCGACGGCAATCTCCTGGCCGGCGGCGCGTACGCCCTGTACGGGGGTGGCCCGGGCGCCACCGGGATCACGGTCACCGACAACGTCTTCTCCACCCGCTACCACCGCAACAGCGGCTTCTACGGAGCCGTCACCGCCTGGAACGCCGGTGGTTCCGGCAACGTCTGGCGCAACAACCGCTTCTCCGACGGCACCCCGGTCAGCCCCGCGCCGACCGGCTGAGGAAGAGGATCATGCGACGCATCACCCGCGCCCCCTGGGAGCTCCTCAAGCGCACCTTCGGCTGGCTGGTCCTCTTCGAGCTGCGCAACAAGGTAGTGCTCCTGCCCTCCGCACTGCGGCTGCGCCGCTTCGAGAGCGCCGAAGTCCGCCGCCTCGCGGCCGCTGCCGCACCCCTGCCCGCCGCCCTCGTCGCCACGGTCATCGCCACCCACCGCCGCCCCGACGAGCTGCGGGCCGCCGTCCGGTCGGCCCTGGCCCAGACCGTGCGCGATCAGGTCGTGATCGTCGTCGACGACGGGGCGGGTCTCCCCGAACTTCCGGATGATCCACGGCTGTTGGCCGTTTCGCTGGCGCGCAACACCGGCGTGGCCGGCGTCGTGCGCAACGTCGGCATCCGGCTCACCCGCTCGCGGTACGTGGCGTTCCTGGACGACGACAACCTGTGGGAACCCGACCATCTGGAACGAGCGCTGACGGTCCTGGAGTCCCCCGGCGGCCCGGACGGCGTCTACACGGCGCTGCGCCGCGTTCTGCCGGACGGGACCGAGCGGGACATCCTGTCCGTGCCGTTCGACCGTCGTCGGGCCGCTCGCGCGTCCTTCCTGGACACCAACGCCTTCGTCGCCCGCCGCAACCCGACCTTGCACTTCAGCCGACTGCGGCGGACGCCGGACGTCCTTCCCCGTGAGGACTGGGAACTCGTCCACCGGTACAGCCGCGGCCACCGCGTGCGCCATGTGCCGTACGCCACGGTGCGGTATCTGGTGAACCCCGGGAGCTTCTACACGACCTGGTCCGGCTGAGGCCCCGGAGCGGCCCGCAGGCCGCCCGGCTTGAGCAGGGCGGCCGCCGCCGCCCTACTGGCCCCCCTGCCGAGGGCGGCCCGCGACGCCTCGCGCAGCAGCACGGCACCTCTGAAGCACGCCGTCGCGACGGCGCCGTGGCGACGCCCGTACAGCCGCACCCGGTTGAGCGTGAGCAGGGTCCACAGCCGGGGCGAGACCTGGGAGTCTCCCCCGAGGTGCACGGCCTCGGCCGTCGGCTCCAACCGCGTGACGTATCCCCGGTCCCGCGCCCGCAGGCAGTACTCGGTCTCCTCCGAATAGAGGAAGAAGGACTCGTCCCAAGGGCCGCAGGCGGCACGGCAGTCGGCCGAGACGGCCATGAGCGCGCCGGTCGCCCAGTCCGCGCGCGTGGGCCGTCGGTACGCGGCGGGGTCGGTGACGAGTTCGCCGAGGCGCGGGAAGCGCCCGGCCCGGCGGTTGCCGATGACGGCCTCACCGAAGGCCCTCAGCACGCTCGACTCGCGGCGCAGCGAGTAGTGGGGCGTGTTGCGGCCCTCTTCGTACAGGAGGGGTACGGCGATCCCCACTCCGTCGCCGAGTCTGCCCACCAGTCGCTTGGCGCAGCCCTGCCGCATACGGATGTCGGGGTTGCAGATGAGAGCCACCCCGCCCTCACCGGCGGCGGCCAGCGCCGCGTTGATGCCGGCCGCATACCCGGCGTTGCGGCCCGTTTGGACGATCGTGGCATCCGGGGCCAGTTCCTGGAGGACCTGCACGGTGTCGTCGGCGGAGTCGTTGTCGGCGACGACGAGCCGCCAGTCGAGGCCGGCCATGCCCTCGGGAAGCGCGGCGAGGAACCCGGGGAGCACCGGGGCGCTGTTCCAGGTGACGACGATGACGGTGACGGGGCTCATCGGTTCTCCACGAGTTGAGGGAGCTGGACTGGTGAGGTCTGGGCGGGGCCCTGGACCGCGACGGCGACGGCCTCGCGCCGCACGAAGCCCAGACAGCTGCAGCCCGCCCCCAGGAGCAGGAAGAACATGCCGGCGAACATGGGAAAGCTGAGCGAGTCGAACGTGGCGCTGATGACCAGGGCGACCAGCGACGAGGCGAAGAACGCCTGTCCCAGCTCGCGGTCGGACTCGGTGCGGGCCAGGCGCCGGATGCCGCCGCCGTGGTGGATTCCGGTGACGAACAGGACGAGCAGGGCGACGAGTCCGAGCGCGCCCATCTCGGCCAGGGCCAGCATGTACTGGTTGTCGGTGAAGAAGTACAGGTCCGGAGTGAAGGTGCCGAAGCCCCGTCCGAACCACGGGTGTTCCTTCAGATAGGGGACGATCGCGCTGTACTTGACCGTACGGGCCTGTGTGCTGCTGTCGGAGTTGGACAGGAACGAGGCGAACAGGCCCGTGATCGTGCCGATCAGCCCCGGCACGAGCACCTTGAAGACGGCCACGGAGGCGGTCATCAACCCGATCGCGGCCCAGCGTCGGGCCGGTTTCCAGCGCGGCACCATCACCAGAGCCACCAGCAGCAGGCCGATGATCGAGGTCCGCGACACCGACAGGGGCAGCGCACCGGCCATCAGCAGCACCGGTCCCCAGCGGCGCAGCGCGTGGCGGTGGCGGCGTACCGGATCCAGGGCCTGCTGGATCGCGAACGGCAGGAGGATCGCCAGCATGCCGGCGAACTCCAGCGGCTGGGCGGTGGTGGCCCGGGGCCGGGTGAAGGCGCCGCGGTCCATGACACTCACCTGGGTCACGCTGGTCTGGAGGCCGGGGATGTGGAGGGAGTCGGCGATGTTGGTGGCCGCGAAGAAGTCGTAGAAGCCGATCGCGGCCACGACGGACCCCATGACCACCATCCGGCGCATCAGGACGTCCAGCCGGCTGCGCTCCTGCACCCCCGCCGAGGTCAGGACGACCAGTGACACCCACACCAGGAACCCGATGAGCCCGCGGTCGGCCCCGAGGACCTCCTCGTGCGAGCTCTCGCGCATCGCGTCGGCGACGTAGGCCGCCAGGACGGCGAGCCCGAGCAGGCACATCGCGACCCGGGCGAGCCTGGTCCCCGGTGCCGGAAGGATGCGGCCGCCGAGCCAGGTCGCGAGGTACCACAGCAGTCCGAGCAGGGCGAAGACGTTGGCCGGGGTGCCGACGCCGCCGAGCGCGGGCAGGGCCAGGCTCGAGGGGATGAAGAAGGCCAGCGCCAGGTAGACGGTGAGGATCGCGGTGGCGTCGACCTGTCGCCCGAGCAGGCCCCGGCGGGTGCGGGCGTGCTCCGGTCGCGGGGCGGCGGCGTTCCCGGTCCGCCGCCGGCGGCGGACCACCGCGACGCCCTCCAGGAGGATCGACAGCAGGAACGCGCTGACGACGCCGAGGATGACGACCGCCGCGATGTCCTGGTAGCGGCTCTTGGACTTCGACACCGGGGTCTGCGGCAGGACCACCGGCGCCGTCTGGACGAAGTAGGTGGGCGGGACCTTGGCGGCGGCCTGCAGGGCCTTCAGCTGCTCGCCGGCGAAGGCCGTCAGGGTGTTGGTCTCCCTGAGCACCTTGGCCCGGTCGGTTCCGGTGACGCTGAGCGAGAGCAGCGGGCTTTCGCTCTGCGGTGCGAAGCCGGCCGTGTAGGGGTCCGTGACGCCACGGCCCTGCAACTCCTTGGCGGCGTCGGCCGATTCAAGGGTCCGGATCAGCACGTCGGCCGTGACGATGAGCGAACCGCCCGCGTTGGAGATCGGGTTGCCGAACGTGGGGGCGAGCCGGGCGACGGCCGAGGAGTCCAGCAGCGCGACCGAGCTCTGCGACTGGTAGGAGACGGGCACGGTCACGTAGAGATACGCGCCGCCGAGCAGGCTGAGCAGGGTGAAGGGCACCATGAAGTACCAACGTCTGCGCAGAATGGCCCATATCTCACCAAGGCTCACGAACCATCCCCCCATTCGGTGGCATCCCGCCGCGCGCCCTGCCAGTATCGGGGGTGACGGAAGGAACTCCTATGTCGCCCGGGAACGTCGCCGCTGCGCTGCTCCGCCGCTGGTACGTCGTGGTGGTCGCGCTGCTGCTGACGGCCGTCGGGGCGTACCAGGTGGTGCGTCCCGCCCCGCAGTACGTCGGCTCCGCGGTGGTCGTCCTCAAGCCGCCGGTGACGCAGAACCAGC
This sequence comes from Streptomyces sp. NPDC001393, assembly GCF_053597455.1. Classification (NCBI taxonomy): domain Bacteria; kingdom Bacillati; phylum Actinomycetota; class Actinomycetes; order Kitasatosporales; family Streptomycetaceae; genus Streptomyces; species Streptomyces sp. NPDC001393. The sequence continues at coordinate 25,488 of NZ_JBSFIH010000051.1, forward strand.
CCAACCAGCTCACCAATCTCCAGCCGCCGCTCGCCGTGGTCTCCTACGCCGTCGTCCAGCAACTCCAATCCCCTTCCGGGGCCAGGGAGTTGAACGCGGCGGGCGTGCACGGGACCTACCGCCTCGTCCCCCGCAACAGCGGCACGAGCGCGACACCGCGCTATCTGATCCCTTCCCTGCAGGTGCAGTCGCGGGCGTCCGGCCCCGATGCCGCGGTCCTCGCGGTGCGCCGCATCATCGGCGTCTACACCAGGCACGTCGCGCAGATGCAGACGGCTCAGGCCGTCCCCGCCGGTTCGCGGATCACCGCCTCCGTCCTCACCTCCCCGAGCGCCGCCGAGGTGCAGGGCGACAAGAGCCGGGGCCTGGCCGGCGTGTCCCTGCTGGGCCTCGTCGCCGGCGTTCTGGGTGCCTTGTGGCTCGACCGGTACCTGATGAACCGCCGTCAGGTCGCGCCTGGCCGGCGCACTGCTCCCGTACCCGTCGCCCACTGAGCGGAACCGGTCGCTCATCAGATACCGCGGCGCTTCCACGACTCCCACCACAGCCACTCCCGGCCGCGCTCGGCGACGGCCGACCACACCAGCGGCTGCAGATACGGCATCACCGTCGGACCGATCCGCCGCCTGAGCCGCAGTGCGCGGTACTCCGGCAGCGCCGCGTACCCCGGCAGGCACTCCGCGGCGAACGCCACACAGTCGTCGACCGGTACGACTCCGGTGCGCCCCCGGTCGTAGGCACGGTAGGCCCGGCGCAGCGCGAAGCGGGCGAGCCGGGTGTGCACCTCGTGGGCCAGGCGGTCCGCCTGGGGCAGCCGGTCGGCGCACTTGGCCAGCACCGAGTCGAAGGCCACCAGTCGCTGGCGCAGGTCGTCGAGCTGACCGCCGAAGTCCGTCGTGGACATGTTCTTGCCGTGGACCCGGTAGAAGGCCTGATCGGCACCGCGTATGTGTCCGACGTCGGCGTGTGCGGCGAGCCGCATCCACATCTCGATGTCGCCGGCGTGGGGCAGCGCCGGGTCGTAGCCGCCGACCGTGCGCTGGAGGCTGGTGCGGACGACGACCTCCGGCGAGGTGATGCATCCGGTGCCCTCGCGGAAGCGCCGCTCCAGCCACCACTGCCCGGGGTAGACGACCGAGCCGGTGCTCTGCGTACGGGCACGTGGCAGTGGGCCGCCGTGCTGGAAGCGCAGGGGGCGCCCGTAGGCGAACCCGGCCTCGGGGTGGGCGTCCAGGAGGGCGGCGGCGCGGACCAGCGCGCCCGGTACCAGCCGGTCGTCGGCGGAGAGGAGGGCGACGTAGTCCCCGTCGGCCCATTCCAGCAGGCCCTCGTTGTAGGTGGCGATGTGGCCCTTGTTGGTGTCGTGGACGCGGACCTCGATACGTGGGTCGGCCGCGGCCAGCTTGTGTGCGGTCTCCGCCGAGTCGTCGGGCGAGGCGTCGTCGATGATGAGCACCCGGACGTCGACGCCGTTCTGCTCGTCCAGGACGCTGCTGACGCAGTCGGCGAGGAAATGGCCGTACTTGTAGCAGGGAATCACAACACTGACGGTGCTCATCGGAGGGCAGGCCAATCCCCGGTGGTGGTCTCCGGCTTCGGCGGAGACCACCACCGGTGTGTTCGGGTCGGTCAGTTCTTCTTCCTGCGGACGGACTTGCCGGTCAGCGTCCAGGTGTGGGACTTCACCGTGTGGTGGCGCTTGTCCCGGGCCGTGACCGTGACGGTGAACCGGGTGCCGTCCGGCAGCGGGGCGGACAGGTGGACGGACACCTTGTGGGTGGCCCGGTCGTAGGAGGCGACGGCTGTGACGCGGAGCTTCTTCGCGGCGGCGGCCTCGGGGCCGGGCAGGATGGTGACGGTCACCTGGACGGAGGACAGCTCGGCCGTGCCCGGCAGGGCCATGACGAGGGGGCTCGCCGCGTCGGCGGTGTACGTCACCGAGGACGCCGTCGCCTCCGAGGGGGTGGCCGTCGTCAGGGACGCGCTGGGGTTGTCGGCGGTGAAGATCGGGCCGACCCAGTAGTTCGCGGATCCGTACGAGCTGGTGGGGAAGGCCGGGTCGGCGCCGTACCGGTAGAGCCCGTTGTGGTGCGTGGTGGTGTCCGCGGTGGCGGTCAGCGGGTAGGACTGGTGGGCGGCCGCGAAGTAGCCTCCGTCCACCGCATAGTTGCCGTTCGGCGCATGGTAGGAGACGACGTACGGGGTGCCGGCGGTGATGGCCACCGGCGTGGCGAAGGTCAGCGTCTGCCAGCCCGAGGCCGTCTCGCCCGTGAAGGTGCCGGTGGCGAGCAGCGTGCCGCTGTCGGACCACAGGCTGCCGGTGTGGGTGCCCGTGTTGCCGGTGCCCTTGTAGAAGGTGACACCGGTGACCCAGCCGCTCGTCGAGGACGTGAACCGGGTGCCCAGCTCGACGGAGTTGGCGTCGCCGGTCGTGTCGGCGGTGGCCGGCACGGCGGAGGAACTCCACAGCGTGCAGGGGCAGGTGACCGCGGGTGGGGTGGAACTGGTGGTGAAGGACCAGGTCACCGGGTCCGCCATGGCGTTGCCCCACACGTCCGAGCCCTGGACGGACGCCGTGTACGTGGTGTGCAGCGCCAGTTGCGTCGACGGTGTGAACGTCGCCTTGTTCGACGCGGGGAGCGTGACGGCCCCCGGCACGGTGTTGCCGTCCGGATCCTTCACGCTGAGCGTCAGGCTGTCGGGGTCGACGGCCGCACTGAAGGTCGCCGACACCGGTGCCGTGATCGACGCGTCGGTCGCCCCGGAGGTCGGGGACGTCGAGGTGACGGTGGGCGGGGTCGTGCCGGCCGTCGAGGTGTCCAGCACCACGTCGACCCAGTAGTTGCTGCCGGAGGACTGCGAGGACGGAAAGGCGCTGGTCGAACCGTAGTGGAAGACGCCGTTGCCGCCGTCGGTGCCGGACTTCAGCGCCGTGAGCGGGGCGAGGCCGGCGTCGCCGCCCGAGAAGTAGCCGCCGTCGTAGGAGTATCCGCCGTTGGGGGCGAAGTACGAGGCGACATAAGTGGTGTTGGCCTTGACGCTCACCGGGGTGGCGAAGTTCAGCTGCTGCCAGCCGGAGGCCGTCTCGCCCGTGAAGGTGCCGGTGGCCAGGCGGGTGCCGGAGGCGCTCCACAGGCTGCCGGTGTGGGTGCCGGTGTTGGCGGGTGACTTGTAGAAGCGCACGGCGGTGATGGAACCGGCCACCGTGGTACGGAACTTGACGCCAAGCTCCACCGAGCTGCCGTCGCCCGCGTTGACCGTGCCGGGAACGGCCGAGGCGGCGAAGACGGTGCAGGGGCAGGTCTGGGGGCCGACGGTCACCGGGACGGTGGTGACGGCGCCGATGTTGACGCTGTCGTCGACCGCGCGGACCTTGATGGACGCCGAGCCCGGGGTCGTCGGGGTCCAGGTGTAGGTCCAGGACGCGAGGCCCTTGGCGGCCTTCCAGGTCGTTCCGCCGTCGGTGGACACCTCCACGCGGGCCACCACGCCCCCGCCGGAGTCGGTGGCGGTGCCGGTGATGGTGACGGGCCTCAGCGCCGGGACGGTGACACCCGAGGACGGGCTGGAGACGGTGACTGCCGGGCCGGTGGTGTCGGTGGAGGCCATGGCGGCGACGAGGTTGCTCTGCCGGGTCAGCGGCTGGACGCCCATGTCGGCGAGGATGTTCACCGTCGCCTGCTGCATGCGGGAGTCCTCGGTGACCACCGTGTCGTTCGGGTTGTACGTCGGGACGTTGGTCAGGCCCCACGACCACTGCACGGTCCCCGACCCGAACACCAGGGCCCCGGAGTCCTGGTCGCGGAACTCGACCAGGTTGTGCGTCGCCGTGCCGTTGCCGTACACGTTGCCCCAGTCCATGCGGAGCTTGCCGTCGGTGATGTCCACCGTCGTGGACGACACGTCGATGGCTCCGGCGGGTCTGGTGCTGTTGTCGATGTCGCTGTCCCACTCGTAGCCGAGGGTGCCCGTCGGGAAGGTGGCGGTCTGGCCTGCGGCGAGGTTCGCGATGGAGGTGTTGCGCCAGATCCGGTTCCTGCCGTAGGAGCCGGGGACCGTGATCGCGTCGCTGCGGTAGCCGTTCACCTGGAACATGGAGCCGGTGAGGATGTTCGGCGGCTGGTAGCCCTGCCCGTACTGGGTGCTGGTCGGGTCCATCCAGGTGCCGGTCCAGATGCCGCTGGGGTCGGCCACGCCGTTGTTCTGCGCCATCTTGGTCATCTTGTAGCAGACCAGGGTGCGGTCGGCCGTGTTCGTGCCGTCGTTGCTCGGGGCGAGCCGGGTCTTCCAGAAGACCTCGTTGCCGCTGAAGAAGGCCTCCCGCACGCCGGCCTTCCTGGCCGCGAGGACGTTGGAGTACTGGCTCTGCGTCCAGTACTCGTCATGGCCGGAGGACATGTACACCTTGTGCTTCTCCAGCAGGGAGGCGCCGCTGCTCGACGACACGTCCACGCCGGACATGTAGCTGACGTCGTAGCCGTTGCGCTCCAGCCAGGACAGCATCATGTACTCGGAGCCGTAGATGCCGTTGTCGCCGCCGATGTCCAGCGGCCGGTTGTAGCTGACCTCGTAGGCTCGGCCGTCGGGCGCGGGTCCCGCGCCTCCGTAGAGGTTCTGGCCGCCGTAGGTGTTGTATGCCTGCCAGGTCTCGTCGCTGGTCTGTACGACGATGTCGGAGGTGCTGGAGTCGTTGCGGACCACGAACGGGTACGGCATCAGGCCGTTGCCGTCGGTCTGGTCCAGGTTGGCGATGTACAGGCCGGACACGGCGTCACTGGGCACGGTCCAGCTCGCGGTCACCGGCCAGTTGCCGCAGTCGACCAGCCCGGTGCTGCTCTTGGTGGAACAACTGGCCGGCTTGGTCGTGTAGTTGGCCGGATAGGTCGCGGCCGCCTGGGCCGTGGTCGACATCTCGCGCGCGCCGTCGCCGCCGTACCAGCCCAGCCGGTAGATCTCGATGTGGTACGGGACTTTCGACTGGACCTTGAACTGGACGGTGTCGCCGGCCTGGACGCTCTCCTCGGTGGAGAAGCCCTGGATGTCGCCGTAGGCGTTGGGCGAGAACCAGTCGGTCTTGGGGCTGCCCGGCTTGGAGTTCTCGCAGACGATCGGGTTCGAGCCCGCTCCGCACGGGTCGGCTGCCGCCTGCGCGGTCGCCGCCTGCGGGAGCACCGCCCATATCAATGCTGCCACGACGGCGAGGCGCCCGCCCCGGAGCCGTCTGCTCCATCTGTTCATGTGTACCTCTCAGCGGTGCTGTGCAGGGCCGGCCCGCGGGCCGGGGCGGAGCGGGAGGAGCGGGGAGCGATCAGCTTCCGAGCGTGTCGGCGAGGGTGTCCACGATCCGTTGCTGCTGGTCGGGGGTGATCTGCGGGTAGAGCGGCAGCGACAGGATCCGTTCCGCCGCCTTCTCGGCGGTCGGGAAGTCGCCCCGGGAGTGGCCGAGATGGCGGTACGCCGGTGTGAGGTGGACCGGGGCGGGATAGTGCACCCCTGCGCCGATGCCCTCCGCGTTGAGCTTGCCGACGACAAAGTCGCGGTCCGCGCCGGTGACCTGGAGGACGTACAGGTGCCATACGTGGACGTTGCCGGGCGCCGTCGTCGGGAGCACGACCCGCCCGGTGGCCGCCAGGTCGGCGAGCATTGCGTCGTAGCGGGCCGCCGCCGCCCGCCGGGCCGCGTTGCCGTCCGCCAGCCGCGCCAGCTTCGCCCGCAGCACGACGGCCTGCAGCCCGTCGAGACGGCTGTTGAACCCGGGTACGTCGTGGCGGTATTTGGCGACGCCGCCGTGGTTGGCGATCGCGCGTACCAGGTCCGCGAGTTGTTCGTCGTCGGTGAGCACCGCACCCGCGTCGCCGTACGCGCCGAGGTTCTTGCCCGGGTAGAAACTGGTGGCCGCGATGCCACCGCTGCCGGGGGTGCGGCCGTCGCACGTCGCGCCCTGGCACTGGGCGGCGTCCTCGACGATCCGTACGTGGCCGGGGAGTTGGCCGGTGAGCGCCGTCACGTCGGTCATCTGGCCGTAGAGGTGTACGGGCACCACGGCGCGGGTGGCGGGGCCGACGGCGGCCAGGGCGGCCTGGGGGTCGAGGAGGTAGGTGTCGGGCAGGCAGTCCGCGAGGACCGGGCGGGCGCCGGTCCGGGCCACCGCGCCGACGGTGGCGATGAAGGTGTTGGCGGGTACGACGACCTCGTCGCCGGGGCCGACGCCGCTCGCCCGCAGGGAGAGTTCGACGGCGTCGGTGCCGTTGGCGACGCCCACGCAGTGTGCGACGTGGCCGAACCGGGCGTACTCGCGCTCGAATTGGCGGACCTCTTCACCGCCGATGAACGCGGTGCCGGCCAGGATCCGTTCGAATCCGGCCCGTACCTCGTCGGCCACCTCCTCGTGGGCCGCCTTGAGGTCCACGAGCGGAATCCGGTTCATGTCAGCGGTCCCCCCACTGTCGGTGTCGCAAGTTCCTCCAGCGCGGGCTGGTCCGCCGCGCGCAGCCGTCGGGCCGGGCTCCCCACCCAGACCTCACCCGGCGGTACGTCGCCGAGCACGGCGCTGCCCATCCCGACCAGCGACCAGGCGCCGACCGTCGTACCCTCCCTGACCAGGGCCCCGGCGCCGACATAGGCACCCTGCTCCAGCCGCGCTCCCCCGCCCAGGCGGACTCCGGAGGCGAGCGTGGCGTAATCCTCGACCACGTCGTCATGGGTGAGGACGACATGCGGCATCACGGCGACATGTGCGCCCACCCGTACGGCGGTGGTCAGGGCGCAGTGCGCGAGCAGGACCGAGCCGGGACCGATCTCGCAGGTCGCCTCCGGCACCGCCGCCGTCGGGTGGATCACGGTGGCATAGCGGTCCTCGGGCAGGCCGAGGCGGCGGACCAGCCGGGCGCGCGCCGCGTAGTCCCGGGGATTGCCCACACAGACCACCACGTGGGCGTCGGGCAGGTCGTGGACCAGCTCGCTGCCGCCGAGGACGGCAATTCCGTCCACCTCGGTGCCGTGCAGGGCGGGATTGTCGTCGAGGTGTCCGAGCAGCCGGTACTCGCCCGCGTCGGCCACGGCCGCCGCGGTCTCCCGGGCGAAGCCGCCCGCGCCGATGATCACGAGTTCGGTCATCTGCGGGCCTGTTCGCGCAGCACTGCCACGACACGGTCCTGCTGGACCTCGGTCATGGTGTGGAACAGCGGCAGGATCAGCGAGTCCCGGGTGATCCGCTCGGTGACCGGCAGTGGCACGCGGGGGTGGTCCGCGTAGGCCGGTTCGAGGTGCGCCGCCATGATCCCCCGCCGGGCGGAGACACCGGCCGCGGCGAGCGCGGCCAGCAGGTCGTCCCGGCCGGCGGGGAAGTCCTCGTCGAGCAGCACCCAGTAGGACTGGAAGTTGCTCTGTCCGTGCTCGGGGTCGCGTACGGGGGTGAGGCCGGGGACGTCGTGCAGCAACGAGTCGTAACGGGCCGCCAGTTCGCGTCGGCGAGCGATCATCGCGTCGAGCTTGCCGAGCTGGACCAGGCCGACGGCGGCCTGGATGTCGGTCATCCGGTAGTTGAAGCCGGTCTCCAAGTAGCTTTCCAGGACGGGCCTGTTGCTGGCATGGCGCTGTGCCGCCGAGGCGTTCATACCGTGCTCGCGCAGCCGGCGCAGGCGTGCCGCCCACTCGGTGTCGTCGGTGGTGATCATGCCGCCCTCGCCCGTGGTGACGAGCTTCCGGGGGTGGAAGGACCAGGCGGCGAGCAGCGCGCCATGGCCGACGGGCTTGCCGCCGGCGGTCGAGCCGATGGCACAGGCCGCGTCCTCGACCAGGGGCAGGTCCCAGTCGGCACAGGCGGTGCGCAGGGCGTGCCCATCGGCCGGTACGCCGCCCTGGTGGACGGCGAGGACGGCCTTGGTGCGGGGGCTGCGGACCGCGTCCACCGTGGCCGGGGTCAGGTTGCCGGTGGCGAGATCGACGTCGGCGAACACCGGCTCGGCGCCGACGTGGCGTACGGCGTTGGCGGTGGCGATGAACGACAGCGAGGGCACCACGACCTCGTCGCCGGCGCCGAGGCCGAGCGCGACGAGGCAGAGGTGCAGGGCGGTGGTGCAGGAGCTGACGGCGATGCCGTGCTCGGCGCCCACCCGCTCGGCGAAGGCCCGCTCGAAGGCGGCGACCCGGGGCCCTTGGGCGACCCACCCGGACAGCACCGCCTCGGAGGCGGCCTGGGCCTCCTCCTCGCCGAGCCAGGGGATCATCACCGGGATGCGGTCGGTGGTCACCTGGCCGCCTCCCGCTCCGCGCGCCACCACTCCACCAGGTCCCGCAGCCCCGTGCGCAGCTCTGTCTGCGCCGTGAACCCGAGCCGCTCGGCGGCCCGCGAGGTGTCCGCGAGCCGCCGGGGCACCCCGTTCACCGCGCGGGCGGGCCCGTGCACCGGCTCCAGGCCCTGAGCTCCCATCGCCTCCAGCAGTGCCTCGGCGAGTTCCTTGAGCGAGGTCTCCGTGCCGCTGGCGATGTTGAAGACCTCGTCGGTGAGGTCCGACTCGGCGGCCAGGACGTTGGCCCGGGCGATGTCGCGGACGTCGACGAAGTCCATGGTCTGCGTGCCGTCGCCGAGGATCAGCGGCGGCTCACCCGCCTCGATGCGCTCCATCCAGCGGATGAGCACCTCGGTGTAGAGGCCGTGGATGTCCATCCGGGGGCCGTAGACGTTGAAGTAGCGCAGCGCCACGTAGTCCAGGCCGTACATGGCGTGGAAGCTGCGCAGCATGCCCTCGTTGAAGGCCTTCGCCGCCCCGTAGAAGGTGTCGTTGTTGTACGGGTGGTGGCGCTCGGTCGTCGGGAAGGTCTCGGCCATGCCGTAGACGGACGCCGAGGAGGAGGCGATCACCTTGGCGACGCCGGCCTCGGCCGCCGCCTCCAGGACGTTGAAGGTGCCGTCGACCAGGACCTCGTTGGCCAGCCGTGGCTCCTGAGCGCACTGGGTGATGCGGATCGCGGCGAGGTGGAACACCAGGTAGGCGCCCTCGGTGACCTTCCGCACGGTCTCGGCGTCCCTCACGTCGCCCTCGACGATCTCCACGACGCCGCGGGGCAGGGCCTGGGCGAGGTTCGCCCGCCGTCCGCGCACGAAGTTGTCGAGTACGACGATCTCGCGGGCGCCGCCCTCGGCCAGGAGGTCGACGAGGTGGGAGCCGATGGTGCCCGCTCCCCCGGTGACCAGGATCTTCTTGCCTCGTACGCTGCTCAACTGCACTTGCCTCTCAGCCGATCGGATCTGTCAACGCCCGGCGCGCAGGCCGACGACCGCGCCCCGGAATTCGAGGCTCCGGGACGCCGCCTCGAGGATGTCCAGCACACGCAGGCCCGCCCGGCCGTCGGTCAGCGGCGCCCGGCGCTGTCCGATCGCGTCGCCGAACTCGTCGACCATGCTGCGCAGCGCCTCCTTCTCGCCGATCGCGGGCGCGACCATGTCGCCGGAGCGGTACGAGACGAGCATGTCCCGGCGCTCGTCGTCGCCGATCTCCTGGGGCGAGGCCAGGTCCACGCCCCGGTCGTACACGGCCACTCTCTGCAGGGGGTTGAGGTCGTCCCAGATCAGGGTGCGTTTGGCACCGCCCACCATGGTGGTGCGCACCTTGGTCGGGGACAGCCAGTTGACGTGCACGTGGGCGATGGCCCCGGTGTTGAGGGTGAGTGTCAGGTAGGCCACGCAGGCCTGTCCGGCGCCGATCGGGTCGGCCCCGTGGGCGGCGACGGCGACCGGCTCGACCTGGTCGGGGAGGATGAAGTCGAGGATCGACAGGTCGTGCGGGGCCAGGTCCCACATCACGTCGATGTCCTTCTGGACAAGTCCGAGGTTGATCCGGACCGAGTCGACGAAGTGGACCTCGCCGAGTTCGCCGGAGCGGACCAGTTCGCGGATGCGGCCCACGGCGGGTGTGTAGCAGTACGTGTGGTCGCACATCAGGGTGAGACCGCGTTCCTCCGCCTCGGTCACCAGGCGCATCCCGTCGGCGTACGTCGCCGCGAGCGGCTTCTCCACCAGGACGTGCTTGCCGGCGCGCAGGGCGGCCAGGGCGATGTCGAGGTGGGTGCCGGCGGGCGTGGCCACGGCGACCGCGTCCACATCGGGGTCGGCGAGAACGGCCGCGTAGTCCGCGGTGGCCTTGACCGTCGAGTAGCCGCCGAGGACCCGCTGGGCCCGGTCCACGTCGAGGTCGCACAGCCAGTGCAGCCGGAACCGCTCACTGGCCTGGAAGTTGCGTACGAGGTTGGGTCCCCAGTAGCCGGCACCGACGACGGCCACCCCCAACTGCTTGGCTTTCTGCGTCACTTGGTCCCTCTCCCCCAGGTCCATCGGTAGGCGGTCCGTCCGCGGGCGGTCCATCAGTAGGCCCCCGTTCCCCGCACCACCGCGGACCCGGTGCGCAGCAGGATCGACACGTCGAGGCTCATCGACCAGTTGTCCACGTATCCGAGATCGAGCCGGACTGCCTCCTCCCAGGGCAGGTCGGAGCGGCCGCTGACCTGCCACAGTCCGGTGAGGCCGGGCTTGACGAGCAGCCGGCGCTTGATGTCCGGCGGGTACGCCTCCACCTCCTCGGGCAGCGGCGGGCGCGGGCCGACCAGCGACATGTGGCCCCTGACGACGTTGAGCAGTTGCGGCAGTTCGTCGAGCGAGCTGCGGCGCAGGAACGAGCCGACCCGGGTGATCCGCGGGTCCCCCTTCACCTTGAACAGCAGGCCGTCGCTGTTCTGGTTGAGGTGCTCCAGTTCCGCCCGCAGGGCCTCCGAGTCCGGCCGCATCGTGCGGAACTTCAGCATGGTGAAGTGGTCGCCGTACCGGCCGACCCGCTGCTGCCTGAACAGGGCGGGCCCGGAGCTGTCCAGCCGGACGACCAGGGCGATCAGCAGCATGGGCAGCGCGAGGACCAGCAGCAGCGCCGCCGCGAGTGTCCGGTCCAGCAGTTCCTTGGGCAGCCGGGAGATCCGGGAGAGGTTCGGCGCCTGGATCCGCAGCAGCGGCACCCCGTTGGTGGGCCGTACCGCCAGCCTGGAGGCGGAGACCTCGGTCAGCACGGGGGCCAGCAGGAAGTCGACGCCCTGCGCGGCGGCCGTCCAGGCCATCCGGCGCAGGGCCGAGGCGTCGGTCCCGGGTACCGGCAGCGCCACCACGGTGGTGATGCCCAGGGCCCGGACGACGTCGTCCATGTCGCCGACGCCGCCGAGTACGGGCAGTCCCAGCTTGCGGATCTCCGCGGCGTTCTGCGGATCGCTCAGGCACGCCCCGGCGGCCTGCAGTTCCTGTCCGCCGCCGCGCCGCAGCACGGCGACCAGCTCCACGATGCCACGGGACGGCCCGACCAGCAGTGTCGTGCTCCGATCCCGGCCCCGCGCCCACCGTCTGTGCAGTCGGCGGCGCAGCGTGTACCGGACCGGCAGGGCGATCACGGCGGCCGGCACTGCAGCCATGGTCATGTCATGAAGAAGGCCTGAATCGCGGGTGAACAGCCAGTACGCGAGGGCGGCCAGCGCCGGCAGCGCGACGGCTCCGCGCAGCACCCGTCGGTACTCCTCGCCGCCCAGGCCGAGGGCACTGCGATCGTAGGAGCGGTGGGCCAGCATCGCCACGATCCACGTCGGGGGCAGCACCAGGGCCACCGCCCAGCGGCCGTACGCCCCGTGGATCACCAAGGCCGCGACGACGGCGGCGAGGCCGTCCGCGACCAGCAGGACCGTCCGGTACTTGCGTTCCCAGCGTCTTCGGCGAGCTTCTGGACGTCTGTGTTCCACAACCAGTTGCTCATGCGTGACCTCAATGGTCATGTCCCCCCACCACATGCGCGGCTCCCCCTGACCGAACGCAGGCGGACCTACGGTCGCGCATGCGCAGCCAGGGCTGGATCAGCACCGCATGTGTCTCCTCCACACAGCGGCACCGACAAGACGAGGAGGCCTTCAGCGGTTCCCCAACCGCCTTGTGCTTCCTGCATGTTGGTTACTACCGGTTTCGCATCCGGTTCACGACGCCGTACCTTGACGTGCCGTCAAGTGCAGGTACCCCTCCCAAACCGGTCCGGCGGACCTCAATCTAGACCACGGGACGCAGTCACGGGAACAGTTGGACGAAACACGCAGCGCAACGGCGACAACGAAGCCATACTGCCCGGGTGACGAGCATCGTGATCCCGGCTCACAACGAGGCGCGCGTCATCGGCCGGCTCCTCGATTCACTGCTGGCCGACTCCTCCGCGGACGAGACCGACATCGTGGTCGTGTGCAACGGCTGCACGGACGACACCGCGCGGATCGCGGCCGCTCGCGGCCCGCGCGTCCGGGTGGTCGAGATCCCCGTTCCCTCCAAGCACGCCGCCCTGCGGACGGGCGACGAGCACGCGCGCGGCTTCCCGCGCCTGTACGTGGACGCCGACGTCGTGATCACGGATGCCGACGTCCGCGCGCTGACCGAGCCCCTGGACGACGATGCCTCGGGCATCCTCGCCACCGCCCCCGAACGACGGATCCCACTGGCCGCCTGCGCCTGGCGGGTACGCGCCTACTACCAGGTCTGGCAGCGGCTCCCCGCCGTGCGCGAGGGGCTGTTCGGCCGGGGTGTGATCGCGGTGTCCAAGGCCGGGCAGGCCCGGATCGCGGCGCTGCCGCCGCTGATGGCGGACGACCTGGCCGCGTCCCTCGCGTTCTCCCCTGAGGAGCGGCTCGTGGTCGGCGGAGCCGGTGTCGTGATCCAACCGCCGCGCACCTGGCGGGACTTGATCAAACGGCGCATCCGTGCCGCCGTCTCCACCGCCCAGGTCGAACAGCATCACCGGCCCGAAGAAGCCTCGGCGCGCACGACCAAGGCGGATCTGGTCGCCCTGCTCCGCAGGGAGCCCAGACTCTTCGCGGGAGTCGTGGTCTTCGTCGCGGCGGCGGTCACCGCCCGGCGAGGGGCCAAAAAGGCCATCCGGGCACAGGACTTCGGCACCTGGCTGCGGGACGAGAGCAGCCGGCACAACTGATCGCACCACACCGGGAGCCCTGTCTTGTATCTCACCGACCGCTCCGCGCCCATCGAGGCGGGCGCCGACCGGGGCCGAAGACGCGGCCCGGGGCCCGGGGTCGCCCCGGTCGTGTTCGTGCTGGGCGCGGTCAGCCTGATCACGGACATCTCCTCGGAGATGGTCACCGCCGTCCTGCCGCTCTACCTCGTCACCACGCTCGGCTTCAGCCCGCTGGGATTCGGCACCCTCGACGGCGTCTACAACGGCGTCAGCGCACTGGTCCAGCTCACCGGCGGCCACCTCGCCGACCGGGTGCGGGGCCACAAGCTGCTGGCCGGGCTGGGCTACGGACTGTCCGCGCTGTGCAAGCCACTGCTCCTGATCGCCGGCAGCCTCGGCACGCTCGGCACGGTGCTGGCTCTGGACCGGACCGGCAAGGGCCTGCGCACCGCGCCGCGCGACGCGGTGATCTCCCTGTCCACGCCGGCCGGGCACCAGGGCCGGGCCTTCGGTGTCCACCGGGCGATGGACACCACCGGTGCGATGCTCGGCCCGCTGGCGGCCTTCCTCATCCTGCGCGCGGCGACCGACGGTTACGACGCCGTGTTCGGCGTGAGCACCTGCGTCGCCGCGCTCGGCGTGGTCGTGCTGGTGCTGTTCGTACCGGGCAGGCAGGAGGGCCCGGGGAAGCACGAGGGCGCACAGCCCGATGACCTGACCGATGACTCCGCTGTGACTCATGAGTCCCCTGCGAAGGGCAGGCCGCCCATCCGCCTGCGCGAGGCGCTGGCACTGCTGCGCCTGCCGCGGCTGCGGGCGCTCGCCGGCTGTGCCGCGCTGCTCGGCCTGACCACCGTCAGCGACGCCTTCGTGTATCTGCTCCTCCAGCGGCGGGCGGGTGTCGGCGAGGAGTGGTTCACGCTGCTGCCGCTGGGTACGGCCGTGGTGTTCCTGCTGCTGGCCGTGCCCGTCGGCGCGGTGGCCGACCGGGTCGGACGTCGCACGGTGTTCCTCACCGGGCACGTGGGCCTGCTCACCGCCTACGCACTGCTGCTGTGGGCCCCGGACACACCGCTCCTCGTCCCGGTCGTCCTCGCCCTGCACGGCACCTTCTACGCGGCCACCGACGGGGTGCTCCCGGCCGCTGTCGCGGGCCTCGTGCCCGAGCAACTGCGCGCCAGCGGCCTGGCCATCGTCGGCACCAGCCAGGCGCTGGCCCGGTTCTGCTGCTCGCTGGCCTTCGGCGCCGCCTGGACGGCCTGGGGAGACGGCCCGGCGCTGGCCGGCTCGGCGACCGGTCTGCTGTGCTGCGCGGCCGTCGCGGGCGTGGTGCTGCGCCCGGCCGGCGCAACCCGATGACCACCTCGGCAACACGAACCCCAAGGATCCGGATGACATCGATGCGCCGCCGTCTGCTCCTACTCGTCGCGGCGGTCCTGCTGCTCGTGGGCCTGGGCACCGGCGTGGTCCTGCACGCCGCGGCCCGCGCCGACCGGGCGAACCGGCCGCAGTCGGGCGATCCCGCCGTGCGTACGGGCAGGTTGACGCTGAATCAGAAGGGTCGGCTGACGTTCCTCAACACGGCCGCCGGCCCGCACCGCAACGCGGTCGCCTCGGTGCCGTCCACCGGCCCGGGCGACGGACGGGTCGCCTCGGGCCTGAAGTGCGTACGCTTCTACGCGGCCGCCGGCACGGGCATCTGCCTCCAGTCCAACCCCGGCGTCCTCAGGCAGAGCAACCGCGCCCTGCTCCTGGACGCCGGCCTCCGCACCCGGCGCACCTTCCCGCTCGCGGGCACTCCCAGCCGGGCCCGGGTGTCGCCCAGTGGCCGGTTCGCCGCCTGGACGGTCTTCGTCTCCGGCGAGTCCTATGCGTCCGCCTTCTTCTCCACCCGGACCTCGATCCTGGACACCCGGACCATGCGGCTGACGCCCAGCCTGGAGACGTTCTCCGTCGTCAGGGACGGCAAGCCCTACCACGCCTCGGACATCAACTTCTGGGGCGTCACCTTCGCCTCCGACGACGACACCTTCTACGCCACTCTCAACACCGCCGGCCAGACCTATCTGGTCCGGGGTTCGATCTCCCGACGCACGGTCACCACCCTGGTCGAGAATGTGGAGTGCCCGTCCCTCTCCCCCGACGGGACCCGCGTCGCCTTCAAGAAGCGGGTGCTGTCGCGTACCGACCTCTGGCACGAGTACGTCCTCGACCTGCGCACCCTGCAAGAGACGGCGCTGGCAGAGCGCCACAGCGTCGACGACCAGGCCACCTGGCTCGACAACCACACCGTCGCCTACGCACTCCCCGCCGACGGCACGGTCGGCAGCAGCGATCTGTGGAGCGTCCCCGCGGACGGCTCGGGAACCCCCCGCCTGCTGATCGCGGGCGCCTCTTCCCCTGCGCCGCTGTAGACCGGGCTCACTGGAAGTAGACGAGGATGCGTCCGGCGTTGCCGGTGTCGATCTCGCGCCGGACGTAGAGCTTCCGGATGTGCTGCTGGTCCAGGAACGCGAGCACGCGAGCCCTGAGCCGTCCGGAACCCTTGCCCGGAATGATCTCCGCAACGGGCTCGCCCGAGTGGTTCGCCCTGAAGAGGAACTGACGCAGCGCGAGTTCGATGTCGCGGTTGTTGCGGAAGATCGGGTGGAGATCGAGCGACAACATGTGGAACCTCCCCGGTGATGCGACGACACGATCAGGTCGATGACGTCGATGTCAATCGTCGGCTCGCTCCCGGCCGCCCCCTTCCGCGTACCGCAATGTCGAATGCCGTAATGCGGAAATATAATGCCGCCAAGCGGAAAAGGCGGGGGTGGGGTTGAGTATGCGGCGGCATGTCAGGACGAAGGTGCTCGGTCGCGCGGACGCACGCGGGGAAGGGCGGGGCCGGCGGCCGGGAGCTCGTCCCCGCCGGTGGCGGCCGGGAGCTCGTCCCCGCCGGTGGGCTCCGAGGCGCGTCCCCGCGTTCGCCGTCCCTGTGCTGCGCGGCCTCGCCCAGGTCGTGTTCCTCGACAGCGCTGCGGCAGGCGCCGTCTTCGCCCTCGCGCTGCTGACGGCGGACTGGCGGTACGGCGCCTACGCACTGGGCGGCGCCGCCCTCGGCACCGGCGCCGCAGGCCTGCTGGGCGCTCCCCGCGACCGGGTGCGCACCGGCCTGGAGGGCTTCAACTCCTGCCTGACCGCCCTCTGCTTCGCCGTGTTCCTCGGTGCGGACAGGCCCGCCACGGTGGTGCTCGCGGCCGCGGCCTGCCTCGTGGCCACCGTCGTCACGGCGGCCCTGGTGCGGCTGCTGCGCGTGTGGGATCTGCCGACGCTGACCCTGCCCTACTGCCTGCTGGCGGGAGCGGTCACCCTGGCCGCGCCCGCCTTCCGACGGATCTGGCCCCATGGCGGAAGCATCGCCGCGCTGCCCCGCGCCGCCTCCGGAACCGCCGTGCTGCGCTGGCACGACCTGGCCGGAGCGTTCTTCCGCAACGTGTCCCAGGTCTTCTTCCTGGACCAGTGGCATGCCGGGGTCGTGCTGCTGGCGGGCCACTTCCTGGCCAGCCGGGTCGCGGGGTGGGTAGCCTGCGCCGGCAGCGCGACGGGCATCCTCACGGCCTGGGCGCTCGGCACGCCGGCCGCACGGATCGCCGACGGCACGATGGGCTGCAACGCGGTTCTGGTCGCGCTGGCACTGTGCGGGGTCTTCCTGGCCGCCACCCGGTTGACGCTGCTGTACGCGCTGCTCGGCGCCGCGACCGCGACCGCCCTCACCCCGGCCGTCGCAGCCCTCCTCGCCCCGTCCGGCGGCCATCCCTTCACCTGGCCGTTCGTCCTGACGACACTCGGCTTCCTGGCGGCCGCCCGCTCCTTCCCGCTCCTCGCCACCCCCACCATCCGCCCCACCGCGAACCGGCCCGCCGAGTCAGGTCCCGCTCCGGAGGTAGCCGGCTGATCCCGTCGTGGGAGGTCTGCGCGGCGTCACACGCCCGCGGGCCAGGTCTGCTGCTCCCGGCTCTCCTCGGCCAAGGGGCGCAGTGGTGTGAGCGCGTGGGTGCGGTCGAGGTAGCAGAAGGCGTCGTAGCGCTGGGCGAGGACCGTCGGGACGTAGTTGCCGACGCGGTCGTACTGCGGCCGGTACACCACGCCGATCGCGCGGTGGCCATGCTCTTCGTGGAACCACTCGCCCCGCCCGGAGGAGGGCGGATGCTGCAGCTGCACATGCGGGAAGACGAACAGAACGCGCTCGCCGGGCAGTGCCCGGTGCAGCAGATCCTCCACACTTCCGCGGCGCGCGGCCGGCACACCCATGACCCTCGGTGTGTCGCCCCACGCGTCCGCGGCGATCACGGTGCCGGAGTGCGATCCGAACCCGACCAGCACCACCCCTGCCCCCATATGCCGCTCGCGCACCAGCTGGCCCACATTGACCTCGCCGACGTCGGCCATGTCCGTGGCGCGCGCATCGCCGATGTGGGTGTTGTGCTCCCAGACCACCGCCTTGGCCTCGGGGCCGTGATGTTCCATCAGCCGGTCCAGCGTGTCGGCCATATGGAGGTCCCGCATGTTCCAGGCCTCGGGACCGCTCTCCAGCATGACCCGGTAATAGGCCTCGGCCCCGGCCAGCACCTGGGCGTTCTGCCGGGCGGCGAACTCCGCGAGCGAGCCGTCCACGGCTGCCGCCTGCGCCGCCCGCCGACGCAGCTCGGTGAGCACGGACACCACCTGCGGCTCACAGCCCTCCGGCACATAACGGGTGGCCGGCGCGTAGGACTGCGGATCCCGCGCGTACGGCTCGAAGCAGCGATACGCCTCCAGGACGTGCTCCACCCGGTCGGGATCGTGCTCGCGCAGATGGGCCAGCACCGCGTGCAGCGACTCCCACAGGCTGTAGACGTCCAGCCCGAAGAAGCCCACGCGCCGCTCGGGCGGCAGAGCCTCGTTGTGGCGGCGCAACCACCGGGTGAAGTCGGCCACGTCGGTGTTGCCCCACATCCACGTCGGCCAGCGACTGAATCCCGCCAGCACCTCGCCGGGGTCCTCGGGCGCGTCCGGCGCGGCCACCACGGCGCAGTGCACGGCCTGGCAGTCCGGCCAGTCGCCCTCCACCGCGACGAAGGAGAAGCCCTTCTCCTCGATCAGCCGACGCGTCAGCACATCACGCACCCGGTAGTAGTCGGCGGTGCCGTGGGACGCCTCACCCAGCAGCACGTAGCGGGCGTCACCGATGCGCTCCATCAGCGGGTCCAGCGACGCCGGATCGGTCAGCGGCAGGGCCTGGCTGCGCATGCGGTCCTGGTCGGTGTCGGGCACGGCTGACTCCCCTTTCCGCGGACGCCGCACCGGGTTCCCGCACCGCCACAGGCCGAAACGGCCTGCCGGCTTCTCCCCGGACGCCCAAGGACCACATGATCCGGGCCAACCTGCGGCTGGCACGCCCGTACCGTACGGCTGCCGATGCACGTCGTGGAGCAGCTGCAGAAGCTCGCGAAAGACGAACCGCACCTCCGGTTTCTGCAACAGGTGGCCGACCAGGTGGGACTGACCCGGGAACGCGTGCGGCAGCTGGAAAAGCAGTCACTCACCTGGCTGCGGGCACCCGAGACGGGCGAGCGCCTGCTGGACTGGGCGGGCTGACCCGACACGCGACTCGCCTCTAGCTGCTCGCGCACGGCGCCTGTCGGACCCTGCCAGAACGGGGCATCAGGGCCCGCGTCGTTCAGCCCGGCCATCAGGACCCCGCATCCTTCAGGCCCCGGGGCCCGGTGTCCCGCCGAGCGTCGTGTTCCGCGTCCCGCGGTGCCGGGGACCCCGGTGACGGCCGGCGTGGGTCGCGCCGCTCACCATGATCGCCAGACCCGCGCAGAAGATGAGCGCCAGCGCGAGTCCGGAGCTGAACAGGGCGAGGCCGCTCATGGTGGCGACGTCGTGATCGAGGACGGACACCGTGTACTCGGGCCCGCCGGACAGGTTGCCCGCGATCGCGAGGGCGGTGAAGGCGCCCGCGCCCACGAGAAGGAGCAGTCCGATGAACCGCATGCCAGTCATCTCCTCGCACGGTGGGTGTGTCAGTCGGGCGGGTACCCCCGTGCCTCTCCGGTCATCCCGTTCATCCCGTGCGGTTCGGCCGTATACCCCTGCCCGAGCCGGGTACTCCGGTCGCATGGCCGGCATCGAACTCAGAAGCGCAGCCTTCGGTGATCACAGCATGATCCCGCGCCGTCACGCTCATGACGCGGACAACGTCTCTCCCCCGCTCAGCTGGTCCGGAGTACCGGATGACACGGAGGAGCTGGTCCTGTTGTGCGAAGACCCGGACGCGCCGTCCGGAACCTTCGTGCACTGGCTCGTCACCGGCATCGACCCCCACGCCGGGGGTCTGGACGCCGGTCGGACGCCACAGGGCAGCCAGGCACATCGCAACGGCTTCGGGGAGCGTGGCTGGGGCGGCCCGCAGCCCCCGGTCGGCGACGACGCCCACCGGTACTTCTTCCGGCTCTACGCCCTGCCCGCCCCGGTCTCGCTCCCGGACCGGGCCACCGCCGACGAGGCGCACGCCGTGCTCGACCGGGAGCAGCTGGCGAGCGGCACCATCGTCGGGCTGTACCAGCGCTGACCACGGCGGCGGGGCTTGCCCCCTCACCCGGGCCGGCGCCCGGCGGCGCCCGGCGTACCTCTGCGCATCCCCGCTCGTCGACGGCGTAGACGCCGTAGCGCAGGAAGATGCCGAGCTTGGCGTCGCGGAACCAGGGCTGCATGGGCATGGTCGTCTCCTCGGATGGCATCGGTCTGTCTCAGACCACGACGAAGGCCCAGCGGGTGTCGCTGAGGCCGGTCTTGATGAGAGGCCCCCGGGTGCCAGCGCCGGGCGTTCCAGTATTGCCAGGTGGTGCTGTACCCGTGGACGCCTGACGGCACGCCGTCCGACGGTCTGCAGCGAGGTGGTGGCGGTGGTCGAGCCGGAGGTGTTGGTGATCGTCACCGGGACCGCGGTGCTCGCGCCGCGGGGTACCGTGCAGTTGTCGCTCGGCGGGGACGCCGTGGCCCTCAGCGGTCCGCTGCTGGAGGTGTCGGTGATGACTCCCATCTCGTACGCGTTCTGCGAGACACAGGCGCAGGCGTTGGTGGCGGCCTGGCTGCTGGGGACCTGGGTGAGTTCGATGCCGGCCGTGTCGCAGGTGAGGTGGAAGTAGTCGTAGACCACCGTGCAGCGGGTGGCGCCGTACTGCTCCAGGGTGGGGCGGACGGCGCTGCGTTCATTGGTGGACACCCGGAAGCTCGCGGCGTGCGCCGCGGGAGCCGTACCGGGTGCGGGCGCCAACACCGGCGAACGGCAAGGCATCTGCGTCCCACGCCTCGGCCTCACCGCAGCCAACTTCTGGTCCCCGGCCGGCTGGGTACGCTCGCGGCGAGCGCCAACGCCTCCGTCCTGGTCGCGAACACGCGGACGGCACGGCCGCGGTGGTCGTCTCCGACCCGGCGCGCCGGGCCACGTCGCTGGTGGTCACCTGGGGCGGGCCGGGTCCGCCGGATCCTGTCCGCACCGACGACGGTCACCGCCACCCCGGGGGCGCAACACCGCCTCGGCTCCGGTGACTTGACGGGCGCGCCCAGCAGGTCCGGGTGTGACCGGCCCGGTGAAGCCGTCCAAGCTGGACTTCGTCCGGATCGACGAGCCCAAGAAGGCCAAGAGCCGACTGCATCTCGACTTCAGGCCCGATGACCAGGACGCCGAGGTGGCCCGTCTTCTGGCGCACGGCGCGTGGACATCGGCCAGGGTGATCAGTCGTGGGTGGTGTTGGCAGATCCCGAAGGCAACGAGTTTGTGATGCATCCGCTGTGTCCGCGCGGCCTTCGTCGCCACCACCGGCACCTCCTCACATCGCAGAATCGTGGCATCTGCACCAGAATCGAACTGCGCAGGGCAAAGGGCTTCAACCGAGCAAGGAGTCGGTCATGACCACCGCTGCCCCCCATACCCTGGAGAACAAGGCTGTCTTCGTGGGCGGAGCCTCCCGCAACCTCGGCGCCCTGATCAGCCGCACGCTCGCCGACGCGGGCGCGCGCATGGCCATCCACTACAACAGCGAGTCCTCCGCGGCCAAGGCGCAGGCCGTCGCGGACGAGATCACGGCGAAGGGCGGCGAGGCCTTCACGCTCCGGGCGGACCTGACCCGGCCCGAGCAGGTCGAGCGTGTCTTCGACGAGGTCGTGAACCGCTTCGGCTCGCTGTACGCGAGCGTCAACACCGCCGGCATGGTCATCAAGAAGCCCGTGGTGGAGGTGACCCCCGAGGAGTACGACCGTATGTTCGCGGTGAACTCCAAGGCCGCCTTCTTCGTCATGAAGGAGGCCGCCAAGCGGATCGATGACGGCGGCAAGATCCTCACCGTCGTCACCTCACTGCTCGCCGGTTACACCGGCCTGTACTCGCTCTACGCGGGCAGCAAGGCCCCGGTCGAGGACTTCACCCGCGCCCTGTCCAAGGAGTTGTTCGGCCGCAACATCTCGGTCAACACCATCGCCCCCGGCCCGATGGACACCGGCTTCTTCTACCCGGCGGAGACCGACGACTCCGTGGCCTACCTCAAGGCACAGGCCATGAACGGCGAACTCACGAAGATCGAGTACATCGCACCGTGGGTGAAGTTCCTGCTCACCGACGGCTGGTGGGCCAACGGCCAGGTCTTCTTCATCAACGGCGGCTTCACCACCCGCTGAACACCTCTCGGAAAACCTCGCGGCGGCGGCAGGACCCACTGGGAAGGCCGTCGTCCTTGCGTCCTAGCCCGGGACGGCCTTGGCCCAGCCCTGGGTGACCGTCGTCCTCGCCTTCTCCAGCTGCGCGTCCGTCGGGAACTGCGGTGTTCCCTCGACCGTCGGCAGTCGTGCGGCGGCGGCCTTGTCGAGGGTGCCGTCCTGCTTCATGACGTCCAGCAGCACCGGGCGGGCGTAGCCGAGCAGCCTCAGGTTCTGGCCTTCCGGGCTGAAGAGGTACTCCTGCCACAGGCGGGCGGCCGCCGGGTGCGGGGCGTTCTTGTTGATCGCCAACGCGAAGTACTGGGCGAAGCTGCCGTCGAAGGGGATCGCGACCTGCCAGTTGACGCCCTTCCCACGGAGCTGGTCGGCGTAGTGGAGGTTGATGTAGTCCCAGTTGATGCTGATGGGCGTCCGGCCGTCCTCGACCGTGGCCGTGGTGGAATTGACGCGGTTGAAGTTGCCGATCCTGTTGAGCTCGGCGAAGAAGTCGAGACCGGGCTGGATGTTGTCGAACGACCCGTTGTTGGCCAGCGCGGCGGCAAAGACGCTGTCGAAGGCGGTGGCCGACCTGGTCGGGTCGCCTTCGAGTGCGACCTTGCCCTTGTAGGCGGGCTTCAGCAGATCGGCGAAGGTCTCCGGACAGGTCTTGACCCGGTTGGCGTCGCAGCCGATGGAGATGTAGCCCCCGTAGTTGTTGGTCCAGCGGGCGTTGGAGTCCTTCTGGTTCGCGGGGATCGAGTCGAAAGTGGCGACCTGGTACGGCGCGAGCAGATTCTGCTGCGCCGCGTTCCGCGCAAAGGTGTCGCCCACGTCGATCACGTCGGGGGCCGTCGGTCTGTTCCCGCTCTTCCTCACGGCGTCGATCTCGTCCTCGCTGTGGCCGTGCGGATTGTCCACGGTGACCTTGATCCCGTACTTCTTCTCGAAGCCGTCGATCAGGCCGCCGTAGTCGGCCCAGTCACGAGGCAGCGCGATCGCTCTGAGCGAGCCCTCTCGTTTCGCTGCGGCAATCAGTCCGCGCATGCCGCCCACGTTCGCGGCGGAAGTGGCCACCGACGGGCTCGTGAGTGTGGGGGGCGGTGGGTTCCCGCAGGCGCTCAGGCCCAGCGCCGCGAGAGCGAGGCAGCCACCGGCGACCGCTGCTCGGGCACGGGGTGTGGTCACGACTGCTCCTCGGGTGGGAAGGGTCGTGGAGTCCGGATGGCTGTCGGAAGCGGGGCGGGCCGAGGGGCTACTGCGTCGGCGAAGTGGTCGTCGAGGCCAGGGTACCCGGCCGCCTCGTCTACGGAATCCCGGCCGGGAAGCCTGCGAGCAGCGTGTTCCCCGGCGGAACACGCCGTCCTGACACTGTCGTACGGTCTCACAGCGCCGTGTCGTCCCACTGGTCGAGGAGGATGTCGCCGAGTCCCGCCGCCTCGGGTGCGGCGCCGTCGTGGAGGGACTGTTCGGCCCAGATCACTTTGCCGTTGGGCGTGTAGCGGGTCCCCCAGCGTTCGGCCAACCGGGCGACCAGGAAGAGGCCGCGGCCGCCTTCGTCGGTGAGTTCCGCCCGGCGCAGCCGGGGCGAGGTGCTGCTGCCGTCGGAGACCTCGAAGATCAGCGTGCCCGTGGCGGGGCCGGTGATCGGCACCGTGCGCAGCAGCCGGACGGCGATGGGCTCGGCGCCGTAGCGGACGGCGTTGGTGATCAGCTCGCTGAGGACGAGTTCGGCGGTGAAGGCGACGTCCTCAAGTCCCCACTCCGCCAGCCGGCGGGCGCAGGCGGTGCGCACCGGGGCCACCGCCGCCGGGTCCCGGGGCACGTCCCACTCGGCGACCTGCGCGGGCCCGAGGCGGCACGTGCGGGCCACCAGGAGCGCGATGTCGTCCCTGGGCCGGTCGGACAGCATGGCCTCCATCACGGCCGCACAGGTGGCCTCCGGCGTGCGCTCGGGCCCGGACAGGGCATCGCGCAGGGCCTCCAGACCGGCGTCCAGGTCCCGGGTGCGGTCCTCGATCAGCCCGTCGGTGAAGAGCACCAGCCGGGAGCCCTCGGGCACGGTGAGTTCGGCGGTCTCGACGGGCAGGCCGGCACCGAGCCCCAGGGGTGGGGAGACGGGCAGGTGAGGGAAGTCGACGGTCCCGTCGGGGCGGACCACCGCCGGTCCCGGATGGCCGGCGGTGGCGAGAACCAGGCGCCCGGAGGTGGGGTCGTAGACGGCGTACTGGCAGGTCGCGCCGGTGATCATGGCCTGCCCGTCCTCGGCTGCGGCGATCTCCTCGGCGTCGATCTGGGCCACCAGCTCGTCCAGCCGGACCAGCAGCTCTTCCACGGGCAGGTCCAGGCCGGCGAAGTTGTGCACGGCGGTGCGCAGCCGGCCCATGGTGGCCGCGGCGTGCAGACCGTGGCCGACGACATCGCCCACGACCAGCGCCACCCGGGTGCCGGACAGCGGGATGACGTCGAACCAGTCGCCGCCGACCCCGGCCTGGGCCGGCAGATAGCGATAGGCCACGTCGAGGGCGGACTGTTCGGGCAGCCCGCGTGGCAGCAGGCTGTGCTGCAGGGTGACGGCCATGGTGTGTTCGCGGGTGTAGCGGCGGGCGTTGTCGATGCACAGCGCTGCCCGGGCGGCCAGCTCCGCGGCGAAGGACATGTCGTCGTCCTCGAACGGCGGGGAGTCCTGCGCGCGCCAGAAGTCCACCACGCCCAGCACCACGCCGCGGGCGCGCAGGGGGACCACGAGCATCGAGTGCATGCCCCGGTCCGTGAACCGGCGGGCGCCTTCGGGATCCCGGGCCGGCCAGCCGTCGGAGGCGCTCAGGTTCCCGACCAGGACCGGTCGGCCCTCGGAGATCGCCAGGGAGACGGGGTGGTCCGGGACGAACCGCATCAGCTCACCGACGGGGTGGCGGAGATCGTCCGCGGGCAGACCGGCGACGGCACTGCGGCGCATCTCGGTGGTCCCCGCGTTCGTGCCTGAGGGCTCCTCGCCCCGCAGGACGGGGTCCAGGAGCTCCACGGTGACGATGTCGGCGAACCGGGGCACCGCCACCTCGGCCAGTTCCTCGGCCGTGCGCTGCACATCGAGCGTGGTGCCGATCCGCAGCCCGGCGTCGTAGAGCAGCTTCAACCGCTCGCGCGCCACCTCCGCCCGTCCGGCGACGGCCCGCAGCTCGGTGGTGTCCCGGAGCGTGACCACGCTGCCGGCCGGTCCGTGGGGTTCGGTGAGCCGTTTGTTGACCGCGAGCAGCCGGTCGCCCGCCAGGTGTACCTCGTCGCTGGCGGGGCGGTCGGAGGCCAGCAGGCCGGTGAGGTCCTCTTCCAGGCCCAGATCGGTGATGCGCCGCCGCTCCGCCTCCGCCGGCAGGTCCAGCAGCCGCCGCGCCTCGTCGTTGGCCAGCAGCAGCCGGCCGTCACCGCCGATGATCAGCACCCCTTCCCGCACCGCGTGCAGGACCGCGTCGTGGTGCTCGTACATCCGGGTCATCTCGGCCGGCCCCAGGCCGTGGGTCTGCCGCCGCAGCCGGCGGCTCACCAGGGCCGACCCGCCCGCGGCGACGACGAGCGCCGCGGCGGCGCCGCCGAAGAGGACCGGCAGCTGCCGGTTCACCCTGTGCTGCACCGCCTCCACCGTGACGGGCACCGAGACGATGGCGATGACCGAGCCGTCGGGAGCCCGGACCGGGACCGCCGAGATCACGGAGAGTCCCAGGGAGCCCTGGAAGGTGCTCGTGAACGGCTTGCCGGTCGCCGCCTGGGCGTAGGGGCCGATGACGTGTTTCCCGATCTGGTGCGGGTCGCTGTGGGTGAGGGTGATCCCGTTCAGTCCGTACACGATGATGGCGTCGACGCCCGCGGCCTTGCGGGCCGCCTCGGCATGCGGCTGCAGCACCGCGCTCGGGTGCGTGCTCCTCAGTGCGGCCACGATCCCCGGGGAGTTGGCGAACGTCTGCGCCGTGGTGAGAGTCCGGGCCCGGGCGTCGGACATGATGTCGCGTCGGGCCTGCACCACGAGCGCCACCAGAGTGGCCGCGACGATCAGCACCACGACCGCCAGCTGCAGCAGGAAGACCTGGCCGGCGAGACTGCGCACACTCAGCAGCGACCGCCAGGCCTCTCCCCTGCGACGGGGCCGATCCGGCACGCACCCGGATTGACCGGAATCCTCACTCATACCCCCTTTCTATCGTTTCTGGATGTCCGTAACGAGGCGACCCGGGACGACGTGCACGCCGTCCCTGCGCGAAGGCGGTCCTCGATGACCGTCAGGCACCCGCCGGCGGCGGGGCCGTCGTGCCTCTCACTTCGAGGAAGGGGGTGGCGAGCTCGACCCCGCCCGGGCGGTCCGGCTCGTCGATCCGGTCGAGCAGCCGCTGCGCGGCGCGCCGGCCCACGTCATGGCTGGCGTTGTCCACGGTGGTCAGCCACAGATGGCGCAGGCGGGAGAGGTAGGTGTTGTCGTAGCCGACCAGGGAGAGGTCGCGGGGTATCCGCAGCCCCGTCTCCTCTGCGGCGGAGAGCGCGCCGACGCAGGTCATGTCGTTGACGGCGAAGATCGCGGTCGGGCGCTGCGGGCGGCTCAGCAGCCGGACGGTCGCGCGGTAGCCGCCCTCCTCGGTGAGGTCGCCCTGTTCGACGTCCGCCGTGCCGGCGAGGCCGTGCTCGCGCATGGTCGCCTCGAAGCTGCGCCGGCGCAGGTCGCCGACCGCGCCCTGTCCGGCGATGTGAGCGATGTGCCGGTGGCCGAGGGCGATGAGGTGCTCGGTGGCCAGGCGGGCTCCGTGCTCGTCGTCGCCTGCGACGATGTCCACGCCGGGCAACACCGGCTCACGGGCGCCGGCGACGACCGTGGGGACCAGGCCGGCGGCGGTGCGCAGGGCCTGGGGGTCCTGAAGCGTGCCGACGGCGATCAGACCGTCGACGCGGAGCTCGGTGAAGGTCCGGGTGAGATCCTCGCCGAGGCGCCGGTTGAGGTGGCCGTCGGCCAGCAGCATGTGCAGGCCGTTGTCGTACAGCCGTGCGTTCAGGCCGTCGAGCAGCTCCACGAACCAGGGATTGCGCAGGTCGTCGAGCAGCACCCCCACCGTGCGGGTTCGCCGCTCGCTCAGGCTGCGCGCTGCCGCGTTGGGCCGGTAACCGAGCGCTTCGACAGCGGCGAGGACGGCCTCGCGCTTCTCCGGCCGGACCCCCTCCGAGCCGCGGAGCACGAGCGAGACCAGGGACTTGGACACACCGGCCCGCTCGGCGACGTCACGGATGGTCGGGGCACTCATACATGGACCGTTCCACAACCGCTCCGCCGCTGTAAAGCCCCCTTGACATCCGGGAGACGTCGAGCTCATGGTGAGCACAACTTCTGGAACGGTCCAAAGAAGGGGCGGTCATGGTGAATACGCTCGGCGTCGCCGTCGTGGGATTCGGCTGGATGGGACGGGTGCACACCCACGCGTACGCCCGCCTGCCGCACCACTTCCCCCAGCTTTCCGTGCGGCCTGAACTGCTCGCCGTCGCGGACGAGGTACCGGGCCGGGCCGAGGAGGCCGCCGGGCTGTACGGCTTCGCCACGGCGACCAGGGATTGGCGGGAGGTGGCCGCCGATCCGCGCATCCGGGCGGTCAGCATCACCGCCCCGAACTTCCTGCACCGCGAGATCGGTGTGGCGATGGCCGAGGCCGGCAAGCACATCTGGATCGAGAAACCGGTCGGACTCACCGCCGACGACGCCCGGGCGGTCGCCGACGCGGCCGCCAAGGCCGGCGTCCAGGGCACCGTCGGCTTCAACTACCGCAACGCGCCCGCCGTCGAGGCCGCCCGCGATCTGATCGCCTCCGGTGAGATCGGCCCGGTCACCCACGCCCGCATCCGCCTGTTCAGCGACTACGCCGCCCACCCGGACGGCGCCCTGACCTGGCGCTACGAGCGGGCGCGCGGCGGCAGCGGGGTGCTGGGCGACCTCGCCTCGCACGGCGTCGACCTGGCCCGAT
This sequence comes from Streptomyces sp. NPDC001393, assembly GCF_053597455.1. NCBI lineage: Bacteria > Bacillati > Actinomycetota > Actinomycetes > Kitasatosporales > Streptomycetaceae > Streptomyces > Streptomyces sp. NPDC001393. The sequence goes on from NZ_JBSFIH010000051.1 coordinate 53,176, forward strand.
TCCTGCTCGGCGACATCGCCTCTCTGACCGCCGACACCGCGGTCTTCCTCCCCGAACGCGCCCGGCCGACCGGCGCCACCGCCGGTCACACCCTGGCCACCGGCGGCGAACTCGGGCCGGTCGAGAACGAGGACTACGTCAACTGCCTGCTGCGCTTCGCCTCCGGCGCCCGCGGCGTCCTGGAGGCCTGCCGCGTCTCGGTCGGTGAGCAGAACAACTACGGCTTCGAGGTGCACGGCACGAAGGGCGCCGTCTTCTGGGACTTCCGCCGCATGGGCGAACTCGCCGTCAGCCGTGGCACCAGCTACCAGGACCAGCCGGTCAGCACGGTGTACGTCGGCCCCGGCCACGGCGAATACGCCGCGTTCCAGCCGGGCGCCGCCACCAGCATGGGCTACGACGATCTGAAGGTCATCGAGGCCCACCGGTTCCTGCGCTCGATCGCCGAGGGCGCCGCGGTCGGCACCACGCTCGGCGATGCCGTGGCCGGTGCGGTGGTGCTGGATGCGATGGAGCGCTCGGCCCGGCAGGGCACGTGGGTCAGTCTGGCGTGAGCACCGTACGCATCGGGGTCATCGGCGCCGGGAACATGGGCGCCGACCACGTGAAGACACTGCACCACTGGGTCTCCGGCGCAGAGGTACGTGAGCGGCGCTGACCTCGACGAGGAACGGGCCGCCGCCGTCGCCGCGGTGGCCGGAGCCCGGGCTCGCCCCGACGGCACCGGAATGCGTCCGGGTCGTCCGCGAGGAGCGGCAGGCGGGGACCGGACTGGTCTCACTGGGCTTCATGCGCCGCTTCGACCCGGCGCACCCGGATCTGAAGGCGGCCGTCGCCGCGGGAACGTACGGCGCACCGCTGCTGCTGCGCTGCGTCAGCCGGGGCGTCGTCGCCGCGCCCGGCTGCACCGACGAGTTCAGCGTGACCGGGTCGGCCATCCACGAGTTCGACACGGTGCCGTGGCTGCTGGACTCGCCCATCACCGAGGTGAGCCGGCACGCGCTGCGGGCCACCTCGACGGTGACCGGCCTGCGTGATCCGCAGCTGATGCTGCTGCGCACCGCCGAGGTGCGCTGACCACCGTCGAGACGTTCCTCAACGCCGGTCACGGTTACGACGTCCGCTGCGAGACCGTCGCCGAGCACAGCCTGGAGACCTCCTCCTCACGCCGGCCGGCGGCGGCACACCCCTGACCTTCACGGAACCCCGCACGGCCCACGACGCCCTCCACTTCGAGGCCGCCGAAACCGCCCGCTGCATCGCCTCGGGCCGGCTGCGGACCGCGTACCGGACGCTGGTAGCCCCGGCGGTGGGCACGTCGAGCGGCACCGAGAGCGAAGTCGAACTAGGATCCGTACCCGTGGGAGAGGTCCCGGATGAGTTGATCAGGCTGGAACGCACCGCCGAGGAGGAGCGCGCGAAACTTGCGGGCCTCACCGGTGACGAGTACGACGCCCAGCTGCGCCGCTGGCGCGAGGCGTCCGACGCCGTGCGGGCGGCCGTCATCGCGCATGCCGCGGCCACCGGGTCCAGTCCGCACGATGTCGAGCACGCCGTACAGAAGGCTGTGCGGTGCAGCCAGGAGGACCCAGCCGTCGAGTAGCGGCCCGGGCCCCCTCGGGAATCCTCCTGAACAAGCCGGAACAAGGTCGAGCAGACAACCTGGGCTCGTTCAGCGATGCTGGACAAGGGTGGCACCCCTCCATGCGACAAGGAGCACGGCATGCCCACAGATCCGGTCGTACGATTCCTGGCAGCCCTGGACCCCGGTCACCGGGACACGATCGGCGCCAAACCGCGCCAGGAGCAGGAACGGCTCGCAGCGGCCTGGGAACGGGAGCTGGAGTCCGACGACGAGCTCGACACCCTCGACGAGCTGTCCCCGCCCGCCGCAGAGGCCGAGGCCGCCCGCCGCGTACTGGCCCGCGGAACCGGACTGAGCGGTTGATTCGGGCGGCCCTACCACTGCGACTGACTGTTGTGGAGCTGATGCAGTTCGTCCATCGACCTTCTCAGGCGTAGAACCGGGACAGGCTCTGGAGCACCGCGGCGGGCTTGGTGCCGCCTTCCACCTCGATCGCGCCGTCGACGGTGATCTGGACGCCGCCGGGCACCTCCTCCACCGAGGTGAGCCGGGCGGCCAGCCGGATGCGCGATCCGACCTTCACCGGCGCGGGAAAACGGACCTTGTTCAGGCCGTAGTTGACCTTCGTGGTCACGCCCTGCACATCCAGCAGCCCGGTGAAGAGGGGGATGAACAGTGACAAGGTGAGGTAGCCGTGCGCGATCGGCGCGCCGAAGGGGCCCTGGGCCGCGCGCTCCGGGTCGGTGTGGATCCACTGGTGGTCGCCGGTGGCGTCGGCGAAGGTGTCGATGCGCTCCTGGGTGACCTCCAGCCACTCGCTGGTGCCGAGGTCGCTGCCGGAGAGCTTCTTCAGTTCGTCCAGGCCGTTGACGGTGATGCTCATAAGTCGCCTTTCTTTTCAGGGAGTTGGGGTGCCGTAGCGGTTGCGTACCCGGGACTTGAGGAGTTTTCCGGAGGCGGTGCGCGGAAGTTCGCCGGTGACCACCACCGACTTGGGGATCTTGTACTTGGCGAGCCGCCCGGTCAGGGAGGCCAGCACCTCGTCCGGGTCGAGTTCGGCTCCCGGGGCGGGTACGACGACCGCGCGGGGCACCTCGCCCCACTTGTCGTCGGGGACGCCGATCACCGCGCACTCGGCGATGGCGGGGTGGGCGAGGAGGATGTCCTCGATCTCGGCGGGGTAGATGTTCTCCCCACCGGAGATGATCATGTCCTTGATCCGGTCGACGATGTACACGTACCCGTCCTCGTCGACCCTGGCCGCGTCCCCGCTGCGGAACCAGCCGTCCGCGAAGACGGCCTCGGTCTCCTCGGGCAGTCCCCAGTAGCCGGGCATGACATGCGGTCCGCGCACCACGACCTCGCCGGTCTCACCGACGTCGACCGGGGTGAGGTCGGGCCGTACCACCCGTACGTCGCTGAAGAAGTGCGGTACGCCCGCCGAGCCCGCCTTCTCGACCGCGTGCTCCGCGTCCAGGAACAGCGTGCCGGGCGCGGCCTCGGTCATGCCGTAGCCCTGGAGGAAGGTGAGCCCGCGCTGCTGGTAGGCGGCGATGAGCGGGGTCGGCACCGGTGATCCGCCGCAGGTCAGGATGCGGAGCGAGGAGAGGTCCGCGTCCGCCCAGCGGGGGTGCCGGGCGACCTGTTCGAACATCGTCGGGACCCCGAACATGAAGGTGATCCGGTGCCGTTCGATGAGGTCGAGGGTGGTCTCCGGGTCGAAGGCCTCGACCAGGACGCAGGTGCCGCCCTTGAGGAGCACCGGCAGGGTGAGCATGTTGAGGCCCGCGGTGTGGAACAGCGGGGCGGAGACCAGGGCGCGTTCGTCGGCGATCAGGTCGTGGTCGACCAGGACGTTGACGGCGTTCCAGGTGAGGTTGCCATGGGTGAGCATCGCGCCTTTGGGGCGGCCGGTCGTCCCGGAGGTGTACATGATGATGCAGGTGTCGTCCGTGGTGACCGGTTCGTCGATCGGTTCGTCCGGCGCGGACGCCAGGGCCTGTTCGTACGGTTCGCCGATCTCCAGGTAGGTGCGTACGTCCGTCCCGCCCGGCAGTCCCGCGACGAGACCGGCGTACGCGGGGCCGTGGACGAGGGCCTTGGCGCCGGAGTCGGCGAGCTGGTACGCGATCTCGGGGCCGGCGAGGCGGGTGTTGAGGGGCACGAAGACGGCACCCAGGGTGCCGGCGGCGAACAGGGTCTCCAGGTAGGCGGGGTGGTTGGGGCCGAGGTGGGCGATGCGGTCGCCGCGCCGGACGCCCCGGGCGCGCAGGGCGTGGGCGAGGCGGGTGACCCGTGTGTACAGGGTGCGGTAGTCGGTCGGCCGCTCGCCGTGGATCAGGGCGGTGCGGTGCGGGGTCTTGCGGGCCCGGCGTGCGGGCCACGACCCCAGTCCCTCGTTGCGCATCTGTCACCCCTTACGGCTTCGTCAGCCCGAGCAGACGGACCGCGTTCTCCTTGAGGATCTTCGGCCTGACCTCGTCCTTGATCGACAGCTTCGCGAAGTCGGCCAGCCACCGGTCCGGGGTGAGCACCGGGAAGTCGGAGCCGAACAGGACCTTGTCCTGCAGCAGCGTGTTGGCGTACTGCACCAGCTGCGGCGGGAAGTACTTCGGCGACCAGCCCGAGAGGTCGATGTGCACGCCGGGCTTGTGGGTCGCCACCGCCAGGGCCTCGTCCTGCCAGGGGAACGACGGATGCGCCAGGATGATCTTCAGATGGGGGAAGTCGGCGGCCACGTCGTCGACATGGAGCGGGTTGGAGTACTTCAGGCGGATGCCGCCCCCGCCGGGGACGCCGGCGCCGATGCCGGTCTGGCCGGTGTGGAAGAGCGCGATGGTGCCGGTCTCCTCGATCACCTCGTACAGGCCGTACGCCACGGAGCGGTCGTCGGGGAAGAAGCCCTGGATGCTGGGGTGGAACTTGAAGCCCCTCACCCCGTACTCCTCGACCAGCCGCCGGGCCTGCCGCACGCCCGCCTTCCCGCGGAAGGGGTCGATGGAGGCGAACGGGATCAGCACATCGGAGTTCGCGGCCGCGGCTTCGGCGACCTCCTCGTTGGGGACGGGCTCGGTGCCGGTCGCGGACTCGGCGTCCACCGTGAAGACGACGGCCGCCATCCGCCGCTCCCGGTAGTACGCGGCGGTCTCCTGAAGGGTGGGCTTCCGCTTGCCCTCGACCTTGAAGTAGGCGGAGGAGGCGTCGTGCAGGTCGTCGTCCAGGGAGGAGTGGCCCTTGGCGGACACCTCCGCGTGGGTGTGGACGTCGATCGCGACCAGTTCGTCCAGCTTCAGCGCGGGTACCATCACGCCTCCGGGATCTTCGGGGCGGGCATTCCGACGGTCTGCGGCTCGGCGCCGACCGAGGTGGGCCAGGCGTCGGCCAGTGCGTCGGAGGTCCAGCCGCCGTCGGCGTAGGCGGCGCGGATCTCCTGCGGATGCGACCAGAGTGCCACCTTGTCACCACCGATGCCGATGCACTGGCCGGTGACGCCGCGGGCGGCCTTGGAGGCCAGGAAGGGGACGAGGGCCGCGCAGTCCTCGGGGGTGCCGAAGCCCTCCCCCTTGCGCAGGAACGCCGGCAGCGGTTCGCCGTTGCGCATGGCCTCGACGTACGGGGCGAAGGCGGGGATGGTCTCGGTCATCGCGGTCGCGGCGACCGGCACGATCGCGTTGACAGTGATGTTCGCGCGGGCCAGCTCCATGGACCAGGTGCGGGCCATGGCGGCGATCCCGGCCTTGGCGGCGGCGTAGTTGGTCTGGCCGAAGTTGCCGCGCTGCCCGGCCGGGGAGCCGACGAGGACGAGGGTGCCGCCCTCGCCCTGCTCGCGCATGCGGACGGCGGCGGCTCGGGCGCAGGTGAAGGTGCCCCTGAGGTGGGTGGTGAGCACCGCGTCGAAGTCGTCGTCGGTCATCTTCCACAGCACCTTGTCGCGCAGGATGCCCGCGTTGGTGACCAGGACGTCGAGCCGGCCGTACTCCTCGACGGCACGGTTCACCAGCCGGTCGGCGGCCTCGGCGGTGCCGACCGGGACCACTTCGGCCACGGCGGTGCCGCCGGCCTCGGTGATGGACTTGACGGCCTGTTCGGCCACGGCTTCGTCGATGTCGTTGACGACCACGGACGCACCGTGGGCGGCGAGCGCGTGGGCATAGGCGAGGCCGAGGCCCCGGCCGCTTCCCGTGACGACGGCGGCCTTGCCGGTCAGATCGATGGTGGGCACGTGCGGTCCCTTCGCATGGCGGGGTGGTGGGGAGATCGAAGCTAAGAGCAATAATTGTTGTCGTCAATAGTTGTTGCCGACCTTCTGGTGCGTCATGCTGGACTCCGCACACGAGAAGCCATCCGGGGAGCGCCGACACCGGCACCCGGCGACCGAGACCAGGGAGCCCGTCATCGCCCGCCAGCACACCGACAACCCGACCGCCATCGACGCCGACGAGCCGTGGATGCGGGCCCTGCACGCGGACACGGGCTATCTGCTGTACCGCCTGGGCCTGCGCTCGGGTCAGGTGTTCAACACGTTCCTGCAGGAGTCGGGGCTGCGCCTGCGGCACTACGCCGTGCTGCGCTTCCTCGCCACCACCGAGGGCACGCTCCAGCGCGAGCTCAGCGCCCGGCTGGGCTACGACCCGAGCGCGATCGTCGGCCTGGTGGACGACCTGGAGAAGCTGGGCTTCGCCGAGCGCCGCCCCGCGCCGGAGGACCGCCGCAGCCGCATCGTCGTGCTCACCGAGGACGGTCGGGCATTCCTCCGCGACACGGACCAGGCGGGTCGGCGCGTGACCGACGAACTGCTCACCCCGCTCGACCCCGCCGAGCGGGAGACGCTGCACACCCTGCTGCTGCGTGTCGCGGGCAACGGGCTCACCTGACGCTTCGGCCGCCGGGGACATCCGGGCGGACGCGGCCTCGTAATGTGTTCCCGTGACCGGTCCTGTCCCCCGCCCCCAGTCCCTCCTGCTCAGCTTCCTCGGTGACGAGGTGCTGGGCCGCGGGGTGTGCGTGTACACGGGGAGCGTCATCGAGGTGTTCCGGCGCGCCGGTGTCGGCGAGCAGGCCACCCGGTCCACCCTCACCCGCATGGTCGCCCGCGGCCTGCTGAGCCGCCGGCGCGCGGGCCGGCGTACCTATGTCGGCCTCACCGACCGCTCGGAGGCGCTCCTGCGCGACGGCGAGCGGCGCATCTGGAAGTCCGGCGCGGTCAACCGGGACTGGGACGGCACCTGGACCCTGCTCGGCTTCTCGCTCCCGGAGTCGTGGCAGCGCCAGCGGCACGACCTGCGCTCCCAGTTGACCTGGGCGGGCTTCGGTGCGCTGTTCAGCGGGCTGTGGATCGCGCCCGGCGAGGTCGATGTCTCCGCGATCGTCGCCGAGTTGGGGCTGGCAGCGCATGTCAAGGTCTTCCGGGCGCATGCGGACGCCGACATGGACATCGCCGAGATGATCGACGACACCTGGGATCTGGGCGAACTGGCCGCTCGTTACCGGGACTTCGAGGATTCCTGGCGGCCGTACGCCTCGGGTGGCGCCGACCTGGCCGCCGAGGACGCCCTCGCGCTGCGCCTCCGGCTGACCGCCGAGTGGCTCCAGGTCATCCGCGGCGACCCCCGGCTGCCCGTACGGCATCTGCCGGCGGACTGGCCGGCGGCTGCGGCGGAAAAGACGTTCCGCACGGTCCACGCGCTGCTGGAGGCGCCCGCCCGGGACGCGGCGCGCCGGGTGATCGAGACGATTCCGGCGCAGTAGCGCCCGTTCACACGCGCCCGGCCTCCGCGCTTGGCCACCGCGCCCGGCCTCCATGCCTCGGTGCCCGGCCTTGGTGCCCGGCCTACGCGCGCGCTTCTGGCCGGAGCAATGTTGTGCACTCTCTTGACCCCCGCAAGAAAACAGCCCTACATTCCACCACACCTTCGTTCAGTGCACTGAGCATCTTCCCAGGTCCCCGCTCCGCAGCCTCCTTCAAGGAGCCACCTCCATGCCTGCCAGCACCCGCCCCCGAACTCCCCGCAGCCGCCTGCGGATCGCCCTGGCCGCCCTGGCCACGCTGACGTCCGCGGCCCTCGCCACCGCCCCCGCGACCGCCGCCCAGGCGGACCCGCCGACCACCGGCCACCTCACCGGCACCCTCTCCGACGGTGCCACCTGGATCGCGGACGTCCCCGCCCACTGGAACGGCACCCTGCTGCTGTTCAGCCACGGCTTCGGCCCCACCGTCGCCAAGGACGCCCCCTCCGACGCCGTGCGCACCGAGTTGCTCGCCGAGGGCTATGCGCTGGCCGGGTCGTCGTACGACCCCCATGGCTCGATGTGGGCCCTGAACAGCGCTGAACGCGACCAGTTCGCCACCCTCGACGCCGTCGGAGCGAAGATCGGAGCGCCGCGGCGCACTCTGGCCGTCGGCCAGTCCATGGGCGGGCTCGTCAACGCGCAGATCGCCCGGGACGGCGCAGGCCGTGTCGGCGGCGCGCTCGGCCTGTGCGGCCTGGTCGCGGGCGGCACCGACCTGGACAACTACCAGCTCGACGCCGAGTACACCATCGCCCGGCTGCTCCTGCCCGGACAGGAGGTCGGTCTGGTCCGCTTCGGCTCCGCCGACGCCGCGGCCGCCACCGCCAAGAGGCTCACCGACGCCGTCACCGCCGCACAGGCCACCCCGCAGGGCCGCGCCCGGATCGCGCTGGCCGCGGCCTTCCTCAACCTGCCCGCCTGGGCGCCCGGACAGGACCGGCCCGCACCGACGGACTGGCCGGGCCAGGAGGCGCAGCAGTACACGTGGTTCGCGCAGGGCATCCTCTCCTTCGTCGAGGGCGGCCGGTACGCTGTCGAGCAGTCCGCCGGCGGCAACAACTCCTGGAACCGGGGCGTCGACTACGCCCGCCTGCTGGCCGGCTCCGTCCACGCGCCGCAGGTCCGCGCGCTGTACCGGACGGCCGGGCTCGACCTGCACGCCGACCTGACGTCCCTCACCCGGGGCGCCGCCATCACCGCCGACCCCGCCGCGGTCGAGGCCGCGCAGCGCTCTTCTTCGGCCGGTCAGGGCCTCGGCGTGCCGCTGCTGGACGTGCACACCATCGCCGACAACCTGGTCCCGGTCGAACAGGAACGGCGGTTCGGCGACCGGGTGCGTACGGCCGGGGACGGCGCACTGCTGCGGCAGGCCTACGTGGAGCGGCAGGGCCACTGCACGTTCACCACCGCCGAGACCGTGGCCGCCCTGCACGCGCTCGAACACCGCGTCTCCTTGGGCCACTGGGACGATGCCGCGACCCCGGCCGCACTCCAACGCTCCGCCACCGCGCTCGGCCTGGACGGGGCGGCGTACGTCCCCTACCGCCCGGCACGCCTGACGGTCGGCCGCGACCGCCCGGCCCACCCCACCCACCACTGACACCGGGACCCGCTCATGTCCGACACATCCGCCGCCCCGCGCACTTCCCTCCCGCTCGGCACGCTCGTCGCCGGCTGTCTCGCCGTCTGTCTCGCTCAGATCGGCCTGGCCATACCGGCCACCCTCAACGGCCTGTTCCAGGAACACCTCCACCCCGTCGGCTCCCAACTCACCTGGATCTCCGACGCGTTCCTGCTGCCCGTCGCCGTCCTCGAACTCTCCTTCGGCGTGCTGGGCGACCTCTTCGGCCGCAAACAGCTCCTCGTCGGCGGCGCGGCGCTGCTCTGCGCGGGCGAGGTCGTCGCCGCGAGCGCCTCCGGCATCCATCAGCTGTGGGTGGGGCAGGCGCTGGCCGGGCTCGGCGCCGCCGCGCTCTTCCCCACCTCGCTCGCCATGATCGCGGCCGGCACGCACACCGGCCCGCAGCGCGCCCGCGCCATCGCCGTATGGGCCTCCAGCCTGTCCGCGGGCGGCTTCCTCGCCCCGCTGCTCGGCGGCATCACCGGCACCTACGGCTCATGGCGCGCGGCGTTCGTGGTGGTCGCCGTACTGGCCGCCGCGAGCGCCCTGGTGAGTCTGTGGCTGGCCACCAACTCCCGCTCCCCCGAGGGTCGTTCACTCGATGTGGGCGGCCAGATCACCATCGGCGTCGGTCTGTTCGCCCTGCTGTACGCCGTCATCCAGGGGCCGACGGACGGCTGGGGATCGGCCCCGGTGGTCGCTGCCTTCGTGATCGCCGCCGTGTTCGTGGGCCTGTTCCTGGCCGCCGAGAGCCGGGCCCGCTCCCCGCTGCTGCGCCTGGACCTGTTCCGCAACCGTTCCTTCGCGATCGCGTCGGCGGTCGCGGTCGTGGGCATGTTCAGCTTCCTGGGCACGGCGTACGCGGCGAGCATCCGGCTCGGCCCCATCCAGCACCAGAGCCCGATGCGCACCGCCTTCGCGTTCCTGCTGCTCAACGGCATCACCCCGGTCCTGACCCCGCTGACCTCCCGGCTGCTGCACCGGCTGCCCGCACGGGCACTGCTGACGGCCGGGCTGGCGCTGATCGCCGCGGGCGACTTCCTGGCCGCCGGACTCGACGTCGGCGACCGGAACCTGACCTCGCTGATCCTTCCCCTCGGACTGGTCGGCATCGGCTTCGCCTTCACGGTGTCGTCCATCACCGCGACCGCCGTCAACACGGTGCCGCTGCCGCTGGCCGGCATGGCGAGCGCGGCGACCAACCTGCTGCGCGACTTCGGCTTCACCCTCGGCCCCGCGGTCATCGGCGCGGTCGCGCTGAGCCAGGCGGCTTCCCGGGTGACCTCCTCGCTGGCCGGCTCCTCGTCCCTCAACGCGGAGTCGAAAGCGGCGGCCCACGCGGTGCTGCAGGAGGGCGGCCCGCTCGCCCTGAACTCCGTCCCCGCCGCCTCCCCGCCGGGCGCCGCCCGCGCCTACGCCCTGGACGCCCTCGGCCACGGCTACGCGATCGGGTTCGTGGTGTGCGGCTCGGCCGCCCTGTTCTCGGCGCTGCTGGTGGTCACGGCACTGCACGGGCGTACGACGGAGGAGAGCGCGTCGCCGGCGGCGACGGACGGCACGGAGCAGGCCGCCCTGACCACGGGATGACACCCGCTCGGCGCGCCCCGGGGCTGCTCGGCACCCCGGGGCGCGGCTCGTCGGCTTGCTTGCGGCCGGCCAAGGCGTGGCGGTCGAGGCCCACCGGCGCCCATCGCGTGGTCGATGCCCTCTTCCCCTGGAGGACCCGAGGGCACGGCCGCGAGCTCGCCGAACGGCGCAGGGCCGGTCCGAGCAGCGCTCGCGGCTTGCCGTGCGGACCGCCGTACCAAGCGGCCGAAAGCCGACGCGCGCTGCTGACAAGGTCGATGACGGTACGTCAGCATGAGGAGCGTGTCCGAGAAGCCGAGCACACCCCGCCGGATCGCCGACGACCACGTCGCGCAGGTCGCCGCCCTCGACCCCATGACCTCGACCCGACTCGGTCTGCATCCCGAGGACGACCGGCAGCCGGATCTGTCTCCGGCGGGCTGGGAGGCCCTCGCCGAACTAGCCCGCCGAACGCTGTCCGTGCTCGACGCCGCCGAGCGGGACGCCGAGAAGAACGGGGTGGTGTTCGAGGGCACCGAGCGGAACTGTGCCCGGCTGCTGCGGGAGAGGCTGACCGCGGAACTCGCCCTGCACGAGGCGGGTGACCGGTTCCGCGAGCTGAGCAACGGCAACTCACCCCTGCACAGGGTGCGAGGCATCTTCACCCTGATGCCCACCGACACCGACGAGGACTGGGCGGCCGTCGCCGGGCGGCTGCGGAACCTGCCCGGCGCGCTGGACGGCTTCCGGGCCACTCTGACCGAGGGCATCACCCGCGGACTGCTGTGCGCACCGCGCCAGGCCCGCGCCGTCATCGGGCAACTCGCCGCCTGGACCGGCCAGGACACCGGCGGGGCGAGTTGGTTCGCCGCGTTCGTGGCCGCCGGTCCGGACCGGCTCAGGCGCGAACTGGACGCGGCCGCCGACCGGGCGACGACCGCGGTGGCCGGCTTCCGCGACTGGCTGCGCCACACCTACCTGCCCGCCGCGGACGGCACCCCGGACGCCGTCGGCCGCGAGCGCTACCTGCGCTGGGCCCGCTGGTACAACGGCATCGCTCCCGACCCGGCCGAGACCTACGCCTGGGGCTGGGAGGAGTTCCACCGGACGGTCGCCGAGATGAGGGCCGAGGCCGACCGGATCCTCCCGGGCGCCTCCGTTCGGGAGACCATGGACCATCTGAACCGGCGCGGCCACGCCGTCACGGGCGAGGAGAACATCCGCGCCTGGCTCCAGCAGGTCATGGACGAGGCGATCGACGCCCTCGACGGCACCCATTTCGACATCTCGGGCCCGCTGCGCCGGGCCGAGACGAGGATCGCGCCCGCGGGCAGCGCGGGCGCCCCCTACTACAACGGGCCCAGCCTCGACTTCAGGCGCCCCGGGCGCACCTACCTGCCCACGCTGTGCCAACAGACCTTCCCCACCTGGGAGATCGTCAGCACCTGGTACCACGAGGGCGTCCCGGGGCACCACCTGCAGACCGCCCGGTGGACCGCCGCCGCGGACATCCTCAGCACCTACCAGATCACCCTCGGCGCAGTCAGCGCCGACAAGGAAGGCTGGGCCCTGTACGCCGAGCGGCTCATGGACGAACTGGGCTTCCTCACGGACCCCGCCCGCCGCCTCGGCTACCTGGACAAGCAGATGCTCCGCATCATCCGCGTGATCGTGGACATCGGCATGCACCTGGAACTCGCCATCCCGACCGACTCGGGCTTCCACCCCGGCGAACGCTGGACCCCGGACCTCGCCACCGCGTTCATGGCCGCGCACCACGGCGGCGACACCGCACGCCGCCTCAGCGAGATCGACCGTTATCTGGGCCGGCCCGGCCAGGCCATCGGCTACAAGCTGGGAGAGCGCGCCTGGCTGGAGGGGCGTGCGGCCTCCCGCCGCCGCCTCGGCGCCGGTTTCGACCTGCGGACCTGGCACATGAAGGCACTCACCCAGGGCTCGCTGGGCCTCGCCGACCTGGCCGACACCCTCTCGTCGCTGTAGGGCAACAGAGGAGGTCCCCAGTCCAGCCGCCCCGCTCCGGCCCTCTCACAGACCTTCGCGGAGCCGGTGAGGGGCCGGTTCGGGGAACCGGTTCAGAAGCGGGGTGCCTGCGGTGTGTGCCGCGGCGCGGGGACGATCCGCGGGTTCACGCCGGGGCTGCGGCGGTCGGACGGCCTGCAGGTGACGTCGTGCGCCGGAAGCCTTCCGGTGCTCAGGTAGGCGTTGACGGCGCGGTTGGCGCAGGCGCGTGGGTCGTCGGAGTAGACGCCGTGGCCCTCGCCGCCCCTGACGTACACCATGCGCGAGCCTTTCAGGGCGTGGTGCATGCCGAGGCCGCTGACCAGGGGCGTCTGGGAGTCCCACTGGTTCTGGACGGTGAGCACGCCGACGCTGTTGTCCACCGCGGTGACGGGCTCGGCCGGCTTGTCCCAGAACGCGCAGGGCGTGATGTTGGAGCCGAAGTCGCCGTAGAGGGGGTACTTGGCCTTGTCCCGGATCGCGTCACGCCGGTACTGCTCGGGGTCGCGGGGCCAGGCCGCTGTGTCGCCGCAGACCACGGCCCAGAAGACGGCGGAGCCGTTGTCGCCCGGTGGCTCTGCGGCGGGCGCCCCGGGGTGGCGCGGCCCCTGCTGGTCGTCCGGTACGGCGGAACTCCCGGCGACCGCATGGCCGTCGGCAGCCTTCTTGAGGTTGACGACCGCCTCGGCCGCCACCTTGGGGGTGAAGAACTCGGCGCGCAGGGAGGCACGGATGTCGTCCCCGGTGAGCTTTTCGCCGCCTTCGTCGATGGGCGTGCGATCGGCTCGGGCGACCAGGTCCCAGAACGTCTTCTTCACCTTGGCCGGGCTGTTGCCGAGTCGGTAGGTACGGTCGCGCTGTGCGGTCCACTTCGTCCAGCGGGTGAACGCCGGCTCGGTGCCCTCGGCCCAGACCTGGATCATGCCGCGCCAGACCCGCGCGGGGTCGACGGCGCTGTCCAGCACGATGCGATCGGTCCGCTGCGAGAACATCTGCGCGAAGACGGCCCCGAGGTAGGTGCCGTAGGAGTAGCCCAGGTAGGAGATCTTCCGCTCGCCCAGAACGGCGCGGATGACGTCCATGTCGCGGGCGGTGTTGCGGGTGGTGAAGTACCTCAGCCTGTCGCCGTTCCTCGCACGGCACTTGTCGGCGACGGTCCGGGCCCACGTCACGTCGTGGCTGAACGTCTCCGGCCTGTAGGGGTGTTCGAAGGCCTGCTCCTGGTCGGTGAGACCGCAGGTGAGCGGGCTGCTCCGGCCCACGCCGCGCGGGTCGAACCCGATGAGGTCGTACTGCTCGCGTACGTTTTTGGGCATCGCGTCCTTCATCATGACCGGCATGTCCAGGCCCTCGCCGCCCGGGCCGCCGGGGTTGAAGAGGATCGCGCCGTGCCGCTTGCCGGGGACACTGGTCCTGATGCGGGAGATGGCCAGCTTGATCGTCGTGGCGTCGGGCCGGCTGTAGTCGAGCGGGACGTCGATCGTCGCGCACTGGAACGCGGCGGGCTGCGACGCGTCGCATCTGTGCCAGGCGGGCTTCTGGTGCGCGAATCCGTTCAGTGGTTCCGCCGCGGATGCCTGCGCCGGGGCGAGGGCGGGGACCAGCGTTGCCGCGACTCCTAAGGCGAGCAAGGGCGCCATGCGTCCTATCCGCACGATGGCCGTTCCTTTCGATCAACTTCCAGGACGGCAGGACCATTTCGCATCGGGCGACGCGCGCGAATCCCTCTGCAGACCGGTCTTGTTACGACTCACGACGGACACGGAAAGAGACGTTCGGCGGAGAACCCGAACAGGCTGATCCTCGTCCGCACCGGGCGCCGGCACGGCCGAGGCGCGGATGCGTTACGCGGACCTGCGGCGTGCGCGGACCCAGCCGAGGAGGACCACCGAGCACAGTGCGGCCACGGCGCACCAGGTCGACACGAACTCCAGCCGCCACAACGCCCAGCACGCCGTCGCGCCCACGGCGGCCAGCACGCCCAGCACGAGCAGCCGCCGGTCCCCGGACAGCAGCAGAGAGCCCACCGTGGCCAGCAAGTAGCCCATGACGAGCAGAGGTACGGGGGAGGCATGCAGGACGTACCCGACGGTGTGGCCGCGGATCTGGGCCGTCACGGGTTCGGTGGCAAGGCCGCGGGCGAGCCACGCGGCGGTCAACACTCCTGCGGCGAGCGGGAAGGCCAGCCGGAGCCGCGCATGGGGCGGGGCGACCCACATCACTCCCGCCGGGACCCACACCGCCAGCAGCGGCAGGGCGATGACGGCCCATACGACGGTCGCGGGTCCGCCGCCTCCGCCCGAGCGCCACACCACCGACTCGACGATCTGGTGGGCCCCCAGCAGCAACGGCAGTGCGGCGAGCGGGAGTTCCCGGCCCTGGCGCACGTGCGCCACACACGCCACCCCGACCGCCGCGACAGCGCTGCCTGCCGCGAGATCCGCCGTCGCACTCCAGCACATCACGCCACCAAGAGGTCGCCGCCGAGCGGTCCGCCACGAGCCGCCGCTTCTGCCGCCGACCACGCTACGTCCTTCCGCTGCGGGGCCCGATGATGGTTGGCTTGCCCCGGCCTTCGCGCCACCACCCCCGTCCGTCAGGAGGAACACCGCACCATGAGCAGCGGCTACGCGTACGAGTACAAGGTCGTCACCTTCCGGGAGTCGCTGATCGGCGACGCGCTGGACAGCGACAAACTGGAGAAGGTCCTGAACAAGCACGCCGAGGACGGCTGGGGCCTGAAGGCCATCACCTCCGCCGACGTCAAGGGCCGCATGGGCCCCGGAGCCGTGGAAGGGCTGCTGCTGACCTTCGAGCGCCCGCGCCAGTAGCACCCGCGGCCGGTCCGGAGACACACCCGGGTCGTTGTGAGACCGTGGTGTCAGTAACCCCGCCCGCGGATGCGGCCGACACGATGGATCTCAGGGATCTGGCCGACCAGCACGGGGGCGATCCGTTCGGCATCACATCTGCCGCCGTCGCCCTTGTGGACGTACACGGCCTGATCCGCTACTGGAGCCACCGGGCGGAAGGCCTCCTCGGGTATCCGGCGCCCAGTGTGCTGGGGCGGCCCGCGACCTCCCTCCTCACCAGCGATCGCTCACCGGCCTCCCTGCTCGCCGAGGCGCAGCGGGTCGGGGAGGGCTGGGAGGGACTGATCACCGCGCGTCACCGGGCGGGCCACCCGGTCGAACTGGCCCTGCGGGTGTGTCCGCTGCACGCGGAGCAGGGTGCCGTATGGCTCGCCGTGGCCTGTGAGGTCTCCGACTCGCGCCGGTGGGCACTCGATCAGGCCGTGGTGCGCGGCCTCCTGAAGGAGTCGCCGATCGGCATCGCCGTCCTCGACAGTGAGCTGCGCTTCCAGTGGGTGAACCAGGTGCTGGCCGCCATGGAGGGCCTGCCGGCCGACCTCGCAGCCCCCCGCACGACTGCGCCCGCCGCACTGGCACAGGTGCCCACCGCCGTGGACTGGCAGGCGCGGCAGGCGCTGACATCGGGCCGGATCACGCCGGCCGTGGAGCACGTGGCGCCCCCGCACGGCATGTCCCGCCGGAACTCGCAGGGCCAGCTCAGGCTCCGCTCGTCCTTCCCGCTGAGAGACGTCGACGGCAAGACGCTGGGAGTGTGTCACACCGCTGTCGACTTCACCGCCCAGGACCGGGCACGCGAGCGGCTCGCGCTGGTCAACGAGGCGGCGCAGCGCATAGGCACCACCCTGGACCTCGACCGCACGGTGCAGGAGCTGGCCGAGGTGCTCGTGCCGCAGCTCGCCGACTTCGTGGCGATCGACCTCTTCCAGGGCGTCCTCGCGGCGAGGGACCTCACCCCCGGGCCCATCACCGGCGGCACGCTCCAGCGGGCAGCGCACCTGTCGATCCACGCGGAGCTGCCAGAGGCGATCGTGCCCATCGGTGAGCCCACCGGATACCCCTCGAAGTCCCCGCAACGACGCTGTCTGACCACGGGCCGGCCGATCCTCGATCCGGTGCTGGACACGACGACGTGGTGGCTGGCCGGCGATGAGCAGCGCCTGTCCAAGCTGCTCAGCCTCGGTGTGCACACCCACCTGGTGGTGCCGCTCCGGGCGCGGGGCGCGACCATGGGGGTGGTCACGCTGCTGCGCTGGGAGAACCCCGGCCCGTTCGACGAGGACGACCTGCTGCTCGTGGAGGAGCTGGTGGCGCGGGCCGCGGTGTGCGTGGACAACGCCCGGCGGTTCGTGCGCGAGCACAACGCGGCCCTCGCCCTGCAGACCAGCCTGCTGCCCCCGGACCTGCCCGATCACTGCGCCGTCGAGGTCGCCTACCGCTATCTGCCGACCGACGCCGAGGCCGGTGTGGGGGGCGACTGGTTCGACGTCATCCCGCTCTCCGGCGCCCGCATCGCCCTGGTCGTGGGGGACGTCGTGGGCCATGGCATCCACGCCGCGGCCAGCATGGGCCGGCTGCGTGCGGCGGTGCAGACACTGGCCGACATGGACCTGCCCCCCGACGAGCTCCTCGCCCACGTCGACGACCTCGTCCTGCGCCTGGCCGAAGAGGCGGAAGCAGCGGAGAGCGGGCCGGTGGTGATCGGCGCGACCTGCGTGTACGCGGTCTACGACCCGATCTCGCGGAAACTCAGCGTGGCGCGCGCCGGGCACCCCACCCCCGCCATCGCCCACCTCAGCGAGCCGGTGGAACTGCCCGACATTCCCGCCGGCCCCCCGCTGGGCCTGGGCGGTCTGCCCTTCGAGTCGGCCGAGATCGAGCTGGAGGAGGGCAGCGTCGTCGCCCTGTACACCGACGGGCTGATCGAGGCCTCGGACCGCGATGTCGACGTCGGTTTCGAGCGGCTGTGCTTCGCCCTGGCCCACCCCGACCGGCCGCTGGAGGAGATCTGTGACACGATGGTCCGCATTCTTCTGCCGGATCATCCGCGCGACGACGTGGCCTTCCTCATCGCCCGCACGCGCGCCCTCCCTGCCGACCGGGTGGCCTCCTGGGAGGTGCCCGCCGACCCCCGTGCGGTGCACGAGGCGCGCGACCATGCCGTCCGCTGCCTGGCGGCATGGGGTCTGGAGGACATCGCCTTCACCACCGAGCTGATCGTGAGCGAGCTGATCACCAACGCCATCAAGCATGCCTGTGGACCGATCGGCCTGCGTCTGATCCACGAACGGACGCTCATCTGTGAGGTGTCGGACGCCGGCAACACCTCGCCCCATATGCGCCGTGCCCGCACCACCGACGAGGGAGGGCGAGGTCTCTTCCTGGTCGCGCAGGTCGCCCAGCGCTGGGGCACGCGGTACACCGCCACGGGCAAGACCATCTGGGCGGAGCAACAGCTGCCGAACGACGTGTCCTCCCGCGCGCAGGCACGAGGACGAGGTGACACCGTCCCCGTGCCCCACCGGGTCGAGGAACTGCTCTCGGACGAGCACTGAACGGCGCGCCCGGCCCCCGGACAGGGCCGTGCCTCACCCTACCGCGTCCGGTGCGCCTGCACGCCGCAGGTCGCCGCGCCCGAGCAGCTCGAAGCCGGCGTCGGTGACGAGGGTGTCCAGCAGCTCGACCCGGTTGTGCGCCATGGCATGGCCGACCCCACCGTGCACCAGGTGCCGGTCGATCCGGGTCTTCGGCGGCCGGAACTCCACCACCAGCAGCCGCCCGCCGGGCCGCAGGACGCGGTACATCTCGCGCAGCGCGGTGGGCCGCAGCTCCTCCGGCAGATGGTGCAGCATCAGACTCGTGACGACGGTGTCGAAGGAGCCGTCCGGAAAGTCGAGGGCCTCGGTGACCTTGTTGCCGCCGACCGCGAAGATCCAGTTGCCGTACCTGGTGCGCAGCAGCACCCAGGTGGCCAGGGCGGCGTAGACCAGCCACCACACCACCGTGATCTTCACCTGGAC